>NZ_CP011502.1:2707309-3014619 GCF_001509405.1 Aeromicrobium erythreum
TGCCGGCGGCCCACAGCCGGGAGCGGACGGTGGGGTTCACGCACGCCTCCCGGGTCGCAGGACGGCGACGAGGACGGCTGCGACCAGGCCCGCCAGCACCAACAGCAGGACGCCGGAGGCTGCTCCGAGACCTCGCTCGAAGCTCTCGAAGGTCGTCTCCCACGTCAGCACGGGCACGGTGCGCACCCCGCCGGAGGGCGCCGCGAGCAGCGGACCCTCCAGCGCGCGGAGCGCGTCCGTCGCGCGGTAGAGGACGGCCACCGCCACGGCCGGCGCGGCGGCGGGCCACGTGACGCGCAGGAGCCGCTGCCACGAGGTGGCGCCGTCGGCCACGGCCGAGTCGATGAGCCGACGGTCGACGCGCGTGAGTCCGACGAGCAGGATCACCGCCGTCACGCCCGTGCCGCGCCAGACCTCGCCCGCCACCACGGCGAACGCCGCCGCAGCGCTCGACCCGCCGTCGTAGCCGAACCACGCGGGACCGACGCCCGAGGTGACGGCGTCGCGCCACACCGAGGCCGTCACGACGGGCAGCAGCGCGAACGGTGCGAGCAGCAGCACCGACACCACGGCCAGCGGCAGGCGCAGCCGACGGATGCTCGCGGCCACGACGGAGGCGAGCACGAGCTGCACGCCGACGGCCACGACGACGAGCAGCAGCGTCACCGACACGGCGAGCCACCAGGAGCGGTCGCCGAGCAGGCCGGTCAGGTTGTCGAGCCCCACGAAAGTGTCGTCGCCGACGGTGCTCGACGAGCGCCGCAGGGAGGTCCAGAGCAGGAGGCCGAGCGGCCAGAGCGTCAGGGCCGCGAGGACCAGCGCCGTCGGCGCCAGCAGCGGCCAGCCCGAGCGTCGGCGTCGGGGCGACGCCGCTGCACGACGACGGCGTCGTCGCCGCGTGGGCGCCGGACCGATCGGGGCGAGGTCGTGCTCCTCGTCCGCGGTCACGGCCGTCGACGTCTCGACCACGTCGGCCGGCTCCGGCTGCTGGGGCTGGACGGGCTGCTCGGTGCTCACGGCAGCCTCCCGGCGACGGCGTCGCGGACCGCCGCCTGGGAACGGCGCGGGGTGGCCGACCCGACCGAGGAGATCGGCGTCCACGTCTTCACGAGCGCCGCCCGCGCCTGCATCCAGTACGGGGTGGACGGCAGCGTGACCGCGCTGTCGACGGCCGGACGGGTGACGTCGGCGAGCGGATACCCGGCCTTCACGGCATCGAGGTCGTAGGTGCTCACACGCGCCGCGCTGTGCCCCGAGCCGGTCATGACCGAGGCGAGGAGGTCGTCGGAGGTCAGGCACGAGATCGCCTCGTACGACAGCGACGTGTCGGGCGCGAACAACGGCACGGCGAGCGCGACCCCCGTGCTGGGCGCGGCCGGCGTGCCGTCGACCTCGGGGAACGCCGCCCACTGCAGGTCGCTGGCCACGGGTGCGACGGCAGGGTCGGAGACGAACGAGCTGGGCGCGAGCACGAACCCCCCGCGGCGCGCGAGCCCCTCAGCGGCGTCGACCGACGGATCGGCGCCGAGACCGGACCGGCCCAGCCGGCTCACGATGCGGGCGGCCGTGCGGCCGGCCGCGGAGTCCAGACCCACCTCAGGACTGCGTCCGGCGCCCTTCAGCAGCGTGCCACCGGCGCCGGCGACGAGCGCGTCCACCCACGCCGCGAGGCCCTCGCCGTCGGGGTCGTCGACGAGCACCTGGCGACCGGTGCGCTCGGCACCCGTCAGCAGGTCGTCCCACGAGACCGGCTTGGTCGTGTCGAGCCCGGCCCGTTCGGCCGTGTTGCCCCGCCACCACAGCAGCCACGGGTCGAAGGTCCAGGGCGCGGCGACGACCAGCCCGTCGACCGTCACCGAGCGCAGCGCGGCCGGTGCGACGTCCTGCGCGAACGGGGTCTTGAGGTCCTCCGGGACGGGCGCGAGCACCTGCGCGGCCGCCATCTCCGCGCTCCACGCGGTGTCCATGCTGAACAGGTCGATCGAGTCGTCCTTCGCGAGCAGCCGGCGCATCAGCGTCGCGTGCCGCTCCTCGACGTCGTCGGGCAGCCGCTCGACCTCGATGCGGTAGTCGCCGCCGGAGCCCTCGCTGCAGGTCTGCGCGAGCGCGTCGACGTCGGCGCGCTCGGGGCCCACGTACCAGTGCAGCACGGGCACGTCGTCGACGGCGTCCTCGTCGGGTGAGCCGCCGCAGGCGGCCGCGAGCAGCATGGAGGCAGCGACGAACGCCGCGGACACGCCCCTCCTGGTCACGGGGTCACTCTGCCACAGCAGACCGCGTGCCGGACGTCGTTGCGACGTCCGGCACGCGGTGTCCGCATCCGCCTCCAGGAGGGCGTCAGATGCCGATGTCCTCCAGCATCTCGGTGACCAGCGCGGCGACAGGCGACCGCTCGGACCGGGTGAGGGTGACGTGCGCGAACAGCGGGTGGCCCTTGAGCTTCTCGACCACCGCGACGACGCCGTCGTGGCGTCCGACGCGCAGGTTGTCGCGCTGCGCGACGTCGTGGGTCAGGACCACCTTGGAGTTCGCGCCGATGCGCGAGAGCACCGTGAGGAGCACGTTGCGCTCCAGCGACTGCGCCTCGTCGACGATGACGTACGCGTCGTGCAGCGACCGACCCCGGATGTGGGTCAGCGGCAGGACCTCGAGCATCCCGCGGTCGAGAATCTCGTCGACGACGTGCGGCGACGCGACGGCGCCGAGGGTGTCGAACACGGCCTGCGCCCAGGGCCCCATCTTCTCGTCGGAGCTGCCCGGCAGGTAGCCGAGCTCCTGCCCGCCGACCGCATACAGCGGACGGAACACGACGACCTTCTTGTGCTGACGGCGCTCCATGACCGCCTCGAGGCCCGCGCAGATCGCGAGCGCCGACTTGCCGGTGCCGGCGCGGCCACCGAGCGACACGATCCCGACCTCGGGGTCGAGGAGCAGGTCGAGCGCGACGCGCTGCTCGGCCGAGCGGCCGTGCAGGCCGAACGCGTCGCGGTCGCCGCGGACCAGCTGCACCCGCTTGTCGGGCGTGATCCGGCCGAGCCCGCTGCCCTTGTCCGACAGCAGCACCAACCCCGTGTGGCACGGGAGGTCGCGCGCGGTCTCGTCGTCCAGGAGGGCGACGTCGAGGCTGCCCTCCTCATACAGCGCGTCGAGGTCGGCGGAGTCGACCTCGAGCTCGCGCATGCCGGTCCAGCCGGACTCGAGGGCCAGCTCGGCGCGGTACTCCTCCGCCGACAGGCCGACCGCCGACGCCTTGACCCGCATCGGCAGGTCCTTGGAGACGAGCGTGACGTGGCGCCCCTCGTCGGCGAGGTTCTTCGCGACGGCGAGGATGCGCGTGTCGTTGTCGCCGAGGCGGAAGCCGGCGGGCAGGGCCTCGGGGTTGGTGTGGTTCAGCTCGACGCGGATCGTGCCGCCCTCCGTGCCGATGGGCAGGGGGACGTCGAGCATGCCGTGCTGGACGCGCAGGTCGTCGAGGAAGCGCAGTGCCGTGCGGGCGAAGTAGCCGAGCTCGGGGTGGTGGCGCTTGCCCTCGAGCTCGGTGATGACGACGACCGGGATGACGACCTCGTGCTCGTGGAAGCGATGCACCGCCCCTGGGTCGGCCAGCAGGACGCTGGTGTCGAGGACGTAGGTGCGGACTGCCTCGGCGGAGGTGGCGGCGGCGCTGACGGGCTGCTTGACAGTCATGTCTGACTCCCTGCGAAGAACCCGCGCGCCCCTGCGCCGGCCCTTCCCTACTCGGTGGGTGTGGGGCGGCTGGGCTCCGGGGCGAGCATCAACACCCTCGCAACGTACGTCCGCCCCCGTGCCCGGGCGCGGCGACACGCTGCGCGTCATGTAACGCCGAGATGAACTCTGCGCACCCACCACTCCGCGCATCCCGCCAGCGCGGGCCCAGCCCCAGCGTCGGCGTGGAGTGGTCTCGATACGCCCGGAGCACGCTCGTCCCTCGCGGCTCCGCGCTACTCGACCACCGGAATGTTCCGCTGGTCGAGTAGTGGCCACGCGCGAGGAACGAGCGCCGTGGCCGCGTATCGAGACCACCCGGCAACAGCCCAGCGCGAACCAACCCCCCAGCGCCCGCTTGGAGTGGTCTCGATACGCCGCCGCCAGCTCCTCCGTCGCGACGTCGGCTACTCGACCAGCGAAACGTTCCGCTGGTCGAGTAGCGGCGACGGCGAGCGCCAGCGAGCACGTCGCCGCGTATCGAGACCACCCGGCAACAGCCCAGCGCGAACCAACCCCCCAGCGCCCGCTTGGAGTGGTCTCGATACGCCGCCGCCAGCTCCTCCGTCGCGACGTCGACTACTCGACCAACGACACCCACCGCTGGTCGAGTAGCGGCGACGGCGAGCGCCAGCGAACTCGTCGCTGCGTATCGAGACCACCCGGCAACAGCCCAGCGCGAACCAACCCCCCAGCGCCCGCTTGGAGTGGTCTCGATACGCCGCCGCCAGCTCCTCCGTCGCGACGTCGACTACTCGACCAACGACACCCACCGCTGGTCGAGTAGCGGCGACGGCGAGCGCCAGCGAACTCGTCGCTGCGTATCGAGACCACCCGGCAACAGCCCAGCGCGAACCAACCCCCAGCGACAGCCCAGAGTGGTCTCGATACACCTCCCCTCGCTGGCGCTCGTGGAGGCACTCGACCAGCGGAAGGTTCCGCTGGTCGAGTAGCGGCGACGGCGAGCGCCAGCGAGCACGTCGCTGCGTATCGAGACCACCCGGCAACAGCCCAGCGCGAACCGACCGCCAGCGTCGGCGTGCAGTGGTCTCGATACGTCACCTCACGCCTCGTCCCTCGGCGGAGGCGACTACTCGACCAGCAACACCCACCGCTGGTCGAGTAGCGGCGACGGCGAGCGCCAGCGAGCACGTCGCTGCGTATCGAGACCACCCGGCAACAGCCCAGCGCGAACCAACCGCCAGCGCCCGCTTGGAGTGGTCTCGATACGCCGCCGCCAGCTCCTCCGTCGCGACGTCGACTACTCGACCAGCGACACCCACCGCTGGTCGAGTAGCGGCGACGGCGAGCGCCAGCGAGCACGTCGCTGCGTATCGAGACCACCTGGCAACAGCCCAGCGCGAACCAACCCCCAGCGACAGCCCAGAGTGGTCTCGATACGCCGCCGCCAGCTCCTCCGTCGCGGCGTCGACTACTCGACCAGCGGACCCCACCGCTGGTCGAGTAGCGGCGACGGCGAGCGCCAGCGAGCTCGTCGCTGCGTATCGAGACCACCCGGCAACAGCCCAGCGCGAACCAACCCCCAGCGACAGCCCAGAGTGGTCTCGATACATCTCCCCTCGCTGGCGCTCGTGGAGGCACTCGACCAGCGGTGGGGTCCGCTGGTCGAGTAGTCCGACCGGCGACGAAGGAGCCCCGGTCGGACGTATCGAGACCACCCGGCAACGGCCCAGCGCGGACCGGCCCCCAGCGACAGCCCAGAGTGGTCTCGATACGCCGCCGCCTGCTCCTTCGTCGCGACGTCGGCTACTCGACCAGCGACACCCACCGCTGGTCGAGTAGCGGCGACGGCGAGCGCCAGCGAGCACGTCGCCACGTATCGAGACCACCCGGCAACAGCCCAGCGCGAACCAACCCCCAGCGACAGCTCAGAGTGGTCTCGATACGCCCGGAGCACGCTCGTCCCTCGCGGCTCCGCGCTACTCGACCAGCGGTATCGCTGGTCGAGTAGCGGCGACGGCGAGCGCCAGCGAGCACGTCGCTGCGTACCGAGACCACCCGGCAACAGCCCAGCGCGAACCGACCCCCAGCGACAGCCCAGAGTGGTCTCGATACATCTCCCCTCGCTGGCGCTCGTGGAGGCACTCGACCAGCGGTGGGGTCCGCTGGTCGAGTAGTCCGACCGGCGACGAAGGAGCCCCGGTCGGACGTATCGAGACCACCCGGCAACAGCCCAGCGCGAACCAACCCCCCAGCGCCCGCTTGGAGTGGTCTCGATACGCCGCCGCCAGCTCCGTCGTCGCGACGTCGACTACTCGACCAGCGACAGCTCAGGCGCCGAAGCGGCGCTCGCGGGCGGCGTAGGAGCGCATCGCGCGGAGGAGGTCGACGCGGCGGAAGGCGGGCCAGAGGACGTCGGAGAAGTAGAACTCGCTGTGCACGCTCTGCCACAGCAGGAAGCCCGACAGCCGCTGCTCGCCCGACGTGCGGATGACGAGGTCGGGGTCGGGCTGGCCCTTCGTGTACAGGTGGTCGGCGATGTGGTCGACCTCGAGCGTCGCCGCGACCTCCTCCAGCGTGCGACCCTTGGCCGCCTCCGCGAGCAGGAGGGCACGCATGGCGTCGGTCAGCTCCTGCCGTCCGCCGTAGCCGACGCACACGTTGACGTGCATCAGGCCCTCGCCCGACGGCGACGCCGCGGCGGCGCGCTGCAGACGCGCGGAGGAGTCGGCGGGCAGTAGCTGGAGGTTGCCGATGAGCCGCACGTGCCAGCGTCCGTCCTCGGCGAGCCGTCCGACGAGGTCCTCGACCGCGTCGAGGATGCTCGCCAGCTCCGCCTCGGGGCGTTGCAGGTTGTCGGTCGACAGCACCCAGAACGTGACCGTCCCGACGCCCAGCTCGTGGCACCAGTCGAGGAACTCATCGACCTTCGCCGCACCCGCCCGGTAGCCCTGGTCGAGGCCCATGCGGGCGTCCTTCGCCCAGCGTCGGTTGCCGTCGACGATCGCGCCGACGTGGCGTGGCAGGCGATCGGGATCGAGGCGTCTGAGGAGCCGCCGCTCGTACGCGCCGTAGGCGACCTGGCTCAGACCCATGGACCTCATCTCATCACATCGGATGCTCAGGCCGAGGGGCTACTCTTCCCTCTATGCCACGGACCGATCTCGAAGCCACGACCGACGAGGTGTCCGACCGCATCCGGGACAACCTGGAGGAGATCAAGCCGAGGCTGCGCGGCTGGCTCCACGCGGGGACCGCACCCCTCGCCTTCATCTCCTTCCTCGTGATGATGGTGATCGCCGACGACACGCTCGTGCGGGCCGGCGTCGCGATCTTCATGGTGAGCGCGCTGCTGCTGTTCGGCTGCTCGGCGCTGTACCACACGCGCACCTGGTCCGACGAGGCTCGCATCGTGTGGAAGCGCATCGACCACGCCAACATCTTCCTGCTCATCGCCGGCTCGTACACGCCGTTCAGCCTGCTGCTGCTCGACACCCGGCAGGCCGTGATCATGCTGTCGCTCGTGTGGGGCGGGGCGCTGCTCGGTGTCGCGTTCCGCGTGTTCTGGGTGGGCGCGCCGCGCTGGATCTACGTGCCGCTGTACGTGCTGCTCGGCTGGGCCGCGGTGCTGTACTGGGGTGAGTTCGTCGACCAGGCCTCGACCGCGGTGCTGGTCCTCATGATCGTCGGCGGCGGTCTGTACACGCTGGGCGCGCTGGTCTACGGCTTCAAGTGGCCCGACCCGTTCCCGCGCTGGTACGGCTTCCACGAGGTGTTCCACACGCTCACGATCGCCGCGTTCATCGTGCACTACATCGGCGTGAGCCTGCTCGCCTACCAGCAGCGGTGAGCCCCGCGCTCCACGTCCCGGACGCCGCCACCCCCGACGACGTGTTCGACGCCGTCGAGGCGTGGGTCGACGCGCGCGGGATGAGCATGTACCCGGCGCAGGAGGAAGCGGTCCTCGAGCTGCTGTCGGGCTCGAACGTCGTGCTCGCCACGCCGACGGGCTCCGGCAAGAGCCTGGTGGCGACGGCGGCGATCGCGGGCGCCCTCGCCCGTGGCGAGTGCGCCGTGTACACGGCTCCGATCAAGGCGCTGGTGAGCGAGAAGTTCTTCGACCTCTGCGAGGTGTTCGGCGCCGAGGACGTCGGCATGCTCACGGGCGACGCCTCCGTCAACGCCGACGCGCCCGTGGTCGTGGCGACGGCGGAGGTGCTGGCGAACCTGGCGCTGCGCGAGGGTGCCGCCGCCGACATCGGCTTGGTGGTGATGGACGAGTTCCACTTCTACGCCGACCCCGACCGCGGATGGGCCTGGCAGGTGCCGCTCGTGGAGCTGCCGCGGGCGCAGGCGCTGCTGATGTCGGCGACGCTCGGCGACACCACCGCGTTGCGCGAGGACCTCACCCGCCGCACCGGTCGCGACACCGCGCTCGTGGCGTCGTCAGAACGGCCCGTCCCCCTGGTGAACGAGTACGTGATCTCGCCGGTGCAGGACGTCGTGACCGAGCTCGTGCAGACCGGACAGGCGCCCGTCTACATCGTGCACTTCACGCAGGCGTCAGCGCTGGAGCGTGCGCAGGCGCTCAGCAGCGTCGCCCTCGCGACGCGGGCGGAGCGCGACGAGATCGCCGAGGCGATCGGCAGCTTCCGCTTCACGTCGGCGTTCGGGAAGACCCTGTCGCGCCTGGTGCGCATGGGTATCGGCGTGCACCACGCGGGCATGCTGCCGCGCTACCGACGCCTGGTGGAGCGGCTCGCGCAGCAGGGTCTGCTCAAGGTCGTGTGCGGCACGGACACGCTCGGCGTCGGCATCAACGTGCCGATCCGCACGGTGCTGTTCAGCGGGCTGACGAAGTACGACGGTCGACGCCAGCGGCAGCTGCAGGTGCGGGAGTTCGCGCAGATCGCGGGCCGGGCCGGGCGCGCCGGGTACGACACCGTCGGCCACGTGGTGGTGCTCGCGCCCGAGCACGACATCGAGAACGCGAAGGCCATCGCGAAGGCCGGCGACGACCCGAAGAAGCTGCGCAAGGTGCAGCGCAAGAAGGCGCCCGAGGGGCACGTGTCGTGGAACGAGGCCACGTTCGACAAGCTCGTGAACGGCACGCCCGAGCCCCTCGTCCCACGCATGCAGATCACCCACGCGATGGTGCTCGACGTCGTGCAGCGTCCGGGCGACGCGGTCGCTGCGCTCGACCACCTCATCGAGGAGAGCGTGGTGCGCCCCGACGAGGTCGAGCGGCTGCAGGGTCGGGTGCGCGAGATCGTGGAGGCGCTGGTGGCCGGCGGGGTCGTCGAGCGGATCGGCGGGGGTGCCGGGCCCGGGGCGGCAGAAGGCACCGACGCTCCGGACGACCAGGGACGCACGCTGCGCCTCACCGTCGACCTGCAGCGCGACTTCGCGCTCAACCAGCCCCTCTCGCCGTTCGCGGTGGCCACGCTCGAGCTGCTCGACGTCGAGTCGCCCGAGTACGCGCTCGACGTGGTGTCGGTCATCGAGGCGACGTTGGAGGACCCGCGCCCGATCATCGCCGCCCAGGTGCACCGGGCGCGGGGCGAGGCCGTGGCGCAGATGAAGGCCGACGGCGTCGAGTACGACGAACGGATGGAGCTGCTCGAGGAGGTCGAGCACCCGAAGCCGCTGCAGGACCTGCTGGAGGCGGCGTACGAGACCTACCGCCAGGGTCACCCGTGGGTGGCCGACCACCCGCTGCGACCGAAGTCGGTCGTGCGCGAGATGGCCGAGCGCGCCATGACGTTCTCCGAGTTGGTGTCCGACTACGGTCTCGCGCGGTCGGAGGGCATGGTGCTGCGCTACCTGTCCGACGCATACAAGGCGCTCGAGCGGACGGTCCCCGCGGCGGCGCGCACGGAGGAGCTGACCGACCTGACGGCCTGGCTCGGCGAGCTGGTGCGCCAGACCGACTCGAGCCTGCTCGACGAGTGGGAGGCGTTGGTGAACCCCGCCGACCCCGAGAGCCTCGACCGCGCGCACGCGGTGGCCGACGGCGAGCAGACGATCCGTCCGGTCACGGCGAACGAGCGCGCGTTCCGGGTGCTGGTGCGCAACGCGCTGTTCCGGAGGGTGGAGCTCGCGGCGCTCGGCCGCTGGGACGCGCTCGGCGACCTCGATGGCGAGGCCGGGTGGGACGCCGACGCGTGGCGCGAGGCGCTCACCGCCTACCGGGCCGAGTACGACCACCTCGGCACCGGGCCCGAGGCGCGGGGCCCGAAGCTCCTCGACATCACCGTCGCGCACGGGCCGGACGGACGGCGCTGGCGGGTGCGGCAGACGTTCGACGACCCCGAGGGTCACCGCGACTGGGGCATCTCCGCTGAGGTCGACCTCGACGCCAGCGACGCGGCCGGCGAGGCCGTCGTGACGATCACCGACGTCGGCCCCGCCTGAGGCTCGTCAGCGGGCACCGTCGGCGACGCTCGGCAGGGCGTCGCCGACGGCCCCGTGCCCGTGCCACTCCCCTGGAGCACCTCAACACCGAGGTTCGAGGCACAGGTCCGGCGCCGGGCCCCTCGGGGGTGGGGCAGGCCGACGCCGGAGCTCAAGGACGCGGCGTGGCCCGTGCGGGCCGCGCTACGTATCCGTCTCGTGCCTCGACCGTACGGGTGGGCGCCGACCACCGGTAGCGTCGTTCACGGAACCTGAAGAAGGGTTGACGCGGACCGCCGCAGCCACTACGGCAGCAGCGCCGCCGGGTCGGTGACGGGCAGCGCGCACACGTGGTCGCGGCACACGTAGGCGGTGGCCCGACCGTCGACCGCGACCCTCTCCGCGAGCAGCGGCACGGCAGGCGTCGCCGTCTCCGCGGCCACGACCACGGCCGGCGACGTGCGCAGCAGCGCGGCCCGGTGCACGACCTCGCGCTCCCCGGCGTCGGGTCCGACCACGGCGATCTCGTCCGGGCCCGCCAGCAGGGCCTCTGCCGCGGCCAGCGTCCAGCCCGCGAACCGGGGCACCTTCTCCCCCAGCTGCGCCGCAGCGCGCACCGCGCGCTCGGCGGCCTCGCGGTAACGCGGCTCGCCCGTGACGGCGGCCAGCGCGACGAAGGCGTGCGCCGCGGCCGACGTGCCGGACGGGTAGGCGTTGTCGGAGGCGTCCTGCGGCCGCACGACGAGGTCGGAGGCGTCGTCGGCGGTGTCGAAGAAGCCGCCGTCGGGGGCGCCGAAGTGGTCGAGCACGCGGTCGAGCACGACCTGCGCCCGCTCCAGCCAGACCGCGTCGCCCGTGACACCCAGAGTCGCCACGAACGCCTCGGCGACGGTCGCGTGGTCCTCGAGGACCCCGGCGTGCTCACCTGCGACCCCGTCGCGCGACGCGCGCAGGACGTGGCCGCCGTCGCGCAGGTGCACGTCGGCCAACAGGGTCGCGGCCTGCACGGCTGCCTCGGTGTACCGCTCGTCCTCCAGCAGCACGCCCGCCTCGGCGAGGGCGATCACGGCCAGGCCGTTCCACGCGGCCACGACCTTGTCGTCGCGCGCCGGTCGGGTCCGCTGGGAGCGCGCGTCGAGCAGCCGCGCCCGGATCGTCGTCCACCGGTCCGGGTCGTCGGGGTCCTCCAGCAGCTGCAGGGTCGAGAAGCCGCGCTCGAACGTCCCCGCGCCCGTGACGCCGAGGAGCCGCGCCGTCCACGCGCCGTCGGAGGCGCCGAGCAGCCGCATCAGCTGGTTCGGGTTCCAGGCGTAGTAGGCGCCCTCGTGGACCGCGCCGCTCGGGTCGGCGCTGTCGGCGTCGAGCGCCGACGCGAAGCCGCCCTCGGGCGTGCCCAGCTCGGCGAGCAGGAAGCCGGCGGTCTCGGCGGCCACCCGGCGCGCGAACCCCTGACGTCGCTCGTCGCCGGAGGCCAGCTCGGCGCGCCACCAGTGGAGGTAGACCCGCAGCAGCTGCGCGTTGTCGTAGAGCATCTTCTCGAAGTGCGGCACCTGCCAGTACCGGTCGACGCCGTAGCGGGCGAACCCGCCGCCGAGCTGGTCGTACGTGCCGCTGCGCGCCATCGCCTCGCACGTCGTGCGCACCATCTCCAGCGAGCGCTCGGTCCCCGTGCGCGCCCAGTGACGCAGGCACGCCTCCAGCACCATCGACGGCGGGAACTTGGGGCTGCCGGCGTAGCCGCCTGCCTCGTCGTCGTGCTGGCTCGACAGCACCGCCTGCGCGGCGTCGAGCGTCTCGGCGTCCAGGGCCGAGCCACCCGCGTCGACGGTCTCACGCAGGTGCGCGAGCACGTCGGCACCCACCTGCATCACCTCGTCGCGGCGGTTCTCCCACGCGTCGGCCAGGGCCTGCAGCACCTGCGTGAACGCCGGGTGCCCCTGGCGCGGCTCCGGCGGGAAGTAGGTGCCGGCGAAGAACGGCTCGCCCGACGGCGCCAGCACGACCGTCATGGGCCAGCCACCCTGGCCGGTCATGGCCTGCGTGGCGCGCATGTACACCGCGTCGACGTCGGGCCGCTCCTCGCGGTCGACCTTCACGTTCACGAAGTGGTCGTTCATGAACTGCGCCGTCGCCGGGTCCTCGAACGACTCGTGCGCCATCACGTGGCACCAGTGGCACGCGGCGTAGCCGACGCTCAGCAGGATCGGGCGGTCGAGCGACGCGGCGAGCGCGAGCGCCTCCTCCCCCCACTCCCACCAGTCGACGGGATTGTCGGCGTGCTGCAGCAGGTACGGGCTGGTCGCGGCGCTGAGTCGGTTCGGCACACCTCAACCCTGCCAGGCACGCGCCCACCTCGCGCGCGACGCGGGTGAGGGGCGGCGACGCGGGAGGGTCGAGGATGCTGCGTTTGCTACGGGATCCCGGCATCAACGCAGAAGCGTTCGATCGCCAGCGCCCAGAGCGGTCGATGATCCGCCTCGTCCCGGTACCGTTCGCCCATGACACCCACCCAGGTCTGGTCGACGACTGTGGGAGCGGCGGCGCTGTCCGTCGTCCTCGGGGGCATCCTGCTCCCCGTGGCGTTCTTCTTCGCCTACGCCTTCCAGGACCCGATCGGAGTCGGGCAGCACGCCGTCTTCCTCGCTGGTGTGCTCGTGGCGGCGGGCGTCACGACCGGGATCGCGTGGGTCGTGTGCGCGGCGGCGACGGGGCAGCCTTGGGCTGCGGGAGTCGTGGTGGATGCCGCGACCGCGGCCACCTACGCCACCGCTCTGGCCGTCGGTACGGTCGTCAGCTTCGCGAACGAGGACCAAGGCTCGGTGACGGCCGACCAGCCGAGCCTGCCGTTCGTCGCCCTGATCGGGCTGTGCCTCGTCGTCATCGCCGTCGGCGCACGCGCTCTCGTGCGCGCCGGCCGGCCGCGCGTCAGTCTCGGCTGACCGGGCCCTCGTCCGTCGAGCGGCCGCGCGAGGTCGACGACGTCGTCTCGTCGGCGTCGCCCTCCCAGGGCTGCGCCGCACGCTTGGTGTGCTTCGCGAACGACTTGGCCAGGAAGAACACGGCCACGGCGAGCAGCGCGACGATCCCGAGGGCGAGCCAGCCGGGACGCACGATGTTCGGGTCGAGACCACGCGGCCGCTCGGCCGTCACCAGGTACGTCACGAGCTCGTTCATGCCGTCATCCTACGGGGCAGCGGCGCCGGCGACGTCAGCGCAGTCCGGCGAAGAGGTCGTCCTCCGGCACCGTCGTCTCGACCTTGGAGTCGACGAGCTGGTAGTCCTCCGTGGGCCACGCCTCGGCCTGCACCTCGTTGGGGACCGAGAAGAACCAGCCGTCCGGGTCGATCTGCGTGGCGTGGGCGAGCAGTGCGGCGTCGCGCACCGGGAAGTACTCGGCGCACTCGACCCGCGTGGTGAGCCGGGCCTCGTCCTCGGGCTTGCGCTCCCACTCCTTCATCCGCTCCGCGTACGGGTTCTCCAGGCCGTGCCGCTCGAGCGCCTCGGAGATGGCCGTGAGCTTCTGCCAGTTCCAACCGAGGTGGTAGTACAGCTTGCTGACCTGCCAGGCCTCGCCGAGCTCGGGGTGCCAGGTCGGGTCGGCCGCCTTCTCGTAGGCGAAGACGCTGATCTCGTGGCACTTGATGTGGTCGGGGTGGGGATAGCCGCCGTTCTCGTCGTACGTCGTGAGCACGTGCGGACGGAACGAGCGCACCAGGCGCACCAGCGGGACCGCCGCCTCCTCGACCGGGACCAGCCCGAAGCAGCCCTCCGGCAGGGGCGGCTTCGGGTCGCCCTCGGGCCACCCCGAGTCGACGAAGCCGAGCCAGTCCTGCTTCACGCCGAGGATCTCGCGCGCACGGTCCATCTCCTCGCGACGGATCTCCGTGATGAGCTCGGGGTTGTCCTCGATGCCCGGGTGCTTGAACTGCGGGTTCAAGATGCTGCCGCGCTCGCCACCCGTGCAGGTGACGACGTGCACGTCGATCCCTTCGGCGACGTAGCGGGCGGTCGACGCCGCACCCTTGCTCGACTCGTCGTCGGGGTGCGCGTGCACGTGCATGAGGCGCAGCTTCTCGGTCACCCGGCCAGTCTTCCATCGGACGGAGCACGATGCGGCGCGGGGCCCGTCGTTGGAGCGACGACGGCGGCACCCGGCGCCGTGGGGGCGCCTGGAACAATCGAGGGGTGAGCACCCTCGACGCACGCTACGGCCGACGCACCCGCGGCCGCTGGCTGTGGCCCACGGTCGCGGCCGTCGGTGTGCTCGTCGGCGTCGCGTGGGCGGCGTGGGTCGCGCTCGACACCGACCCGGTCTCCGGCGAGATCCACGGGTACACGGTCGAGTCGCCCACCCGGGTGGTGGCCACGCTCGACGTGCGTCGGCCCGACCCCGTGGCCGCTCGCTGCACGCTCTACGCGCAGGCGCTCGACCACTCCGTCGTCGGCGAGCGGACCATCGACGTCCCCGCCGGCCGGCGCGAGCGCACCCGTGTGACGGTGCCGATCACCACCGAGCGCGAGGCGGTCACCGCCGTCGTGAGGACGTGCCAAGTCTTGGACTGACTGCTAGGGTGGTCGTTCAACCCCGGGCTCGACGCCTGGGGTTCCGCTTGTCTTCACCTGCATGTCGCCAGGAGGTTGCATCATGTCGCAGTCCAGCACCGAGACCATCTGGGTCACCCAGGAGGCGTACGACCGGTTGAAGGGCGAGCTGGCGAACCTCAAGGAGGTCGTCATGCCCGACATCACCGAGAAGATCGCGGCCGCACGCGACGAGGGCGACCTCAAGGAGAACGGCGGGTACCACGCCGCCCGCGAGGAGCAGGGCAAGGCCAACGCCCGCATCCAGCAGCTCGAGGACATGCTGCGTCGCGCCGAGGTCGGCGAGAAGCCGGCCGACGACGGCATCGTCGAGGCCGGCATGGTCGTGGGTGTCACCTTCGCCGGTGACGACGAGGTCGAGCGCTTCCTGCTCGGCTCGCGTGAGCTGCTCAGCCTCGACTCCGCCGTCGACCTCGACGTCTACTCCCCCACCTCGCCGCTCGGCGCCGCCATCCTCGGCAAGAAGGTGGGCGACGACGCCTCCTACGAGGCGCCCAACGGCAAGACGCTGACGGTCTCGATCGTCGAGGCCAAGCCGTTCTGAGCACCTGACCGAAGGCCGGCTCCCGTCGTGGAGCCGGCCTTTCGTCATCCTCGGCGGCGAGGGTAGGTTCCAGGGCATGAGCGTCGACGCGGGGAAACGGGGCTACTCCTCACCCCTGCGTGCCCGGCGCGCTGCCGAGACGCGACGTCGGGTGATCGAGGCGGCCGCGGCCGGCTTCGCCGAGCGCGGCTTCGTGGGCACGACGCTCGCAAGCATCGCGGCGCAGGCCGGAGTGTCGGTCGACTCGGTCGTCGCGGTGGGCAGCAAGGCCTACCTGCTGCTGGAGGCGTTCCGCACCCGGTACGCCGGGACGGGCGACTGGGTGTCGCTGCTCGACGCCTCGACCGCCCAGGACGTCCTGGCTCTCACCGACCGCGACGAGGGTCTCGAAGGGATGATCGCCTTCCTCGCCGACGGGCACGCCCGCTCGGCCGACCTCTGGACCGCGCTGCGCGCGACGGCGCAGTTCGAGCCGGTCGTCGCCGAGGGTCTCGCCGAGCTCGTGCGCCTGAAGGGTGAGTCGTTCGAGGTCACGACCCGGTGGATGCTCGACCTCGGCATCCTCCCGCCCGTCGACGAGGCCGAGGTGTGGGCGCTGACGGTGCAGGTCAACCTGGTGTCGGCCGCGGAGACGTACACGACCCTCGTGCGCGACTACGGGTACACCGACGAGCAGTACCGCGCCTGGCTGCGCCGCACCCTGCCCGTCGTGCGTCCCTGACGACGGGGTTCGACGACGGGGCTCAGACGAGCCGGTGCCCGAGCCCGGCGAGCCGCTGCAGCGCGCCGGCCGCGTGGTCGGGCCCGCGGGTGGCGACCTGCACGGCCACCTCGACCTCGCGCACGCCGAGGGAATCCGCCGCCCGGTCGTGCGCGACGTCGAGCACGTTCACCTGCAGCGCCGCCAGGTCGGTCAGCAGGCGCATGAGCTCGCCAGGACGGTCGGAGAACCTGACCCGCAGCTGCATGAACCGGCCCGCTGCCGCGAGACCGTGCCGGATGACGTCGAGCAGGAGCAGGGCGTCGATGTTGCCGCCCGACAGGACCGGCACGACGGGGCCGGCGAACCGGTCGGGGTCGTCGAGCAGCGCCGCCACGCCTGCGGCGCCGGACGGCTCGACCAGCATCTTGGCGCGCTCGAGCAGGCCGATGAGCGCGGCGCTCATCGCGTCCTCGCTGACGGTGACGACGTCGTCGAGCTCCTTGGCGATCACCTCGAAGGGGATGAGCCCCGGCTCGGCGACGGCGATCCCGTCGGCCATCGTCGGGCCCATCACGCCCGCGACCGGGTGGCCCTCGGCGAGCGAGCCCGGGTAGGCGGCGGCGTCGGCCGCCTGCACGCCGACGACCGACACGTCGGGTCGGCGCTCGCGCAGCAGCGCGATGCCCGCGGCGAGTCCCCCGCCCCCGAGCGGCACGAGGACGGTGCTGACCTCCGGCAGCTGCTCGATGATCTCGAGCCCGACGGTGCCCTGGCCGGCGAGCACGTCCTCGTGGTCGAAGGGGTGGATCAGCACGGCACCCGTGCGCTCGGCGAACGCCTTGGCGTGCACCAGCGCCTCGGTGACGCCCGTGCCGGCGAACTCGACGTCGGCCCCGTAGCCGCGGGTCGCGGCCACCTTCGGCAGGGCCGCGCCGTCAGGCATGAAGATCGTGGCGCGGGTGCCGAGGAGCTGCGCCGCCAGGGCGACGCCCTGCGCGTGGTTGCCGGCGCTCGCCGCGACGACGCCACGGGCACGCTCCGCGTCGGACAGTCCGGCGATGCGCACGTAGGCGCCGCGAATTTTGAACGATCCGGTGCGCTGCAGGTTCTCGCACTTGAGGTGCACGTCGGTGCCCACCCGCTGGCTGAGCCACCGCGAGTGCGCCATCGGCGTGCGCTCCACCACCGGCGCGAGCAGGTCGCGCGCGGCCTCGACGTCCCTCAGGTCGACCATGACGTCAGCCTAGGCGCTCACGTCCGGTCCCCCGACAGGCGACGGCAGGCGTCAGGCCTGCTCGGCCCTGACCTCGGGCGGGTCGTCCTCGGGGAGTCCGTCGTCGGCGACGGGTGTGCCCGACTCCTCGACGAGGTGGCGCACGATGCCGTTCAGGCAGGCGACGAGCGGCACGGCCACCAGCGCGCCGACGATGCCGGACACGGTGATGCCGGCGGCGATGGCGATGATGATCGCCAGCGGGTGCACCGCGACGAAGCGGCCCATGAGGAACGGCTGCAGCACGTGCGACTCGAACTGCTGCACCGCCACCACCGCGGCCAGCATGATCAGCGCGACGATCGGGCCCTGCGCCACCAGCGCCACGAGCACGGCGACCATGCCGGACACGAGCGCTCCGACGATCGGGACGAACGCGCCGAGGAAGACGAGGACACCGATGGCGAACGCCAGCGGCACACCGAGCAGCCACGCGGAGACCGCGATGCCGATGGCGTCGGTGAGGGCGACCAGCACGGTGGCTCGGACGAAGCTGGTGAGGCTGGCCCAGGCCGTCTCGCCGGAGCTGTGCACCTTCGCACGCGCCGACCGCGGGAAGAGCGCGACGGCGAACGCCCAGATGCGGTTGCCCTCGTAGAGGAAGAAGAACGACGCGAACAGCGCGATGAAGAAGCCGGCGACGAAGTGCGTCAGCGTGGTGCCCACGGCGGCCAGCTGGTCGACCGCGGCCCGCTCCCCGAAGGTGCGGATGGCGTCCTCGACCTGGTCGACGTAGCGGTCGAGCTGGGTCTCGCTCAGCCCGAGGGGTCCGTTCTGGGCCCAGTCCTGCACCTGGGCGATGCCCGCGATGACCTGCGCCTTGAGGTCGTAGAACTGGGTCGACAGCTGCTGCCCGACCAGAGTGAGCAGCCCGAAGAACCCGCCGAGCATGACGAGGACGACGATCGCCGTGGCCAGGAGACGCGGCAGCCCGCGACGGTCGAGCCAGTCGACGGCACCGATCGTGAGCGCCGTGCCGAGCAGCGCCACCGCGATGGGGACGGTCACCTCGGAGAAGAAGCTCAGCAGCCAGTAGAGCGCGTAGCCGGCGACGCCGAGGACGAGGAGACGCCACGCCCACGCCGTCGCGATCTCCACGCCGACAGGGATCTCCGGCCGCGTGCTCACCTGCATGCTCCCGTCACAGGACCGACACTAGCGGGAACAGCCAGCCGCGCAGTGTCGTTGACCCCGGTGGACCCAAGGAGAGTGATCCGATGATCTTCGGAACCCGCAAGACCGAGCTCCCCGACGCGCAAAACGCCCTGCCCGGACGCTCCGAGCGTCCGTTCGCCGTCGGCACCACGCACCGTGTGCTCGGCACCCCGATCGAGACCCCGCTCGACTCCGGCGTCGTGCCGGACGGCTTCGAGGTCGCGGTCGTCGGGCTAGGCTGCTTCTGGGGCGAGGAGAAGACGTTCTGGGAGGTTCCCGGTGTCTGGTCGACGTCGGTCGGCTACGCCGGCGGCCTGACCCCGAACCCCACCTACGAGGAGGTGTGCACCGGCCGCACCGGTCACGCCGAGGTCGTGCGCATC
Source organism: Aeromicrobium erythreum (assembly GCF_001509405.1). NCBI lineage: Bacteria > Bacillati > Actinomycetota > Actinomycetes > Propionibacteriales > Nocardioidaceae > Aeromicrobium > Aeromicrobium erythreum. The sequence goes on from NZ_CP011502.1 coordinate 2,726,050, forward strand.
GTGTTCGACCCCGCGAAGGTGAGCTACGCCGACCTGCTCAAGGTGTTCTGGGAGAACCACGACCCCACGCAGGGGATGCGTCAGGGCAACGACCGCGGCACCCAGTACCGCTCCGTCCTGCTCACCACGAGCGAGGAGCAGCAGCGCCAGGCCGAGGAGTCGCGCGAGCGCTACCAGGAGCAGATGACCAAGGCCGGCTACGGCCGCATCACCACGGCCATCCAGCCGCTGCAGGACTACTACTACGCCGAGGAGCTGCACCAGCAGTACCTCGCGAAGAACCCGTTCGGCTACTGCCCGCTGCACGCCACGGGCGTCTCGTACGCCTGAGAGCTGCCGGAGCGAGGTCCCGTCACGCCCACGCGTGGCGGGACCTCGTCGTTTCTGCACCGCGACGGCGAGCGCCTGCCCTACGCTCGCGCCGTGGACATCGGCATCCTGATCCTCCTCGGCGTGCTCGCCACCTTCGTGGCCGGCCTGGCTGCGTACCGGGTCCTCGACGCCGCGCTCGGGCGACGTGCGGCGAACGGCTTCCTGCTCCTCGCCCTGACCCTCGTGCTCGCGCTCACCACCGTCGCCCTGGTCTTCACCGCCGCCTTGCACACGAGCGACGGGCTGTGAGTCGATGCGGGACCGGGCAGCGGTGCGCGAGGGCGTCCTGGCCCTCGCGGTCGAGCTGGTCGTCGCCGTCGCCCTGTGGGCCGGGGTCGTCACCACCGCCGGGTGGCTGTCCATCCTGATCGGTGTCGTCGCGGGCCTCGTCACGCTCCACCTGCTGGTCACGGCCATCCTGCTCGTCGGGGCCCGTCTCGGCCTGCGGGCGCTCCAGCGGTGGATCGACGATCTCCCTCCCCACGAGCGCCACCGGCTGCGCTGAGGAGTGGGACGGACGTTCCGATCCGACGCCGGTCGGTGTAGAACATGGCCATGAGCCCCGACCGCCCGAACCGCGCCGACGTCGCGTCCGTCCTGCTGCTGGTCCTGTTCGTCGTCTCCTTCTTCCTCGGCGAGAACGCCTGGCTCGGCGCCATCGTGGTCGCGTTCCCGACCATCGTGTTCCTGCAGGCGTCGCACTGGATCCGCCGCTGACGGCCTGTGCTCACGAGGATCGGCGCATGCCCGACTGGGCGCGATCGCCTCGTCGAGATGTGATGCGCGCGCAGATGGGATGAGATGGGGGTACCCGAGTCGAGGGAGGGACCGTGCCACACCTGTCGACACCTGCCCCAGCCCTTGACGGGGTCTGACGTGACCGCAGCCGTCGGGCGCCCCTCCCCCGTCGTCGAGGACGCGATGCTGCGCCGGCCGAAGTCGTGGCCGATGAGCCTGACCGTCGGCGACGCCCGTGAGGTGCTCGGCGACGACCACCTGCACGCGATCCTCGTCGTCGAGGGGGCGCTGCTGCGCGGCGTGATCGTGGAGGGCGACGTCCCGGACGACGCCAGGAACGACCAGCCTGCCCTCGTCCATGCCCGGCTGGAGGGTCGCACCGTGCGGGTCGGCACCACGCTGGACGAGGCCCGCGAGCTCCTCGAGCAGTCCCGGTCGCGCCGGCTCGCCGTCGTCGACGCCGCAGGCGCCCTCGTCGGGCTGCTGTGCCTGAAGCGGCACGGTCGGGGATTCTGCTCCGACGCGGGCGTCGAGGCCCGGCGCGCGTCCCGCGCGAGCGAGCGCCCCGTCTAGGAGGGACTCCGCACGACGGCCCACTGGTTCGGGAATGCAACGACCTGCGTCGACGTTGTCGCCGTTCGGGCCCGACGCGTCGGCCGCCCGCCCGCCGTCGACCTGCTCCGAGGAGACCCATGACCACCACCCGGCCCGTCCAGCGGTGGGCGTTCGGCATGCTCCTGGCCCTCGTCGCCGTCTCGCTCGGCGTCTCCGGTGCGCCCGCGCCCCTCTACGCGCTCTACGCGCAGGAGTGGGGCTTCGCGCCGCTCACGACGACCATCGTGTTCGCGGTCTACGCCGTCGCAGCGCTCGCTGCCGTGCTCGTCACCGGGTCGATCTCCGACCGCTACGGCCGACGTCCGGTGCTCATGGTCGCCGCGCTGCTGATCCTCGCCGGCCTCGGCCTGTTCATGGCGGCCGACTCCGTGGTGTGGCTGCTGGGCGCCCGCATCCTGCACGGCCTGGGCGTCGGTGCGGTGGTGGTCGTCGCCTCGGCCGCCCTGCTCGACCTGCGGCCCGACGAGGGCGACCGCACCGGCCGGATCACCGGCGTCGTGTTCAACAGCGGCATCGCGGTCGTGCTCGTCGCCGTGTCGCTCATCGTCGACCGTGGGCCCGCTCCCACGGTGCTGCCCTACGCGATCCTCGCCGGCATCGTCGCAGTGCTCCTGCTGGGGCTGCTCGTCATGCGCGAGCCGCACACGGAGGAGCGCGCCGTCCGCCTGCACGTGGCACGGCCTCGCGTCCCGCGCGAGATCGCCGCGCACTTCCGGTTCTCGGCCCTGGGCGTGATGGCGTCGTGGTCGGTGCTGGGCGTGCTCCTGTCGCTCTACCCGCGGATCGCGTCGGAGGCCATCGGTGCCACGTCGGTGCTGTTCGGCGGGGCGGTCGTCGCCGCGTCGGCCGCGGCGTCGGCCCTCAGCCAGGCGGTCGGGGCGCGCTGGCCCGCCCGCACGAGCGCCATCGTCGGCGACTTCGGCACCGCCGCCTCCCTCGTGCTCTGCGTGCCCGCGGTCGCATGGGGCCATGCCTGGGGCATCGCCGCGGCCTCGACGCTCGTCGGCCTGTTCTTCGGCCTCGCGTTCGGCGGGTCGCTGCGCCACCTGACCCAGCACGTGCCGTCGGCCCACCGTGGGGAGGTCATGTCGGCGTTCTACGTGCTCGCCTACAGCGCCATGGCCGTGCCGACGGTGCTCGCCGGCTGGGCCGCCACGATCTGGACCCCGCGGACGATCTTCGCGCCGTTCATGGTCACGGTCGCCGTCGCCTGCACGGCGGCGGCCGTGATGGGGCTGCGCTCGCGCGCCGAGCAGCGCGCCGCCGAGGTCGAGGCCCCGGTGGCCGTCGCGTCGTGAGCGAGTCGCTCGACGACCTGCCCGAGGTGGCCGACCTCGCCGGCCCGGGCATGCGCCTGCTGCTGGTCGGCATCAACCCCAGTCCGCTGACCGCCCGCACCGGGTACCACTTCGCGCACCCGGGCAACCGCTTCTACCCAGCCCTGCGCCGCGCCGGTGTCCTGCCCGAGGCGGCGAGGACGCCCGAGCTGGCGGCGCCCGTCCTCGTCGAGCGGGGCGTCGGGATCACCAACCTCTCGCCCCGACCCACGGCACGGGCCGACGAGCTGGACGACGAGGAGGTGCGCGCCGGTCGTGAGCGCGTCACCGCTGCCGTCCGCGCGCACGGTCCGCGGGTGGTCGCCGTGGCCGGCGTCACGAGCTACCGGGTCGCGTTCGCCGACCGGCGGGCCCGGCTCGGCCGCCAGGCGCACGACCTCGAGGGGGCCGAGCTCTGGGTCGTGCCCAACCCCAGCGGACTCAACGCGCACGCGACGATCGACTCCCTCGCCCGCGACTACCGCGAGGTCGCGGAGGCCGCCGGCGTGCCGCTCGACGACGTCCCGACGTTGCCCTGACCGTCGTTCGCCATCGGCGAACGCACACGGTCCTTGTCAGGGGAATTGAGTCGACTAGACTCAAGTTGAACTGGATGTCCGGTCGCGGTGGCCGGACCGAACGACCCACCAGGAGGACCATCATGAGCAACGTCTCCGTCTTCACCCGCCGTGACCCCTTCGCCGAGTTCGACTCGCTGGTCCGCAGCGCGTTCAGCCCGACCCAGGGCTCGGCAGCCCGCCTCGACTTCACGCCCGCCGTCGAGACCGTCCGTGACGGCGACGACGTCGTCGTGCGGCTCGAGCTTCCCGGCATCGACGTCTCGAACGACGTCTCCGTCGAGGTGACCGGCGGACGCCTGGTCGTCAAGGGCGAGCGTCGCGACCAGCGCACCGAGGAGGACGGCGAGAACAGCCGCCGGATCAGCGAGATCCGCTACGGCTCGTTCGAGCGCACCTTCGGGCTCCCCGGCCACGTCACGGCCGACGCCATTAGCGCCTCCTACGACGCCGGCATCCTGTCGGTCCGCGTGGCCGGTGTGTTCGCCGGCACCGAGCCGACCCGGATCGAGATCACGCAGGGCTGATCCCATCCGCGCACAGCGCCCCCGTCACCCCTGGTGGCGGGGGCGCTGCACGTCAGAGGCCGAGTCGGCGCCCGGCGGCCGCGAACACGCTCTGGTAGCGCGAGCCGAGCAGTCGCACCGAGAGGTCGAGGACGTGGGCGTCGGCGCCCACGAGCACGCGCGCCTTGCCCTTCTCCACGCCCGCGAGGATGACCTGCGCCGCCTTCTCCGGCGACGTGCGGGCCACCTTGTCGAAGGACCGCGCGAGCTCGTCGTGGTCGCGCCCCTCGGCCTGGTCGGCGTTGCGGGCGATGTTCGTGGCGATGCCGCCGGGGTGCACGCACGTGACCTTGACCGGTCGCTGGGCCAGCGCCATCTCCTGGCGCAGCGACTCGGTGAACCCGCGCACCGCGAACTTGGCGGCGTTGTAGGCGCTCTGCGACGGCATCGAGAACATGCCGAAGATGCTGGAGATGTTGACGACGTGACCGTCGCCGGACTCCACGAGGTGCGGCAGGAAGGCCTTCGTGCCGTGGACGACGCCCCAGAAGTCGACGTCCATGATCTTCTCGACGTCCTTGTACGACATCTCCTCGACGGTGCCGGAGTAGGCGATGCCTGCGTTGTTGAAGACCAGGTTCACGCGACCGAGGTCGGCGACGACGTCGCGGGCGTACTCCTCGACGCGCTCACGCTCGGCGACGTCGACGAGGTCGCCGCGCACGCGCGCGCCGGTGGCCTCCACGAGGCGCTGCGTCTCGGCCAGTCCGGCGGCGTCGACGTCGCAGACGGCGACCGTGGCGCCGCGTCGGCCGAGCTCGACCGCGAGCGCACGCCCGATGCCGGAGGCGGCCCCCGTCACGACGGCGACCTTGTGGCTGTAGTGGGTCATGCGCTGCGTCCTCTCGAGTCCAGATACCGTCGGTATCCGAAATGAGCGTAGGGCACGCCGCCCGCACGAGGCAACCCTCGCGACTCGTTCACCGCACGGCCTGGGTCTTTCGGCCCTACGCTCGTCGCGTGACGACGTTGCTGATGCCGCCCGGAGTGCGGGAGGCCCGCCCCGAGGACGTGGCCGACATCGTCGCCATGGTGCGTGAGCTCGCCGACTACGAGAAGGCCGTCGACCAGGCACGGATGACGTCGGTGCAGCTCTACGAGGCGCTGTTCGGTGCCGACCCGCCGGCCCACGCCCTCGTCGCGCAGTCCGGAGAGGGCCGGGTCGTCGGCTTCGCCCTCTGGTACCGGACGTTCTCGACCTGGGACGGCGTGCCCGGCATCCACCTCGAGGACCTCTACGTGCGGCCCACCCGGCGCGGCAGCGGCATCGGACGTGGCCTGCTCACCGCGCTCGCGCGGATCGCGACCGAGCGTGGCTACTCGCGCGTGGAGTGGGACGTGCTGCGCTGGAACTCCCCCGCGATCCGGTTCTACGAGTCGCTGGAGGCCGTGCCGCAGGAGGAGTGGCTGGCGTACCGGCTGACCGGCAAGACGATCGCGCGCCTCGCAGAGTCCTGAGCTCGGGACGCCCGCCTCAGGCGAGGAACGCGGTGCGCAACCGCTCGACGGTGCCGGCGTCGCCACCCACCGCGGCGAACCACGCGTCGACACCGCCGGGGTGCTGCTGCCAGCGGTCGAGGACGTGCTCGATCGCCTCGCGCGGCACGGTGAGGAAGGCCGCAGGCACCGGCGGGTGGTCCGAGCCCGGGGCGCGCAGCCGCGCGTCGATCGCGGCGGTGGCGTGCTCGGTCAGCATGTAGTCGGCGGCGACGTCGTCGCGCGGGACGCCAAGCAGCCGCAGCAGCAGGGCCACGGAGATGCCGGTGCGGTCCTTGCCTGCCGCGCAGTGCACCAGGGACGCTCCGCCCTCGGCCGCCGTGCTCGCGACCTCGTCGACCAGCTGGACGAGCAACGGGCCCGCGGTGTCGAGGACCTTGCCGTAGAGGTGCGTCAGCGTCGGCGTGTCCTCGTGCCAGCCGGGAGCGAGCGACGACAGCAGCGACAGGGTGACGACCCGCGGGCCAAGGGGCGCGAGCGGGTGCGGCCCGCCGTGCTCCATCGAGGAGCGCAGGTCGACGACGAGGGCGGGCGGCCAGGGCGTGCCGTCGGGCACGGTGTCGGTGGGCTCGGGGACGCCGCTGCGCAGCAGCAGACCGGTGCGCACGGTGGCGCCGTCGTGGCCGACCACGCCGCCCACGTCGCGGAAGTTCGGGAGGGTGACGCTCACGCGGCTCATCGTAGGTGTGAGCACCCACACCCCCGTCGGGCGGCGCCTGGGGGCGCCCGCCGTCGCGCGGACCTCTAGCATGGCGACGTGAGAGCCCCGAACAAGATCGCGTCCCAGGTCGCGGTCGGAGGGCTCGCCGCCGTCGCCGGCTACTGGGGCGTCGTCTTCGGCGAGATCGTCGTCGCCAAGCGGGCGATCGGCGTCACCGACGCCCGGCCCCCGCGCGCCGACGGCGTGTACGGCGAGGACCTCCCCCGCGATCCCGTCCGCTGCCTGGTGCTGGGCGACTCGGCCGCCGTCGGGTACGGCATGAGCCGTGCCGACGCGACCCCGCCGGCGATGCTCGGCATCGGTCTGGCGCACGTCCTCGACGCGCAGGTCGAGATCCGCTCCGAGGCCGTGGTCGGTGCTGTGACGTCGGACCTGCGCGACCAGATCGAGGCGGCCGGCGACTTCGACCCCGACCTCGTCGTGATCATCATCGGCACGAACGACGTGACCCACCGCGTGCCCGCGTACCAGTCGACACGGCTGCTCGGCTCGGCCGTGCGGCGCCTGGTCGACGGTGGCGCGCAGGTGGTCGTGGGCACGTGTCCCGACCTCGGGACGGTGCGCCCGATCCCGCAGCCGCTGCGCTGGATCGCCCGCCGCAAGAGCCGTGCGCTCGCCCGCAAGCAGACGGTCGCCGTGGTGCGGGCCGGTGGTCGCGCGGTCTCGCTGGGCAGTCTGCTGGGCGTCCTGTTCACCGAGAAGTACGACGTGATGTTCGGCGAGGACCGCTTCCACCCGTCGGAGACGGGCTACGCCAACATGGTGTCGGTGCTGGTGCCGTCGCTCGCCGCGGCCTGGCGCGAGCGCGACCGCGACTTCGCCGTCGCCCACTTCGGCGGCTCCCCCGGCACGATGTCGCTCACCGACGCCGCGGAGCGCGCCGGCGAGCGCGAGGGCACCGAGGTCACCCGCGACGGCCGCTGGGCCCGCATCCTCCGCCGCCGCTGACCCCCAGCGACCGCCTGGAGTGGTCTCGATACGCCCCCTCGCTGGCGCTCGTGGAGGCACTCGACCAGCGGCAGGTTCCGCTGGTCGAGTAGCAGGGACGAGCTTGCGAAGTCCCTGCGTATCGAGACCACCCGGCAACGGCCCAGCGCGAACCGACCCCCAGCGACCGCTTGGAGTGGTCTCGATACGCCTCCCCTCGCTGGCGCTCGTGGAGGCACTCGACCAGCGCAGCGTTCCGCTGGTCGAGTAGCGGCACGCGCGACGAAGGAGCGTCGTGCTGCGTATCGAGACCACCCGGCAACAGCCCAGCGCGAACCGGCTCCCAGCGTCGGCGTGGAGTGGTCTCGATACGTCTCCGCCAGCTCCTCCGTCGCAGCGTCGACTACTCGACCAGCAAAGGATTCCGCTGGTCGAGTAGCAGGGACGAGCTTGCGAGGTCCCTGCGTATCGAGACCACCCGGCAACAGCCCAGCGCGAACCGGCTCCCAGCGTCGGCGTGGAGTGGTCTCGATACGCCTCCGCCAGCTCCTTCGTCGCGGCGTCGACTACTCGACCAGCGGCACGTTCCGCTGGTCGAGTAGCAGGGACGAGCTTGCGAGGTCCCTGCGTATCGAGACCACCCGGCAACGGCCCAGCGCGAACCGGCTCCCAGCGACCGCTTGGAGTGGTCTCGATACACCTCCCCTCGCTGGCGCTCGTGGAGGCACTCGACCAGCGCAGCGTTCCGCTGGTCGAGTAGCGGCACGCGCGACGAAGGAGCGCCGTGGCCGCGTATCGAGACCACCCGGCAACGGCTCAGCGCAACCCAACCCCCAGCGACAGCTCAGAGTGGTCTCGATACACCTCCCCTCGCTAGCGCTCGTGAAGGCACTCGACCAGCGTAGGTTCTCGCTGGTCGAGTAGTCCGAGCGAGCTTGCGAGGCTCGGACGTATCGAGACCACCCGGCAAGAGCTCAGCGCGACCCAGCCCCCAGCGACAGCCCAGAGTGGTCTCGATACACCTCCCCTCGCTAGCGCTCGTGGAGGCACTCGACCAGCGGCAGGTTCCGCTGGTCGAGTAGCAGGGACGAGCTTGCGAAGTCCCTGCGTATCGAGACCACCCCGCAACCGCCCAGCGCGAACCGACCCCCAGCGACAGCTCAGAGTGGTCTCGATACACCTCCCCTCGCTAGCGCTCGTGGAGGCACTCGACCAGCGGAGGTTCTCGCTGGTCGAGTAGTCCGAGCGAGCTTGCGAGGCTCGGACGTATCGAGACCACCCGGCAAGAGCTCAGCGCGACCCAGCCCCCAGCGACAGCCCAGAGTGGTCTCGATACACCTCCCCTCGCTAGCGCTCGTGGAGGCACTCGACCAGCGGCAGGTTCCGCTGGTCGAGTAGCAGGGACGAGCTTGCGAAGTCCCTGCGTATCGAGACCACCCCGCAACCGCCCAGCGCGAACCGCCCCCCAGCGACAGCCCAGAGTGGTCTCGATACACCTCCCCTCGCTGGCGCTCGTGGCGGCACTCGACCAGCGTGATCGCTGGTCGACCGCGGGAACGCCGACGGCCGGCCACCCCGAGGGGTGACCGGCCGTCGGTCGGGTGCTGCGGGTGTCAGTCCTGTCCGCGCAGGATGGCGAGGATGCGCAGGATCTCGATGTAGAGCCAGACCAGCGTGACCGTGAGGCCGAAGGCCGCACGCCAGGACTCGCGCTCCGGGAGACCGGCCTCGACGCCGCGCTCGACGAAGTCGAAGTCCATGATCAGCATGAAGACGGCCAGCACGACGGCGATCGCCGAGACGACGAGGCCGAGGCCGGTCATGCCGCGCAGGCCGCCCGACTCGAGGACGCCCGTGATGCTGAGGACGAAGTTGACCAGCATGACGCCGACGAAGGCGAACATGGAGATCGTGACGACCTTGCGGAACTTGTCGGTGACCTGGATGTTGAAGAACTTGTAGGCACCGAGCGTGGCGAAGAAGGCGACCATGGTGGCCAGGACGGCCTGGAACACGATCGTCGGGTCGCCGACGTAGCCGGAGACGACCTTGGAGAAGGCGCCGACGAAGACACCCTCGGCGGCGGCGTACGCGAGGACGAGCGCCGGGCTGATGATCTTCTTGAACGAGTTGACCAGCGAGAGGCCGAAGCCGACGATCGCGCCGGCGAACGCGAAGCCGAACGCCTTCTGCACCGCAGCCTGGTCGGTGGAGATGTCGCCGATGAGGAACCAGGCCGCTGCGGCCGTGGCGACGACGACACCGAGCGTGAGCGCGGTCTTCTCGACCGTGGACTCGATGGTCATGAAGCCCGTGCCGCGGCCCGTGGTGTGGGTCGGGCTGGGCTGCGAGGCCGAGCCGTCGAGGTCGATCTTCCACTGTGACGGATCTGCCGAGCGGGTCGTGGCCGCACCACGGCCGTTGAACCCCTCGGATCGGTTGAACACGGGGTTGTTGCTCTGCATGGTTCCCTCCAGGGAATCAGTACTCAGCACTTCTGAGGAGGTCGATGTGACCTCACCCTACATAACGAGGGAGATGCGCGAATCTATCCCGATCCGGACTGGTTTCTTCCTGAAACCAAAGGGAGGGCGAGGTCACGCGTCGACGTCGACGAGGTGGTGCGCGACGTCGTGCCAGAGGTACTGCAGGAGGGTCTCCACGGTGAAGGTCGAGCCGTTGCTCCGCTGCCCGGTGCGGCCCCAGGCGTCCGCCGGCACGGCGTCGACCGCTGCCGCGAGCCGCTCCCCCGCCGACGTGAGCGCGCGCGCGACGTCGCCAGGGACCTGGCCGGCGTAGTCGTCGTCGACGGCCGTGGCGTCCTGGTCCCAGTTCGCGAAGCGTGCGTCGTCCTCGAGGAGCATGAGGCGGAGCCGGTCGTGCATGACCGAGAGAACGTCGCGCACGTGGCACGCGTACTCCAGGTCGGACCAGACGTCCGGGCGACGACGCCGAGCGACGTCGGCCCGGTCGAGCACCCGCCGCCAGCGGGACAGCGAGTCGCGCACGAGCGTGCCGACGGCGGCGGCCTCGACCTCACCCGTCACGAGCCCGCACTCGGGGCAGGGCTCACGGAGCACCCACGTCCAGTCCTTGTCGTCAGGGACGATGGCGGGGTCGCGCGAGGCGTCGGTGGTGCTCATGCCGACGATCGTGGCGGACGTCCTAGGGTTCGAGCCATGCCCGACGCTGCCGACCTGCCGCAAGATCCCGCCACCTCCGCCGACGAGGCGCCCCGCTACCGCCGCGAGCCGGTGTCGTTCACGCGACGCGGAGGGCGTCTGACGGAGAAGCAGCAGGCGGCGTGGGACCAGCTGGCCGAGGCCTACGTGCTCGACGTGCCCCGCGCCGGCCCGAGCACGTCGGTCGACCCCGACTGGCGGATCGACCCTGCGTCGACGTTCGGGCGCGACGCCCCGCTCGTCGTCGAGATCGGCAGCGGACGCGGCGAGAACGTCGTGGCAGCCGCGGAGCGCCACCCCGACTGGAACTTCCTGGCACTGGAGGTGTGGGCGCCCGGCGTCGCGCAGACCCTCGTGCAGGCCCGTGCGACCGGCGTGACGAACGTGCGGCTGGCCGTCGCGAACGCCACCGAGACGCTGGCGACCGCGCTGGAGCCGGGGTCGGTGCACGAGCTGTGGACCTGGTTCCCCGACCCGTGGCACAAGAAGCGGCACCACAAGCGGCGCCTCGTGACCGTCCCCTTCACCGAGCTCGTCGCGCGCGTGCTGGAGCCGGAGGGCACGTGGCGACTCGCGACCGACTGGGCCGACTACGGCGAGCAGATGGCCGAGGTGGTGGCGGAGAGCCCGCACGTCGAGGGCGGTCCGGTCGAGCGGTTCGAGGGGCGGGTGCTGACGAAGTTCGAGCAGAAGGGCCTCGCGAAGGGGCGCGTGATCCACGACCTCGCGGCCCGGCCGACGCGCTGAGCGACCCTAGACTGGCGCGATGAGCGAGACGACCGCCGACCTGCTCGGCATCGGCGACGGCTTCCGCGTGTGGGCCGTGGGCGGGACGACGGCGGTGACGTCGCTGCTGCGTCCGCTGCCCGAGGGCGTGGAGGTCTTCGACCACGACGCCGACGACCTCGACGCGACCGTGCTGCTCGCCGACGACCTCGACGTCCTGACCGACCAGCTCGACGACGCGCTGCCGCGGCTGTCCACCGTTCCGCTCGTGTGGGCCTGCTTCCCGATGGCCACGGTGTCGCCGGAGGCCGTCGCGGAGGCGGTGCACGACCACGGCTGGGGAGCCACCGCACCCCTCCTGCTCGACGAGACCCATGCCGCGATGCGGCTCGCGCAGGACTGACGGCGCCCCGACGGCGGCAGAGAGGTCGCGGGGCGCGTCGTGGCGGTGGCCGGCGCGCGTCACGCGGGCTCGATGACGCGCGCCAGCCACCGCTGAGACTCCCGGAGCACGACGTCGACGTTCCTCCGGCCAGGCCCGTCCTACACGGCGTCGGGCAGCCACACCTGGTAGCCGGTGTACGCGGTCGTGCCCTCGGCCGCACCCACGCGGTGCTGCGCGATGTGCACGTGGTCCTCGTGGCGGATCGTGGGGCTCGAGCTGGTGCTGCACGGTCCGTAGGCGCGCACACCCTCGTCGGCGCGGGCCGCCGTCCAGATCTTGCAGTTCCAGATGATCTCCTGCACGCCCCACCGTTGCGCCAGGCCGGCGGGCACCGCGTTCTTGTCCTTCTTGGTGAACGCGTAGAGGATCGCGTCGCCGGCCTTCTTCTGCGCCGCGTTGTTCACGTTGAGGAAGTGGTCGACCGCGCGACCTTCGGCGTGGAGGCTCCACTCGTTGCTGTTGGCGATCTTGCGGCAGTTGTAGAGGCCGCTGGCGCGGGTCGTCGGGAAGTAGTGCTGCAGGTAGTTCTTGAGTCGGATCGTGCCGGGCTGTGTCTTGCCCGCGCAGTAGGTCGACCTGTTGCTCCCGAGTCCGTCGATCCCCCCACGGGTGACGCGGTTGTCTCCGGGGCCGATCTGGCTCGGGTCGTAGCCGGGCTTCACCGTCACCCACCGGCCGCTGGCGGCATCGGTCTCGGCAGCCTGCGACGACGCAGCCGGGGCGGCCACGAGGGCCAGGGGCGCGACGACCGCGGCAAGGGTCGTGAGCAGCTTCTGTCGGAACGTGGACATCGGTCCTCCTTCGCGTGGCCGGTCCGTCCGCCCACCCGCCAGAGGTTCGTCGCCGTGGCTGCGAGACCGCTGCGACGCGACTGCGAACCAGGCGTCAGGCCCGCTGGCGCTGCTTCTCGATGGCCGTCATCACGTGGAACACGACGAGCGCGGCGATGGTGCCGAGGGCGATGCCGTTGAAGACCATGTCGCCGACCTTCAGCTCGGGGTTGCCGATGCCGATGACGAGGGCGACGCCGGCGGTGAGCTGGTTGACCGGCACCGAGAAGTCGACGTGGTTGTCGATCCAGATCTTGATGCCGACGATGCCGATGAGGCCGTAGAGCGCGATGGTGACACCGCCGAGCACGCCCGTCGGGATGGTGTTGATGAGCGCCCCGATCTTCGGCGAGAACGACAGCAGGATCGCGATGGCGCCGGCCACCCAGTAGGCCGCGGTCGAGTAGACGCGCGTGGCGGCCATGACGCCGATGTTCTCGCCGTAGGTCGTCGTGCCCGACCCGCCGCCGGCACCGGCGATGGTGGTCGCGATGCCGTCGGCCAGCAGCGCGCGGCCTGTGCGCTCGTTGATCGTGTCGTCGCCGGTGAGCTGCGCGACGCTGCGCACGTGGCCGACGTTCTCGGCGATGAGCACCAGCACCACCGGGAGGAACGCGGGGATGAAGACCCAGCTGACCTCGGGGGTGCTGAAGTCGGGCAGCCCGAACAGCTTCGCGTCACGGACGGGCTGGAAGTCGAGCGCACCCGTGACGGCTGCGTAGACGTAGCCGGCGAGCACGCCGACGATGATCGACAGCCGTCCGACGAGCCCCTTGAACACGACGACGGTGAGCACGAGGACGACGAGGGTGACGACCGCCATCCACGGCCCGGCCTGGGCGTTCTTGATCGCCGTGGGCGCGAGGTTGAAGCCGATGAGCGCCACGATCGAGCCTGCCACGACGGGCGGCATGAGGGCGTTGATCCAGCCGATGCCGGTCCGGACGACGATCGCCCCCACCACGGCGAGGAGCACGCCCGTGACGAGGATCCCGAACATGGCCACCTCGATCGACGCACCCGACGCGGCGACCGCGCCGATCGGCGCGAGGAACGCGAACGACGACCCGAGGTAGCTGGGCAGCCGGTTCTGCGTGAGGACGAGGAACAGGATCGTGCCGAGGCCGGAGAAGAACAGCGTGGCCGTGACCGGGAACCCGGTGATCGTCGGCACCAGGAACGTCGCGCCGAACATCGCCACCACGTGCTGCGCACCGAGCCCGATGGTCCGCGGCCACGTCAGCCGCTCGCCAGGCCGGACGATCTCGCCGTCGGGGATCGTCTTGCCGTCGTGGTGCAGGGTCCAGTTCAGGGGCATGGAGGGATTCTGGCGGAACGACGGGTCTCGTCGCGCACCGCCCTGGCGTCCCGTGAGGTCAGCGGGCCGCCGTGGCGCGCGCCGCGGAGCCCGACCAGACGGGCCCCCACGACCGGTGCAGGAACAGCGCCAGCCGCACGCCCGACTGCAGGGGAGGCTGACCGGAGCGCCAGACGACGTGGCCGTCGGGGCGCACCACGACGGCGCCGCGCTCCCCCACCTCGAGGAGCCGGACCGCGTCGGGGCGCGGGCCGGCCGGTCGCACCTCCCGCACCACGACCGGGACGGGCAGGCGCTCCCCCACTGCCTCGACCCACGACTCCCATGCGTCGGGGTCGAACGTCAGCAGGGTGAGCCCGCGGTCCTCGACGAGCGTGTGGACGGAGCGTCCGTCGTCGAGCGGCAGGTACGGCAGGCGGCAGCCCGGCCAGGTGGTGGGGCGGTGCCGCAGGACGCCCTCGTCGACCACGGGCTGCTCGCCGGGCTCGCGGTCCACCAGCCGACCCCCGTAGGCGTAGCCGAACTCCAGCCCGGTGGCCACGAAGTGCTCGATCTGGCCCGGCACCGCGTCGACGACGTGCTGACGTGCTCGCTCGCCGGCCGCCGTGGTGCCCCGCAGGGCCGCCGTGCGTCCGAGCTGCAGGCGCGTGGCGCGCTCGGCGAGAGGCGCCATGACGCGGGCCGGCAACCACGAGAGCGGCGGGCTGCTGACGGCACGCGTGGCCTGCCGGAGCGAGCGGTTGGTCACCCCCACGACCTTCGTCACCTCGTCGAGCCGCAGGTGGTTCGCGACGCTGTACTCCGCGAACCGCTCGACGACCGGTCGCCGCTCCTGCTCGTACGTGTCGAGCAGCGACGTGCTCGCCTCGCCGCTCAGCACGGCGTCGAGCTTCCAGGCCAGGTTGTCGGCGTCCTGCACGCCGCTGTTGAGCCCGAAGCCGCCCGTGTGCGGGAAGCGGTGCGCCGCGTCGCCGACGAGCAGCAGGCGCCCACGCCGGAACGAGGTGGCGACCTGCGAGGTCATCTCCCACGTGCCGGTGGAGCGGATCTCGACGTCGTGGTCGCGGCCGAGGATGGTGGGCACCATCCGCTCCCAGTACGTCCGGCTCGACTGCGCGACCTCCTGCCCCGGGTGCAGGTAGACCGTCATGAGCACGTAGCAGTCGTCGGCGTGGGCGATCATCACGCCGGCGAAGTCGGGCCGGTAGATCCAGGTGAGCAACGGTCGGGTCGCACCGGCCGGGTAGAGACCAGGGGCGCGGAAGAACGCGCTGCCCATGCGCGCGAGCACGGGCCCCTCGAGCCGGAGACGGGCGACGTCGCGGAGTCGGCTGTTGGCACCGTCGGCCGCCACGACGAACGCGCTGTCGACGTCCTCGTGACCGAGCTCGGACGTCAGCCCGACGCGCTGCGTGCCGTCGGGCAGGACGCTCAGGTCCTCGACCTCCACACCGCGCACGAACGTCACGAGCGGCGCACGGTCGAGCGCGGCCCACAGCTCGCGCATCAGCTGGTGCTGGCCCACGTGCGATCGCAGGTACGGGCTGTACGTCCGGACGGCAGCCACCTCGTCGGCGTCGTCGAGGAAGTTGAGGTCGGCGATCGGGTCGTGCAGGTCCGACGCCCAGCGGATCGTGCCGAGCTCGGACAGCGGCGGGCTCAGCGCGGCCACGGTCGACGCGAGCAGGGGGTCGGCCTTCTCCCAGATCTCCAGCGACGTCGCGTTCACGACGTGGGCCGCGGGGTGCGTCAGCGGCTGACGTCGACGCTCGAGGACGGTGGTGGCGATGCCGTGGCGGGCCAGCAGCAGGGCGAGGGTCGAGCCGGCCGCGCCCGCACCGACGATCGTCACGGGCGGGCCGGGCACCGTCAGAGCGTCTTCCACGTGATCGTCTTCTTGTTGGTCCGCGGCTTCTGCCCCGGCGGGGTGCCCGCGCCCGGCACCAGGAGGTCGGCGGGGTCGTCGCCCCGGCGCAGCCGCGCGAGCAGGTAGTCGGGGTCGAACATCGTGCCGATCGGGTTCTTCTCGAACGCCTCGGTGCCGAAGAAGGCGGCCGTCTCCTCGATCGTCGGGAAGTTGTCGACCTGGAACTCCAGGCGGATGCCGTCGGGGTCCTCGTAGTAGAGCGACGTCGTCGGACCGTGGTTGATGGCCCAGACGGGATCGATCCCGCGACCCTTCAGCCGCTCGTAGGTGTCGAGCAGCTTCTCGATGGAGAGGAACTGCACGGCGAGGTGGTCGACGCCGTAGACCTTGCGGCGGTACCGCGCGAACGGGAACAGGAACCGCACGAAGCCCGGCACGCCGATCAGTGCCAGCCGGTGGTGCTCGTGGTCCCAGCTCAGGAACGTGAGCTCGGAGTCCTCGTGCACGACGCGCGCGCCGAAGACGGTGGCGTACCACTCGGTCATCTCGCGCCGCCGCGCCGTCTTGACCACCCAGTGGGCGACGAAGTCGGGTGCCTCGTCCCAGGGACCGGGGGTGCGCTCGGCGGTGCGCTCGTCCTGTGGTGCCATGGTCGTCCTCTCGGGGCGTCAGACGTCGCGCGGGGCGACGATGGCGGTGCGTTGGGTGCCGAGGTCGGCGGCTCCCAGCGGGTGGCTGATGGACGCCGTGACGACGTCGCCCGGCACCAGGTACGGCTTCTTCAGGTTGGTGCGCACGAACGCCTGCCAGAGCCGACGCTCGCCGAGGATGGCGGTGGCCAGCCGGCGCACGACGGCGGGCGGCGACCCCGC
Organism: Aeromicrobium erythreum; assembly: GCF_001509405.1. NCBI lineage: Bacteria > Bacillati > Actinomycetota > Actinomycetes > Propionibacteriales > Nocardioidaceae > Aeromicrobium > Aeromicrobium erythreum. Next base: position 2,742,620 of record NZ_CP011502.1, read on the forward strand.
CGTGATCCCGGACGGCGTGCCGGTGAGCAGCAGGTCGCCGGGGTCGAGGTCGCAGAAGGTGCTCAGCTCGGTGAGGGTCTCGGCCGGCTTGTGGAGCAGGTGACGCGTGCTGTCGTGCTGGCGCACCTCGCCGTTGACCGCGAGCGTCAGGTCGAGCTCGTCGACGAGGCCGATCTCGTCGCGCTCGAGGACGGTGAGGTACGGACCCACCGGGCAGAACCCGCGGTAGCTCTTGCCCTTGAGGAACTGGCCCTGCGGCAGCTGGACGTCGCGGGCGGAGAGGTCGTTGGCGACGGTCACGGCGAAGACGTGGTCGGCGAGGTTCTCGCGCGTGACGGTGACCGGCCCGCGCACGCGGCTGCGCAGCACCAGGGCCATCTCGATCTCGTAGTCGAGCAGGCGTACGTGGGCCGGCCGCACGACGTCGTCGAACGGTCCGGTGACCGACGCGTCGGTCTTGTCGAAGAACAGGTTGAAGTCGAGGGCGTCGGGGTCCATCCCCGACTCGATCGCGTGCTCGCGATAGTTCACGCCCTGGCACATCACGCGGCACGGGGTGGTGACCGGCGAGAGCACCTCGACGTCGTCGAGCGCGACCGAGCCGGCCTCGGTGGCGCGGGCGCGCCAGTCGTCCTCGCCGTGCTCGACGAGGTCGCCGGTGGTGGCGTAGGCACCGTCGAGCGGCGCGACGAAGCCGTCGCCGTCGAGCACGCCCCAGGTCGCGCCGGCGGACGGCCCCGTCCGGTATCGCAGCAGGTTGGTCGCCACAGGTGCTCCTTCGTCGGCGGCTCTCCTCCCGACCATACGACGTATTTTGATCACGAGTCAAGAACTTGACCACTCGTCAATCTCGAGGCGGGTGGCCTACTGTGGTGGCGTGACGACGCAGGAGCAGGGACGGACGCCGCGACCTCCTCGCGTGGACCGGCGCCAGGCCCTCCTCGACGCCGCCATCGCCCTGTTCGTGGAGCGCGGCTACGACGACGTGGGCGTCGGCGACGTCGCGGCGCGGGCGGGCGTGGCGCACGGGCTCGTGTCGTACTACTTCGGCGGCAAGCGCGGCATCGCGGCCGAGGCGCTGCGTCAGGTGCTCGCCGAGGTGAGCGCGTACCAGGCGCCCCGCCCCGAGGAGACCACCGTCCGGGAGCGGCTCGAGGGCTTCGTCGGACGCCACCTGGAGTTCCTCGCCACCTACCGCGAGGGGTACCTCGCACTCCTGCACGGTGCGGCCGCGGCGCAGCCGGAGGTGCGGCAGCTGCTGCGCGAGGCGCGCCTGGAGGGCGCGGCCACCGTGGCCGACGTCGTCGGCCTGCCCCAGCCGCTCTCCCCCCTGCACCGGGTGGCGATGAGCAGCTGGGTGGCCGTGCTCGACACGTGCGCCGAGGAGGTGGCGGCCGACGACACGCTCGACGTCGGCACGCTCACCACGTGGGCGGTCGACGTGCTGCTCACCAGCCTCGACGTGCTCCCCGAGCCGCCGGCCTGACGGCTCCTCGGTCAGTCGTCGAGGTCCTCGCCGCGCGCCCAGTCGCGCATGACGATGAGCGTCTTCGTGTGCGTGGTGCGTCCGGTGCGGCGGATGCGGTTGACCACCCGCTGCAGGTGGTCGACGTCGTGCACGCGCAGCCGAACGAGCACGTCGGGGTCGCCCGCGATGGTGAAGACGTTCTGCACCTCCTCGATCCCGCGTAGGAGCTGCTCGAGCTCGCCGGTCTCGGTGTCGCCGGTGAGCCGGATCTCGGTGAACGCGTCGAGGTCGCCGGCGGCCCGGTCGTCGACGACGGTGACGTAGCCCTTGATCACGCCGATCCGCTCAAGGCGGTCGATCCGGCGGCTGACCGGGCCGGGCGACAGGTTCACCGCCCGCGCCAGCTCGCTGACCGGCGCCCTCGCGTCGCGGCGCAGCAGGTCGAGCAGACGGCGGTCGACGTCGTCGAGACGTGCCGCCCGTGGGGTCGCCCGCGACCCGTCACCGGCCTGCGCCATCACGCACCTCCCTGTCGGAGGCACCCAGGGTAGGGCAGGCCCGCGCCCGACCACGGGTGCCGGCGGACGGTCACCGTCCGGCGAGGGTCAGCGCGGCATCGACGATGGAGGCGGTGTCGATGCCGTGCAGGCGGTACGCGTCGTCGAGGTCGCTCGACTGGCCGAACTCGCGCACACCCAGCCCGACCAGCCGGTCGCCTCGCAGGCCGGCGAGGAACGACAGCGTGTGCGGGTGGCCGTCCATCACGGTGACGAGCGGCGCGGGGTGCGCGGCCGGGAAGAGCACCTCGGCGATGTCGCTCGCGTGGTGCGCGCCCACGCGACCGCGCGCGTCGTAGGAGCGGTAGACGAGGTCGGGGCTGGTGAGGCACACCACGCCCGCCCGGACGCCGACGGACGCGAGCCGGTCGGCGGCGGCCAGCACCTCGGGCATGATCGCGCCGACGCCGACGAGGGTCACGTCGTCGCCTCCCGCCTGGTCGCCCAGCCGGTAGCCGCCCGCGACGGCGTGCCGTCGACGTCGCTCGAGCAGGTCGGGGTCGTCGGGGAGGCGGGCTGCCGTCTGGTCGAGCGGACGGGTCGACAGTCGGAAGTACGCCGACGTGCCGTCGGGCCGGCCCACCTGGCCCATCGCCGCGAGCAGGCACCACTCGAGGTCCTGCGCGAACGCCGGCTCCCACGCGACGCAGCCGGGCTGCTCGAGCCCGATCGACGGGGTGGTGATCGACTGGTGCGCGCCGCCCTCGGGCGCGAGCGTGACGCCCGAGGGCGTGCCGACCAGGATCGACTGGCCGCCGGAGTACATGCCGTACGACCACGGCTCGAGCGCCCGGGCGACGAAGGGGTCGTAGAGCGTCGCGAGCGGGATGAGCCGCTCGCCCCACCGGCTCCAGGTGGTGCCGAGCTCGCCGAGCAGGCCCACCAGGTTGACCTCGGCGATGCCGAGCTCGATGTGCTGACCTCCGGTGCCCTCGGCCCAGCGCAGCGTGCGCTGCGCGTCGTCGGCGAACCAGTCGCGTCGGTCCTGCGCCGACCAGACACCGGTCTTATTGATCCAGCCGCCGAGGTTGGTGGAGGAGGCGACGTCGGGGCTGCAGGTGACGACCTTCCCCGCGACCTGGGGCGCCTCGCGCGTGAGGTCGACGAGGAACCGGCCGAGTGCGGCCTGCGTCGACACCGGGGCGCGGTGCGACCGGCCCAGGGCCACGGGCAGGGCGTCGACGGTCGGTGTGGCGACGGGCTCGCGGCGCAGCGCCTCACCCCGTCGGCGGCAGAGCTGGTCGGCGGCGGAGCCGGGCTCGAACGCCCGCCACGGGTCGGCGCGGTCGGCACCGACCTCCGCAGCGTAGGCGTCCATCTGCTCCTCGGTGAGCAGCGCGGAGTGGTTGGCCGGGTGGCCCTCGATCGGCAGCCCGCGGCCCTTGATCGTGTAGGCGAGGACGACCGTCGGTCGGTGCGTGTCGACGTGGCGGAACGTGTCGACGAGGAGGTCGAGGTCGTGCCCGCCCAGGTCGCGCACGGCCTCGGCGAGGGTGGCGACGGACAGCGACCCGACGAGCGCCGTCAGCTCCGCGCTGGCGTCGTCGCCGAGGATGCGGTCGGGCAGCTCGGCCGGGTCGGCGCGCAGCATCCGCTGGTACTCCTCGTTGGGCATCGACTCGAGCCGGCGGCGCAGGTCGGCGCCTCCGGGGCGCTCGAAGAGGGACGTGATCGTCCGGCCCCACGCCAGGGTGAGCACCTGCCAGCCCGCGGCCTCGAACATCCCCTCGAGGCGGTGGACCTGAACGTCGGGCACGACACGGTCGAGCGACTGGCGGTTGACGTCGACCACCCACAGCACCTCGCCGAGCCCGGCGACGGCAGGGTCGGCGACGGCCTCCCACACGGCACCCTCGTCGAGCTCCGCGTCGCCGACGAGGCTGATGAATCGTCCCGCGGGGGCGACGTCGGGGACGCGCGAGTCGAGGTAGCGGTGCGCGAGCGCGGCCCAGATCGCAGCGGTCGCGCCGATGCCGACGGAGCCGGTGGAGAAGTCGACGGTGTCGGGGTCCTTGAGCCGGCTGGGGTAGCTCTGCAGCCCGCCCTTCTCCCGCAGCCGACTGAGGTAGGAGGCGTCGAGGTCGCCGAGGAGGTAGTTGACGGCGTGCAGCACCGGCGACGCGTGCGGCTTGACCGACACCCTGTCGTCGCGCTCCAGCTCGGAGAACCACAGGGCGGTCATGATGTCGACCATCGACGCGCTCGACGCCTGGTGCCCGCCGACCTTCACGCCCGACGCGTTGGGCCGCCCGTGGTTGGCGGCGTCGACGATGGCGGTGGCGATCCACCGCACGCGCTCGGCCACCTCCCGCAGGGTCGCGGAGGTGTCGGCGGACGTGGGGGCAGGGAGCAGCTCGGTCATCGGGGCCTCGCTCGGTCGCAGGACGGGCGGTCGCCCAGCGGGTCGCCGCGAGCCTTCTGGGCCCGCGTCCACGACCACGTGGCGTACCGCGACGGCGTCCGGGGATCGCCCGGAGGTCCAGGGTGGGGTGACTGCGCGGCGGCGCGCCATGATCGAGGGCGGATGCTTCTTGGGACGACCGATCGTTGCTCGCTCACGCGTCGAGAGAGACTGATTCACACGCGACGTGCACGGATCACTGGCGTAGGCTCAGTGACACGGTGCGGTCCTACGGGGCGAGGATCCTGCGCTGCAGCTCGTCGAAGACGTCCGCTCCCTTCGGGTCGTCGCCGACGCCTCGACCCCACGGCCTCGGCCACTCGCCACGCAACCACAGGAGCACCGCGTCCGGGTCGAGGTGGCAGCCGGAGAGGTACTGGGCCTCCACGACGTCGCCGAGGTCGACCCCATCGTCGATCCGCTGCCATCCGATGCCGTCGTCACCGCGGGCGTAGACCAGCCACGTCGGCGCTTCGTCGACTGCGTCGCAGGGACAGAGCCACACCGCGTGCGAGACCACGAGACGACCCGCCCGCCGGTCGGTCTCGTGCGTCGACCGCGACGCTGCCGCGTCGAGCAGCTCCTCCACCGGCCCGACGCTGGGGTCCATCGGCGGGACGCGTCGGCGGGAGGGCATGCGCTCAGGCTAGGGGGCGAGGTCGGCGAGACCAGGATCGCCGAATCCCGCGAGCGCGTCGATGTAGCGACCACCGACGTGGATGATCACGATCTCGTCGTACCTCCACCGGTCGTCGGCGTCGGCCCAGGTGCCGTCGACGTCGATGAACCGGTGCCTCGCCCGTCGCCTGCCGGCCTTCACGAGGCGGCCGATCATCAGCGCCTCGTCGCCGTCGTCCGCGAGCGCGAAGGCGCTGAAGGGGTGCAGCTCCGCGGCCAGGACGACGAGATCGCGAGCGTCGGCCCCGGTCGGGATCGCGAACGAGGCAGAAGACTGCTCGAGGCGCTCCAGCGCTCGCGCGACGTAGGCGCTGTGTGCGTCGCGCACGGCAGAGATGTCTTGGACGCGCAGGAGGACCACACCGTCGACGAAGACACCGTCCGCGAGCACCTGCAGGGCAACCCAGTGGTCCGAGAGACTCAGGATGAAGCCCCTGTCGTCCTGGCCGAGCTCGTCACGCGCCAGGTTCATCACGCGCCCACTGCTGACGGCCTGCTCGAGACGTCGGCGCACCTTCTGGGGCTTCATCGGGCCAGTATCGCTGCCGGCGACCTGCAGGCCTCCGCCTCGGACACGCCGCACACCTGCCCCATCTGCTCGATCAGCTAGACCTCACCGCGGAAGATCCTGCGGTTCAGCTCGTCGTACACGTACGAGTCCTCCGGGAAGTCGCCCCGACCGCGACGCCAGGGCCTGGGCCGCTCGCTGCGGAGCCAGACGAGCACTCCCTCAGGATCAGGGTGGCAGCCGGTCAGGTGCTCCGCGTCGACCACGTCCTCGACGTCCACCTGCTCCGGGACGCGCTGCCACCCGACCCCGTCGTCGCCGACGGCGTAGATCAACCACGTCGGAGCGTCGTCGAAGGTCTCGCAGGCGCACAGCCAGAGCGCGTGCGAGGCAACGACACGCCCCGCCCGCCGCTCCACCTCGCCCGTCGTCCGCGACGCTGCCGCGTCGAGCAGCTCCTCCACCGGCCCGACGCTCGGATCCATCGGCGGGATGTATCGACCTCGACCCATGCGTCTCACGCTAGTCCTGCCAAGCCCCGGAACGGTTCGCCAGCACATCAGCGGCGGCACAAGCGCAGGCACCTCGACGACGCGTCAAGCGCTTGAAGTCATCGGAGTCTTTACAGATCATCACCGGAAGCGGCACTATTCTGTCATGTCCACTCGCGACGAGCTCCTGACGGTCCAGGAGGTGTCAGAGCTCCTGGGGGTCGAGGCGCGTCAGGTCCGGCTCATCGCGGAGAAGGGCGAGATCACCCGTGTAGCCCGCGGCATCTTCGACCGGACGTCGGTGGAACGCTACAGAGCCGAGCGAGGCAGCGGCCGCACGCGGACCTGGGCAGAACACACCGCATGGGGAGCCATCGCACTCCTCTCCGGAGCAGCACCACTCGGTCTCGGCGACACGCAGAGGTACCGGCTGCGCGCCACTCTGATCGGCATCACCGACCCGGGCGAGCTGGCGCTCAGGTTGCGCGACCGTGCCGCCGTCACCACGTGGTCCGGTCATCGCTCCGTCTCAGACCGCGTGCGCGAGCAGATCGTCGTCCCGGGACGACGACGGCTCGGGCTCGTCGAGAGCGACGACGTCGTCGACGGATACCTGGGAACCGAAGCGCTCACCAGCGTGGTCCAGCGCCTCAGGCTCCGAAGGGACCCTGCAGGACCCATCACCCTGCGCTGCACTTCGATGGACCTCGACTTCGTCGCGTACCTCGCTCGATTCAACAGGACGCTCGCCGCAGCCGATGCCGCCACCTCCCTCGACCCGCGCGAACGCGGCGTCGGGGAACAGCACCTGACCCAGCGACTCGAGCTCTTCCGAGAAAATGCCGGCCGGTGAGGACGGAGGCGTCCAGCGCGCCTCCATCGACGTCGCCGCCTCGACGGGCGGCTGGCCGGATCCATGGCCGAACGTCGCCGAGATCGCCTCGGTGCTGCCGCCGGACCGGTGGACGTTGATCGGTGGACTCATGACGCAGCTGCACTGCATCCATCACGGCTTGGGCGTCGTCAGACCCACCAACGACGTCGACATCGTGCTGCACGTCGAGACCACCCGCGGGGTGGCGTCCGAGACCGCGGCGGCGCTGCGCTCCCTCGGATACGAGCTGCGCCCAGCCGTCGACCCCCGGCACAACACGGCTCATCGGTTCGTCAGAGACAACACCGCGATCGACCTGGTCTCCAGCCGTCAGGGCGAGGACAGCGAGGAAGTCGTGGACGTCCTGCTCTCCGACCACCACGCTCCCCGTGTCACCGAACGTCTCGCGGGACGCGAGATGATCCGCATCGAAGGCGGCACGCAGGCGCTACGCCGAACCGTGAACGCGCGGATGGAGATCGAGCCCGGCACCATCACGACCGTCTCGGTGCCGAGCGTCTTCGGCGCACTCATCCTGAAGGCCGCTGCCTACACAGCCGACTCTCGCGACCCGGAGCGCCACCTACGCGACGCAGTATCGCTGCTCGCGTGCCTCGACGATCCGTTCGCTGAACGTGACACGTTCGCCGGCTCGGACCGGTCTCGGCTCTTGAGGCTTCGCGCCCACCTCGACGCCAGCAGCGCTGCGTGGACTGTCGTCACCGGCAGGCACCGCATCGACGCCGAGACGGCGCTGGAGATCCTGACGGAGGAAGCCTGACCTGGATCAGGCCGCCGTCAGAGGCTCGAGCTCAGGCAGACTGCGACTGTGTCCGACCCGCTCCACAGCCTCCTCGCCGCACCGCCCGACCTGCCGGTCGTCACGGGGCTGGGTGCGCTGGACGAGGCGGTGCGAGGTCGGGGCGTCGCAGTGGTCCACGCTCCTCCCGGGACCGGCAAGACGACGCTCGTCCCGCCTGCCGTCGCGGTGGCCGTCGAGGGTCGCGTGGTCGTCACGCAGCCGAGCCGGATCGCGGCCCGCGCCGCCGCGCGACGGCTGGCGCACCTGCTCGGCGAGCCGGTGGGCGAGACCGTCGGGTACGCCGTCCGCGGCGACCGGAAGTCGAGTCGGCGCACGCGGGTCGAGGTCGTCACCACCGGGCTCCTGCTGCGACGCATCCAGCACGACCCCGAGCTGGCCGGCGTCGGGGCGGTCGTGCTCGACGAGGTGCACGAGCGCCACCTCGACGCCGACCTGACCCTCGCGCTGCTCGTCGACGTGCGCGCCAACCTGCGCGACGACCTCGTCCTCGTCGCGATGTCGGCCACCGTCGAGGCCGAGCGGACCGCGGCGTTGCTCGCCTCCGCCGAGAAGGAGCCTGCGCCGGTGGTCGACATCCCGGGCGCGCTGCACCCCGTGCAGTCCGTCTGGAGTCCAGCGCCTCCTGGCGTGCGTCGCACCGACGACCGCGGCATCAACCCGGCCTTCCACGACCACGTCGCCGCGACCGTCCGCCGCGCGCTCGCCGAGCACGACGGGGACGTCCTCGTCTTCGTGCCAGGTGTCGCGGAGGTCGACGCGGCCATGCGACGGCTGCACGACGTCGACGCCGACGTGCACCCCCTGCACGGACGCCTGCCGGGCGCGGAGCAGGACCGTGCGCTCAGCGAGGGTCCACGTCGCAGGGTCGTCGTCTCGACCGCGGTCGCGGAGTCGTCACTGACCGTGCCGGGCGTGCGGGTCGTCGTCGACGCCGGATTCTCGCGGGAGCCGCGCACCGACCACCGTCGCGGGTTGTCGTCGCTCGTGACCGTCGCGGTGAGCAAGGCCGCAGCGGAGCAGCGGGCGGGACGCGCCGGACGCCTCGGACCAGGTGCCGTGCTGCGCTGCTGGTCGAAGGAGGAGCACGCCCGCCTGGCCGACCACCCGGAGCCCGAGATCGCCACCGCCGACCTCACCGCGTTCGCGCTGGAGGTCGCCTGCTGGGGCAACGACGACGTGCGCGACCTGGCCCTGCTCGACCCGCCACCCGAGCACGCCCTGGCCACGGCACGGCAGACGCTCATCGAGCTCGGCGCGACCACCGACGACGGACGAGCCACCGCCCGCGGCCGCGTGATGGCGGGCGTGCCCGTCGACCCGCGCCTGGCGCGAGCGCTCATCGACGGGTCGCCGCTCGTCGGGGCCCGGCGCGCGGCCGAGGTGGTGGCGATGCTGGGCGAGGACGTCCGCGCACCCGGCGGCGACCTCGTCGCCGCGCTCCGCTCGCTGCGGTCAGCACATCGGTCGGGGCCGTGGCGCGAGCAGGTGAAACGGCTCGAGGCCATCGCGAAGGAGCACGCAAACGAGGCGACCGGCGCGCGGTCGCTCACCGACGACGTCGCCGTCGGCCTGGTCGTGGCTCTCGCCCACCCGGACCGCATCGCCCGCAAGCGCCGGGGCGGCTCGGCGTACCTGATGACCGGCGGCACCGGCGCCGCCTTCGACCCCCGCGACCCCAGCCCGCTGGCGGGCCTGGAGTGGTTGGCCGTCGCCGACGCCAACCGACGGTCCGGGGAGCGCGAGGCCCGCATCCGCTCGGCCGCGCCCCTCACCGAAGATCTGGCGTTAGAGGCCGCGGGCTCGTCGTGGACCGAGGTCGACGACGTCACCTGGGCCGACGGTCGGGTGCGGGCGCGCCGCCGCACGCTGCTCGGCGCGATCGAGCTCTCGTCGGTCCCGGTCAAGGACCCGCCCGCCGACGCGGTGACCGCAGCCATCCGGGAGGCGTTGGAGACCGAGGGCATCGACCTGCTCACCTGGTCGGAGTCGGCCACCACCCTCCGCGCCCGTCTCGACTTCCTCCACCGCGCGATCGGCGCCCCGTGGCCCGACGTCAGCGACGACGCGCTGACCGAGACCCTCGAGTCGTGGCTCGGGCCGCAGCTCGCGCGCGTCCGCTCCGCCCAGGACCTCCGCCGCATCGACGTCACCTCGGCCCTCCGCGCCGTCCTCCCCTGGCCCGAGGCGAGCCGGCTCGACGAGCTGGCACCCGAGCGGGTAGAGGTTCCCAGCGGATCGAGCGTGCGGATCGACTACGCCCAGGAGCAGCCCGTGCTGGCCGTCCGGCTGCAGGAGGTCTTCGGCTGGACCACGACGCCGACACTCGCGGACGGCAGGGTCCCCGTGCTGCTGCACCTGCTCTCCCCCGCGCGTCGCCCGGCCGCGGTCACCGCCGACCTCGACTCCTTCTGGGACAACGGCTACCCGGGCGTCCGGGCCGACCTGCGCGGCCGGTACCCGAAGCACGCCTGGCCCGACGATCCCCGCAGTGCACCCGCGACCCGACGGACGAAGCCGACGCGCGACCAGCGCTGACGCCCGGCCGCGCGTCGACGTAGGTCGCCGCTCCGGACTTGCGCTCCGATGAAACAGGTCCGTACCATCGGACAGAACGATACCGTTTCGTTTCATCCGCGTTCGTCGCACCAGGAGCACCATGACCCCGGCCGAAGCCGCAGCCGCCCGTCCTCGCGTGGAGGGCGAGCGTGAGCACGAGATCCTCGAGGCTGCGCTCGACGTCCTGGCCGACGTCGGCTACGACCGCCTGACGATGGACGCCGTGGCCTCGGCCGCGCGAGCGTCGAAGGCCACGTTGTACCGCCGCTGGGACACCAAGGCCAGCCTCGTCCTCGAGGCCGTCCTCGCCCAGAAGGGCCCCCTCGCAGCCCTGCCCGACACCGGCACCCTGCGGGGCGATCTCATCGCCTCGCACTGCGGCCGTGGCGGCCTGACCGACGAGCGCCAGATCTCGATCTTCAGCGGCGTGCTCACGGCCCTCGGCCGCGACACCGAGTTCGCCGAGGGCTTCCGCGCCCGGTTCCTCGGACCCAAGATCGAGGCGGCCCGGGAGCTGTTCGACCGGGCCCGCGAGCGTGGTGAGATCCGCGACGACGTCGATGTCGACATCGTCGGGTCGGCCCTGGCCGGCATCGTGCTGCACCGCGAGTTCGTCCTGGGCGAAGTGCCCACCCCCGAGAAGATCACCGCCGTCATCGACCAGGTGATCCTCCCCGCCGTCCTGCGCCACTCCCCCGACCAGACCCCCAAGGACCCCTCATGACCGACACCACCCCCGACGCCGGGAGGCACCTCACCGAGCCGGAGGACCTCACGCCCGAGACCAACCGCCGGCTGGGCTGGGCGCTGGTCATCATCTGCATCGCGCAGCTGATGGTCGTGCTCGACGCGACGATCGCCAACATCGCCCTGCCCTACATCGCGACCGACCTGAAGATCGGCCAGGCGAACCTGCAGTGGATCGTCACGGGCTACGCCCTCGCGTTCGGCGGCCTGCTGCTCCTCGGCGGACGGCTGGCCGACCTCTACGGTCGCCGCCGGATCTTCATGACCGGACTCGTCGTGTTCGCCGTCGCCTCGTCCCTCGGCGGCCTGGCGCAGAACGAGCCGATGCTGCTCGCGTCGCGCGGGCTGCAGGGCATCGGCGCGGCGCTGGCCGCTCCCGCCGCCCTGGCGCTCATCACGACGACCTTCCCCGCGGGCCCCCTGCGCAACCGCGCCTTCAGCGTCTACGCCGCCCTGTCGGGCGTGGGCGCCGCCATCGGCCTGATCCTCGGCGGCTGGCTCACCGGGCTTCAGCTCGGTGGCCTCGAGGGCTGGCGGCTGACGTTCCTCATCAACGTGCCGATCGGCCTCGTGGCGGCGTTCCTGGCGCCGCGCTTCCTGCCCGAGAGCAAGCCGCAGCGCCTGCCGCTGGACATCCCCGGCGCCCTGAGCGGGACCCTCGGTCTGGCCGCACTGGTCTTCGGCCTGTCCCGCGCCGGCGACGAGCGCTACGGCTGGGGCGACACCTCGACCATCGTGCCGCTGGTCGTCGCGGCGGTGCTGCTCGTCGGCTTCATCGTGATCGAGCGCTCGGTCAAGAGCCCGCTGCTTCCCCTCAACATCTTCGCCAGCCGCGCGCGGTCAGTCGCGTTCGCCTCGATGATGATCACGCCGGCGGCCATGTTCGCGATGTTCTTCTTCCTGTCGCTGTTCGTCCAGAACGTGCTCGGCTACAGCCCGCTGCACACCGGCTTCGCGTTCCTGCCGTTCACGGTCGGCATCGTCATGGGCGCGACCCTGTCGTCGAAGCTGATCGCCCGCATGGACCCGCGGTTCATCGCCGGGACCGGCACGATCCTGGCCGGCATCGCCCTGTTCGGCTTCTCGCGGATCAGTGTCGACGACAGCCCCGCCCACCTGCTGCGCATCGCCGGCGGCAGCGGCTCGCTGAGCGACGACGTGAACTACTGGACCGCCATCGCGCCGTTCATCATCCTGATGGCGTTCGGCATGGGCCTGGTATTCGTGACAATGACCCTGGTAGCCGTGCACGGCATCCCCTCGGAGGAGTCCGGCATCGGCTCGGGCGTGCTCAACACCATGCAGCAGGTCGGTGGCGCCATCGGTCTAGCCGCCCTCTCGACCGTCGCCCTGCACTTCTCCACCAACCGCGGCGAGGAGATCGGCGGCGCCCTCCAGGCCGCGTCCGGGTCGGGTGCCGCACCCTCCCCCGACGCCGCCGACCGCCTGAGCGCCCTCATCGGCCAGGCCGCCTTCACCGAGGGCGCGACCCACGCGTTCCTCGTCGGCGCCTTCATGATCTGGACCGCCTCGGCGATCATCTGGGTCCTGCTCAACGTCAAGCACGACGAGCTCGCGACGGACGGGCCGGAGGGCGTCGCGATCTGATCTCGAAAGGTCAGAGTCGGCCCCGACCCGATGTCGCAGCCGGGTGCTGAGTAGAGAGCCGTCATGGGGAGCGGTCTTAGGTGTGCGAGCTCAAAGGAGATGCACGCACCGACGGGCCCGGCGGATGTGCGACGCCGTCGACCGCATCTGAAGTTCATCGCGCCGCTGACATTCCCGCGACCTCACTCGATCCTGACGGGAACCCGGTGGCCCCGCGGCGGACGGTCCGTCGCGACTTGGCAGCATGAGGAGGTCAGTCGCCGTACGAGCGTCGCTGCGAGAAGGTGGTCACCTGGAGCCTCGATCGCTGCGGAACACCGCATCGTACTCGAAGACGTCCTGACCCAGTCCGTGCCCCGCACAAGCGAAGACGCCCTCGACCGCTGCTCGCTCTCGGCAGAGCCGCACCCTCACGCGCTAAAGAGTATGTCGACGAACTCTCTCAATGATCTCCTGCAGAATGTCGGGCACTTCGCCGCCGCATGTTGCAGTCGCGAATCGGTATGCCACGTTGTTCTTCTTCGTGGCAACGCCTTCGTCTTGCATCCTCTCAACCTCCATGAGCCACTCAGGCCAGGTCTGAAGAACCCCCTCGAGAGTTGAGCCGAAGACAGCACAGGATTCGCGTACAAGATCGTCTCCAGAAAACTGCCGTTCGTCCTCGCCCAGGTAGCTGAGAAGCCTCTCGTTGGTTTGTCGATTTCGATCGACTGCTATGGCACGATCATCGTCGGAGCGACCGTGTTTGAGCATCCGCTCTTCTAAGTCCCCATCCCCGTCGAACATCACGTACGCAGGAATTTCCAGGGCCTGCAGCACCGCGAGAGGAATCAAGATCGAGTCCTTTCCTCCGACCTCTGCGATGACCACGCCATCAGTCGAAAGTGGGACCTCACCTACTCGGTCACCCACACCCTGCAACACGGCTCGGTCCGTTGCCCCCTCCACCAGGACGACAGCGTTAGCGAAGAGTGCGTCCGGAAGCCGGTAGGTAGCGATCGAGTCGAGTTGCCGCTCAACCATATCTCGTCCGACGAGTCCGTCGAGGCGCGCCACCACATCGTCGACCGACGTTGCACTGACGCGAGTGCCACGAAGCGCGCGAGTCTCAGGATCGACAGGCCTTGTGAGCCTGCGGACCTGATAGAACCGTCCGGCCTTGATGAAGTGTGGGCTATGGGTCGCATAAGAAACTTGGACTCCCTGGCCGGGGTCCTCCGCCAACTTCCGAAGGACCGAAGCGAAGGCCATGGCCTGCGATGGGTGCTGGAAAAGCTCCGGTTCCTCGATGGCAAGACATATCACACCCTTATCCGTGAAATCAGACCCGAACTCGGCGAGCATCTTGAGCGCGGATATAAGGAGTGTGCGCTGAAAACCGTGGCCCTGACGGTCGACCGTGGTTACCAGATCTTGTTCGGAGATAGCCACACTGAACCTCGCTCGAACAGATGGGGAATCGAAGGCCGTGCGCTCCACACGCACCTCGTGACCTGAAGAGAATTGTCCGACGGCATTCGTTAGTCGCGCAGAGATGTCTTCCAGGTCTGTCTCGAAGTGCCGTTGGTAAATTTCATCCTGCTTTGCGGCTGTCTCGATTGCAAGAGCTTCAAGTTCTTCGTCGGCGACCGTTCGATCGAGTTTACGTTCCAAGATCCGACCTAGAATCGTTCCGCGGGCATCATGCACCTCATCGGCGGCCCGAAGATCGGCCGTGATCAGCACAAAATCGAAGATGCCAGCCATCTTGCTCGCCCCATTGAATCCGAAAAAGTTCGTCTGAAGCTCCTCCGCAGCATCTTCCAACTGATCTAGATGTTCGCTCTCCCAAACGCGCATCCGATCATTGACCTGTTGAGCATTCGATGCACGCTCCAAACCCAGTCCTCCAGCCAGCTCGTTGAAGGCGCTTCGTTGCTGGAGTTTGTTGGCGATCAAGCGGATGCGATCGAATGGCGGGTAGGCCTTGAGGTTCGCAGACATCTTCTCGACTCCGTCAGGCCGACGTTCTTTCCAGGCAGTAAAGCGCGCTGCCGCCTCCGGAGCATAACGACCCAGGACAGCGCGGTCCGCATCTTGAATATCGGAGAACGTCACGCGCACAGATAACGTTTGATCCTCCCGACCGTGGCTCCAATCTTCGATGCCAATGGCAGCAGCGCTGGCCCCGTTGAAGAACCAGTCGAGTGCGCGCAGCACGGTCGATTTTCCGGCCCCGTTCGGCCCCACCAGGGTAGTCACGTCGTCGAACTCGACCGTGACGTCTTCGAGACATCTGAAAGCCTTGATAGTGACGGACTCGATCCGCATGACCAGCGCGCTCTACAACTCGACGGGCCAACGCGGAGCGAACTCGTTGCCTGTCGGCTCGGCGCGCACGATGTTATCTACAGTCCAGGACCTCACCGCCTCGCGCTTCAAACAGAAGCCGTACAGTCGCTCGGACTTCCCCGGTGCGCCCGGTCGAAGACTGTAAGGCTCGATCTCTCGGGTTTCGACGGTGCCGTCCGACTCGTAGGCTTCAATCAGCACAGTCCGCGATGCTCGAGCTTCTTGAGTAATCGTTTCAAATGGGGTCATCTGCCGATTGTGCACTTTCCAAGGATCACCCGTGCGATCTTGCTGAGGCGCGCGGTCCAGTACATACGTGCTCCCGGTGGGGGTCGAACCCACACTGGGGCGGGTTTAAGCCGCCTGCCTCTGCCATTGGGCTACGGGAGCGCTGGGCCAGCCTAGGTGGTGGTCAGGCTGAGAGGCGTTGCGCGATCGCGTCGTGCGCGCGAGCGTCGTAGGCGATGAGGCGGGCTGACGCGACCTGCGTGGGGGTGGCTCGGAGCGTGTCGACGGCTGCCGCGACGGCGTCGTCGAACGGCCAGCCGTAGGAGCCCGCACTGATCAGCGGAAACGCGATCGACGTGGCGCCGAGCTCGTCGGCCACGGTCAGCGCGTTGGCGTAGCAGGAGGTCAGGAGCGTGCTGTCCCGCTCGCCGCGGTTGTGGTTCGGTCCGACGACGTGGATCACCCACCTCGCCGGCATGCGGCCTGCCGTCGTCCAGCGGGCGCGACCCGTCTCGAGTCCGTGGGGGAAGCGGCGGCGACAGTCCTCCAGCACCTCCGGGCCGCCCGCGCGGTGGATCGCGCCGTCCACCCCTCCCCCGCCACGCATGGCACGGTTCGCCGCGTTGACCACGGCGTCGACGTCCTGGGCCGTGATGTCGCCCTGGACCACCTCGAGTTCCATCCCCCTACTACATCACCCACGGCGGTGGAGGAAGCGTCGTTCACGAGTTCGAGAGGTGCGGCCGGGGTCACCGCCGGCGTCGGCGGAGAGTGGCAGTCTTGCCGAGGAGCACCGACCGACGCGTGCCCGGAGGGAGATTCGTGGACGTCAAGCGAGCGCACGGCGCGGTCATCGTGGCGGCTGCCGCCAGCGCGGCCACCGTGTGGGCCGTCGCCGGACGCGCCGAAGGTCTCGGGGCGGCCGTCACTACCGCGGCCGTCGCCGCCTGGGCGGCCTGGGTGGTCGTCGGTCGACCTCGACGGGACGCGCGACGCGCACCCGCGGACGGCTCAGCTGCCCGACGCGACGACCTGAGTGTCGACGACTGCCTGAACATCCTCTTCGTCGTGGTCATGTGCCAGCCCCTCCTGCGCTACGTCGCGCGCGCCGAGGCTGCGGCGGACGGCGCCCTCTGGGTCGGCACCGCGGTCGCCGCCTACCTCGTCTGGGCCTTCTACGGACGCCCTCGCCTCAGGCGCCGGTCGGTGCCCGCGCCCTCAGTCGACTCCTGACGGTCAGAAGCCGCCGACGCACGCGAAGAACTCGTCGGCCGAGGTGCCCTTCCGACAGGCCCTGCGCGCCTTGGCGGCCCGAGCAGCACACGATTCACTCCGCCATTACCTGATGAAGCCCCGTATCGGAAGAGTTCTTCACTAACTCGAGAAGACGGGGCCGCGCGCTCGCGCGAGCGGTGGTCCCTCCGGCAGCGTGATCGGCGAGCACGAGAGTCGAGGGAGAGCTGCATGAGCGTCACCAAGAGTCGCGCGATGGTCGCCGCCGTCACCGTCGCCGCCAGCATCGGACTGTGGCCGTCGAACGGAACCGCTGAAGCCGTCGCAGCGGCCGCTGCCGTCACGCTGTGGGTCGCATGGAGCGTTGCCGACCGATCCAAATGGTCCCGAAACCGAACCGTGAAGATCACGCGACCAGACGCCAGGATCGAGAGGTCGAAACCTGTTCTCACGAGTGGTGTCGTAACCGGGACGACCCTGGCGCTCGTGTGCGTCACCGGGGTGAGTGCGGGTGCCGCATTGAGAGAGGACGCGACGGAGTCGTTCACGCATGCGATCTCCGACGGCACGACGAGGGCGGGCTCGACTGCCGCGAAGCACAACACTGAGGTTGACATCCCGACGTCGGGCGAGAGTGAGATCGTCGCGGCCGGCGTCGGCGGGACCGTCACGATCGACACGCCAGCGAAGGGCCACGGGCACGTCGCCGACGACGAGCTCACCCGCGTCTACAGCGGACAGCTCGACGACAGCCGCGTCGCCGTCCAGCCCACCGCCGACGGAGTACGCGCAGCCATCGCGATCGACTCCGCCGATGCTCCTGAGCGCTACCCGTTCGAGCTGGGCGGCGACGCCGAACGGCTCGTGCTGGACGAGCAGGACGGCAGCGTCTGGGTGTTCGGGAACGGCAAGGAACCGCTCGGCCGCTTCGAGTCTCCCTGGGCCTACGACGCGGCCGGCAGGACCGTCCCCACCCACTACGAGGTCAGCGGCACCACGCTCACCCAGGTCGTGGAGCACAAGGCGGGCGACTTCAGCTACGGGATCACGGCAGACCCGAAATGGAGCAAGAAGTGGATCAAGAAGTTCAAGAAGCTCTTCAAGGTGTGCCTGGGTCTCACACTCAGCACCGAGGCGCTCCTGCAGCTGGTCAGCTCGCCGAACAAGGCAGCGAAGTTCATGGTCCGCCGTCTCGGCCTGTTCGGCGCGGTGTACTGCGGCGGAGGAATCATCAAGGAGCTCCTGTGACCAAGACACCCCCGCACCACGACGCCACCACCACGTTCTTCGGCGCCTCCATGATCCTCGTGGCAGCGATCGTCGGGCCCGGCCTGGTCGCGATGTTCCTGACCGACGACTTCTGGCTGATCGTCGCGACGATGGTGGTCGGATCGTTCATCGGGCTCGTCATCCAGGCGCGGATGGACAAGCGCCCCCCAGGTTGAGCCGACCGCACCATCCCGACGGGGTCGTCAGACCACGCCGAGCCAGGCGAAGAACTCGTCGGCGGAGATCACCGGCTTGCCGTACTCGCGGGCCTTGCGCGCCTTGCCGGACTGGGTGCCGACCTCGGCGACGACGAGGAGGTCGCACTTCGTCTTGGTGACGTTGGCGGCGGGGACGAGGCCGGCGTCGCGGGCGAGGCGCTCCATCTCGTCGCGCCCGTACGTCCGGCCCGACGGCGACGTCGCCGTGCCCGTGAAGCACACCCGCGCGCCGGGCTGCAGGACGTCGGACGCCGACGGGGTGGCTGCCGCGACGGTCTCGACCAGGTCGTCGACGAACCGCTCGTCGAGCAGGTCCTCGACCATGCGCAGGCGCTCGACGAGCTGGGGCGAGAGGCGTGACGCCTTCGTCGCGACGTTGGCCAGCCGCGCCACCACGGCGTCGGCCACCACCCGCGGAGGGCGCTCCCCCGACTGGGCCGGAGCACCGCCGAGCAGCGCCGCGCTCACCCCGACGCTGGCCTCCACCAGGGCGGAGAGGGTGGGCAGGCGGTCGGTCGACGGGGGCGGGAGGTCGGGGTCGCGGGTGAGCAGGTAGCTCGGGTCGGGGAGGCCCTCGGCCGGCTCGAACGGCGTGCTGGCAGCCACGGCGAGACCCTCGTCGCGCATCCGCGTGAACGCCGACAGTGCCGCACTCGCCTGGTCGGCCGCACGGCCCGACGACATCGCCATCCGCTCCGCCGACGACAGCCCGCCGAACGGCAGCTCGACGCCGAAGCCCATCGGCACCACGTGCTGCAGGCGCTTGAGCTCGAAGTCGACCTTGCCGAGCGCGTCGTCCACGCGCGAGCCGACGAGCGTGACCCCCTCGAGCAGCGGCGCGAGCACGGCCCACGCCTCCGGCAGGGTCGGCGCCAGCAGCACGTCGTCGGCGGAGATGCCGAACCGGGCGCGCGCGTCGGCGAGGTCGCGCTCGGGATTCACGAGCGTGCTCACCGCGGTGCCGTCGTCGAACGCGACCGCCAGCTCCACCGGACGGGGCCGCGAGAACGTGCCCTCGTCGCCGACGAAGCAGACCCCGAGCGACGCGAAGCGGTCCGGCGCCGTGCGCGCCACCTCGCCCGACAGGAACCGCGTGACCCGACGGTCGGTGCGAAGGTGCCGCGGCTCGATCGGCCGCTTCAGCACCAGCCCCGCCATCGACGTCGCCCGGCTCAGCGCCACGTACACCTGGCCGGTCGCGAACACCCCGCCCGTCAGGTCGACGACGAGCCGGTCGAGCGTCTGCCCCTGGCTCTTGTGGATCGTGATCGCCCACGCCAGCCGGCACGGCAGCTGCCGGTACGTGCCCACCACCTCGCGGGTCAGCGTGCCGCCCTCGACGACCGGCCGCGTCACCTCCCACGTGTACTCATCGACCGTGACGACCGAGCCGTCGGCCAGCTCCACCTCCAGCTCGACGTCGCCCGAGACGTCGTCGGCCTCGATGTCCACGACGCGCGCGAGCGAGCCGTTGACCCACCGGTCGCTCGGGTCGTTGGTGAGCATCATGACCTGCGCTCCGACCTTCAGCCGCAGCACCGTGTCGGTGGGCGGGTCGAAGCCGCCGAGGTCGCCGCTCTCCCGCGCGACGCTCGTGACGACGTCGCCGGGCAGCCGCTCCAGCCGCTCCCGGTTGCGGGCCGTGACGATCGAGTTCGACGGCGCGAGCGTCAGCCACAGCTCGTCCTCCGGCGGCTCGAAGTCGCGGTCGACGCGGCTGTTCAGCTCCTCGCGCGCCTGCTCCAGCAGCACCCCCTCGCGCACCGCGTTGAGCAGCCCGGTGAGCGTGTCGTCGCCCAGCTGACGGAACACGGTCGTGAGCGCCACGGTCGGGAACGCGTCGCGGTCGAAGCAGTGCGCGGAGTAGAAGTACTCGGTGTCGTAGTGGGTGCGGAAGAACTCGGTCTCCCGTTCGCCGACGATCGGCGGCAGCTGCAGCAGGTCGCCGACGAGCACCACCTGCACTCCGCCGAACGGCTCGCCCTCCCGCGGCCCGAAGCGACGCAGCGCAGCCTCGACCATGTCGAGCACGTCGGCCCGCACCATCGACGCCTCGTCGACCACCAGCGTCTGCAGCCCGCGGATCGCCTTCGTGAAACGGCCCGGCCGGTAGGTGCCGGAGCGGACGTCGTCGAGCGTCGTGGTCGGGCGGAAGCCGAACAGCCGGTGGATCGTGTAGCCGTCGACGTTCAGCGCGGCGATGCCGGTCGGCGCGGCCACCACCACACGGCGCTCCGTCGTCTCCAGGAAGTGCCGCACGAGCGTCGACTTGCCCGTGCCCGCCTTGCCCGTGAGGAACAGGTGGCTGCCCGACTCGAGGAGCTCCAGCGCCCGCTCGATCTCCGGCGTGATGGTCAGGTCGGGCACGGGGCCAGGGTGCCACGTTGGGCGTCGGTGAGGGCGAGGGAACGGGTGTCGATACCGGATGTCGCGCCGTTTGGGAAGGCTTCTTCAGGAGATCGAGAGAAGGGCGCGCCAGGGCTGTCGGCCCTGCGAGTGTCGCGATCGCAGCGCCGCTCACCCGGTGGCGCCCGATCACGAGAGAGCGGCCCCCATGCCCCCTTCCGCCCCCTTGACCGCGGTCACGACGGTCACCGCCACCGCGGTGCTCGCCAGCCTGCTCGCGGCCCCGTCCACCCGTCCCCCCGTCCTGCACGGCGCGTCCGACACCTCCGTCGGACCCACCACGCAGCGCATCGACGACGGGTCCACCCGCACCGTCGACACGACCGACCCGTCCGACGAGCGACTCCCTCTCAACGGCGACCTGACCTCCACCACCCCCACACCGGCGCCGGTCTACCCGGGCGGCTCGGGCTGGGAACCGATCCGTCGCTCGACCACGCAGCAGATCACCATCGGCGGGGTCGGCACCGTGCCCGCCGACGCCTTCGGCGCGCGGCTCAAGATCAGCGGCCGCTGGCTGACCAAGAAGGACGCCGGCGTGCTCGCGGTCCGCGACCCCGAGCTGGCCGGCGACGTCATGTGGATCGAACGTCCCCCCGCGTCGAGCTACGTCTCGACCGAGACCTTCGCGACGACCCTCTCGCAGGACGGCACGATCGAGATCCAGAACTCCTCGCGCACCGACATCGACGTCAAGGTCGAGGTGCTCGGCTGGTACGCCGACCCCGACCCGCAGAGCGACGTCGGCGCGGGCGTCGAGGACGGCTTCGCGCTGATCGAGCAGATCCCCGACGCCGAGACCACCACGCAGGACGACATCGACGCCTGGCTCGCCGACCAGGGCCTGGCCCGCGAGGAGTCCGTGTCCGACGCGGACTCCACCGAGGCGAGCCCCGCGGTCTTCGACCCGCGCACCGACCGCTCGGCCCTCGCGACCGGCGCGGCCGCGTGCGTCCGCTCGATCGTCATCGCCGTCATCAGCAACATCTTCCTCGTCGCCAAGCTGGCGAAGGTGAAGGCGGCGATCAAGGCCGTGGGCGGTGCGAAGAAGGCCTACCGCGCCCTGCGCAAGGCGTACAAGGCCTACCGCAAGGCGGGCTACGGCCGGTCGTCGTCGGCCAAGTACGCCTTCCGGAAGGTGTTCAAGCGCGACGGCGTGGGCAAGGAGGCGCAGGCCGTCCTGCTCGAGATCGCGTCCGTCCAGGGCGTCATCGACAACTGTTTCTAAGGGGCACCGCGTCATGAAGACCATCGACGACTACATCGGCGTGCTCGCCGTCACCGCGGTCACGTGCGTCGTGATCGGCTACGTCGACAGCGACGAGGCGGCGTCGGGCGCCTACACGCTCGGCTGCGTCATCGCGATCTACCTGCTGGTCGTCTACGTGGTGCGTCGACTGCGCGCCCGTCGGCCGGCCGACGAGCCGCCCGCGACGTAGCGCTCGACTCCCCCGACGGCCCCGTCCTCCCCCGAGGGCGGGGCCGCCGGGCGTCGTGGAGGAGCCGAGGACCTGGACGTCCCACCCACTACGCTCGGCGCGTGGACACTGCGACGCTGCTCCTGCTCGGCCTCCTCCTCGTGGCCTCCGTCGGCCTCAAGCAGCTGGTCGACATCAAGCGGGCGTCGAGGGCCTCCGCGAGCGGCGTGTACGTGCGGCGGTACTGGCAGATCGCCGACGACATCCATCGGGCTGGCAGCGACCCGCTCGAGATCCGCGCGGACCCTCGCTACCTGCAGCTGCTGGAGGACGAGCTCGCCGTCGCGGCCATCGACCTGCTCGACGAGCAGCAGTGGGCCACCTGGCACGGCGTCCTCGACGAGGAGCCGGCGCGGACGAGGGTCCTCGACGCGCTCCAGGTCTGCGACCCCCGGACGGTCGCGTTCTCTCGCCTGCGCCGCTGCCTCGACCAGCGGCAGCGCGACGGCGCACGTCACGACATCTCGCGCTGCGCCGGCGCCTGAACGCACCGCGGCCCCGCCCCCCAGGGAGGACAGGGCCGCGCTAGGGACTACGTCAGGCGTCGAGGCCGGACTCGATCGTCGTGAGCTCGTCGTCGGTGAGCTCGAGGTCGGCCGCCTCGGCCGAGTTCTTCGCCGACTCCGGACGCGAGGCGCCGGGGATCGGGACCACGACGGGCGCCTGGGCGAGGTGCCAGGCGAGCGCGACCTGGTGCGGGCTGACGCCACGCGCGTCGGCCACCTCCTGGAACGCCGAGTGGTCGGAGCCGAAGTCACCGGCCTTCTTGATGCCGCCGAACGGGCTCCAGGGCAGGAACGCGACGCCGATCTCGGCGCAGTGCCGCAGCTCGTCGCGGCTCGACAGGAACGCCGGGCTGAACTGGTTCTGCACCGACACGAGCCGGCCGTCGAGCACCTCGTTGGCCTCGTCGATCTGCGCGACCGTGGCGTTGGAGATGCCCGCCTGCTGGATGACGCCCTCGTCGAGCAGCTCCTTCAGCGCGCCGATCGACTCCGCGTACGGCACCTCCGGGTCGGGACGGTGGAACTGGTAGAGCCCGATCGACTCGACGCCGAGCCGCTTCGCCGACGCCTTCGCAGCGTCCTTGAGGTAGTCGGGGTGGCCGTTCTGCGTCCACGAGCCGTCGCCGGGACGCAGGTGGCCGCCCTTCGTCGCGACGAGCACGTCCTTGCCGGCCGCGTGGCCCTTCAGCGCCTCCGCGATGAGCTCCTCGTTGTGACCGACCTCGTTCGCGTCGCGGTGGTACGCGTCGGCGGTGTCGATGAAGGTCACGCCGGCGTCGAGCGAGGCGTGGATCGTGGCGATCGAGCGCTCACGGTCAGGCCGCCCCTCGATCGACATCGGCATGCCGCCGAGTCCGATCGCGCTGACGGTCGCGGTGCCGATGGTGCACTGCTGCACTGGGTCCTCCTGAGGGTCGATGGACGTCGTTGAACCTTCACCTTCGACCGTACGCCTCGTGCGCGAGCGCGCCAGCCGAGCGCCGTCAGGAACCTGACACGTCGACGACGTTGAGCAGTGGCTCCCCCGCCGCGATCCGTCGCACCTGCTCCCGCACGAGGGGCTCGATGCGCTCGAGCCGCGTCGCCACCGCTCCCCCGACGTGGGGCGCGACGAGCACGCCCGGGATGGTCCACAGCGGGTGGTCGTCGGGCAGCGGCTCGGGGTCGACGACGTCGAGCGCGAGGCGCACGTGGCCCGACGTGGCGTGCCGCACGAGCGCGTCGGTGTCGGCGACCTTGCCGCGCGCGACGTTCACCAGCAGGGCGCCGTCCTGCATCGCGGCGAGGAAGGCGTCGTCGACGAGGTGGTGCGTCGACTCGCCGTAGGGCACCGCGACGACCACGACGTCGACATCGGCCAGGAGGTCGTGCACCTCGTCGATGCCGTGCACGTGGCCGCGCTCGTCGTCACGCGCCGACGACGCGACCCGCACGAGGTCGACGCCGAACCCGTCGAGGCGGCGCTCGACCTGGTGGCCGATGCCGCCGACGCCGAGCAGAAGCACCCGCTTGCCCAGCAGGCCGGGTCGGGCCGTGCCCTTGTCCCACCGGTCGTCGTCGCGGGCGGCGTTGCGCACGAAGTCGTCGAGCCCGCGCAGCGACGCCAGGGTGAGCGCGACGGCCAGCTCGGCGGTCGGCTCCTCGTGCACGTCGACCGCGTTGCACCAGGTGATGCCGTCGGGCACGTGGCCGATCGCGTCGTCGTAGCCGAGCGACTGCGCCTGCACGGCCTTGATGCGGTCGGCGTCGAGGACGGAGAGGTCGCCGGTGAGCACGTACGGACGGACGGCGAGGTCGAGCACCACGTCGGCCGGGGGTGGTCCGGCGAAGTCCCACACGTGGAGCTCGGCCGTCCCGTCGGACTCCAGGTCGGTGAACAGGTCGCGGGTCTCGTCGTCGGGGAGGCTCAGCTGCACGGGCATGGGTCCGATCATGCCGGTCCCTCGCCGACGTGCACGCCGTCGGTGCGCCCACCTACCGTGGCTGCATGAGCACCTGGAGCGTCGTCGCGGCCGTGGTCGGCGGCCTCGTGCTGCTCTGGGCTGTCCTCGTCGGGCTGCTGTGGGTCGCGGCACGACGCACGTCGCAGCGGGTCGACCTGCGCGACCTGCTGCGCCTCGTGCCCGACCTCGTCCGCCTCACGCACCGCCTCGCCCGCGACCCGTCCCTACCGCGCGGCGTCCGGGTGCGGCTGGGCGCGCTGCTCCTCTACTTGGCGCTGCCGATCGACCTCGTGCCCGACGTCATCCCGGTGGTCGGGTACGCCGACGACGTGGTCGTGGTCGCGCTGGTGCTGAGGTCGGTGGTGCGGCTCGCCGGGCCCGAGGCCATCGAGCGCCACTGGCCGGGCACCGACGTCGGCCTCGCCGCCGTCCTGCGCCTCGCCGGCGTCACGTCGGGGGCTGCGTCGTGACCGACGCGGCCGCACGTCTGGAGGACGAGCGTCGACGCCTGCTCGCGTCGATCACGTCGCGCGACGCCGACGTCGCCGGCATCGTCGCCGCCCGCGAGGGGTCCAACGTCGACGACGAGCACGACCCGGAGGGAGCCACGATCGCCTTCGAGCGGTCGCAGGCCGACCACGCTGCCGACAGCGCCCGCCGCCGCCTGGCCGCCGTCGAGTCGGCCCTGCGCCGGGTGGAGGACGGCACCTACGGCGTCTGCGAGGTGTGCGGTCGCCCGATCGGGGAGGGCCGGCTCGAGGCCCTCCCGGCGACTGCGCGGTGCGTGCGGTGCGCGGCACGAGGCGACCGATAGATTCTCGATGTTTTATCGAACAGGTACTTGCTTGTTCGTGATCCTGCTCGATAGAATGGCAGGAGACATCAGGGGGAAGCATGGCCGTCACCGCACTCGAGACCGGCATGATCGAGGCGTGCGTGCGGGCCCTGGAGGGCACGCTGGACGCCACGCCCACGTCGAGCTGGGCCGGCACGGACCCCGCGGTCGCGCGTGACCTGCTCACCCGGCTGGCCAGGGTCGAGGCGCGGATCAGCGCCCACACGATGGCCGCCGCCCGAGTCCTCGAGAAGGCGCGGCAGACAGCACGGAACGACTCCGGCAACGACAGTCCCGGTACCGGGACCGGGACCTCCACCGGCGCGACGATCTCGATCGACTTTGGCGGTGACCGGCACGGCGCGTCCGACCTGGTCAACACCGCGAACCGGATCGAGGAGCAGACCACGCACACCGAGGCCGCCCTCGCGGCCGGTGACATCACGGCCAAGCAGGCCGACGTCATCGCCCGGGCGCTGGCCTCACTGCCTGACGACGTGCTCGACGCCCAGCGCGACACCTGCGAACGCACGCTGCTGAAGGACGCGCAGAAGCTCACCCTGAAGGACCTGCGAGCACGGGCCCGACGCATCACCGACGCCTACAAGACCTCTGAGGATGAGGTCGACGCCGACGAGGACACGCTCCTGCGCCAGCAGGAAGAGCAGGCCCGCGCGAAGACCAGCTTCTCGATGTGGGACAACCGCGACGGCACGTACACCGGTCGCTTCACCCTCCCCGAGGCTCAGGCCGTCATGCTCAAGACCGCCCTCGACGCCCTCGCCGCACCCCACCAGAAGGTCGGCACCGTCAACGCCGCCACCGGCGAGCACGACGAGGTGGGATTCGGCCAGTCCTACCCCCAGCGCCTCGGCCACGCGTTCGCCTCCCTCGTCGAGCTGCTGCCCGCCGACCGGCTGCCCTCCAACGGCGGCGTCTCCGCCGTGGTCACCGTCAACCTCGACCTGAACACGCTGATGGGTGGCCTCAAGGCCGCCGGACTCTCGGACGGCACCCGCATCTCCGCCGAGCAGGCCCGCCGGCTCGCGTGCACCGCCCAGCTCGTCCCCATGGTCCTCAACGGACGCTCGCTCCCCCTCGACCTCGGGTCGGCGAACCGGTACTTCAACCAGTCGTCACGAAGAGCGCTCGAACGCAGGGACGGTGGCTGCACGGCCCCGGGGTGTGACCGGGACCCGAGGTGGTGCGAGAGCCACCACCTCACACCCCATGCGATATCGAGAACCACCGACATCAGGGACGGCGCACTGCTGTGCACCTTCCACCACCACCGCGTCCACGACCAAGGCTGGGCCGGACGCATCAACCCGACCGACGGAGTCGTCGAGTGGCGCCTGCCCGGGTCGAGCACCTGGCACCGCAACCACCGCTACCGACCCTGACCTCACCACCACACGACCCCGCCGAGTGGTCTCGATACGTCGCCGGTCAGCGGTAGATCATGCAGGTGGTCGTGCCGTGGGCGACCAGACGGCCGGAGGCGTCGACGATCGAGCCTTCCGCCGTCGCCACCTGGCGGCCCACGTGGATCGTCCGGCCCGTGCCCACGAGACGCGCGCCGTCCACCGGCACCGTCCGGATGTAGTTCACCTTCAGCTCGAGCGTGCCGTAGCCCACCCCGGCCTCGAGGGTCGAGTGGACGGCGCACCCCATCACCGAGTCCAGCAGCGTCGCACAGATGCCGCCGTGCAAGGAGCCGAGCGGGTTCGCGAACGTCGCCTTCGTCGGCACCGAGAACGCCACCGCACCCTCCTCCAACGACTCCACCTCCAGGCCCAGCAGGTCACCGATGAACGGCGGACGGTCCTCCGCCGCGAAGGCGGTGCGCAGGAACTCCAGGCCGCTCAGACGCTGGAGGTGCTCGAGCTGCTCCGCGGAGAGAGCGGACATGACGACTCCTTCGATCGGGAACCACCAGCATATAGACCGATCGGTCTATGATGGATGCATGCCCCCAGGACCTCGAGACCGGCTCGTTGCCGCGACCATCGACCTGGTCCGCGAGCGGGGCGTGCACGGCACCGGGCTGGCTGACGTGCTCGAGCGCAGCGGGACGGCCCGAGCGTCGATCTACCAGCACTTCCCCGGCGGCAAGGGCCAGCTGGTCGCCGAGGCCGTGCGGGTGGCCGGCGACCACCTCGAGCGCGTGGCGGACCGCGGCCCGGACGCGGGCGCCTCGACGCGGGGAGCCGCCATGGTCGAGGCCCTGCTCGACTGGTGGTCGCGCGAGATCACCCGGCACGGCGGCGAGCGCGGCTGCCCGGTGGCCGCTGCGGCCGTCGACGCCGACCCGCTCGTCCGCGCCGCAGCCGACGGGGTGTTCGCGCGCCTGCACCGACGCCTGGCCGACGAGGTGGGCGACGCCGGGCTCGCCGGCTTCGTGCTGAGCGCCGTGGAGGGGGCGGTGCTGCGCTCGCGCGCGGCGCAGGACCCGGCGGCGCTCGAGGAGGCACGCCACCAGGTGCGGCGCCTGCTTGCCTAGGAGGCTGCCGCGCCCCAGGCGATGCCGTCGAGGATGTCGTGCTCGCTCACCAGCACCTCGTCGGTGGCGAGGGGGACGGAGCCAAGGACGGCGTCGAGGATCATCGCGCCGGCGCCGATCACGTCGGCGCGACCCGGGTGCATGAACGGCAGGGCGCGACGGTCCGCCACCGACATGCGCAGCAGCGACAGGCAGGCGGTGCGGACGTCGTCGACGGAGATGCGGGCGCCGTGGATCTGCGACGAGTCGTACGACGGGAGCTCCAGGGCGTGGGCGGCGACCGTCGTGATGGTCCCCGCCACCCCCACGAGGGTGCTCACCGGGTCGAGCCCTGACAGCCGGGGTGTCAGCACGTCGTCGAGGTAGGACTCGAGTGCGGTCACCTCGTCGATCGAGGCGGGGTCGCTGCGCAGGAACCGCTCGGTCAGCCGCACCGATCCGACGTCGAAGGAGTGCGACCAGCCGACGTCGCCGTCGGCACCGACCACCAGCTCCGTCGAGCCGCCGCCGATGTCGACGACGAGGGCCGGTCCCGCCAGCGAGCGCGTCGCCCCGAGGAACGAGGCGCGGGCCTCCTCCTCGCCCGACAGCACCTCGAGGTCGATGCCCAGCACCGAACGCACGCCGTCGCTCAGCTCCTCGGCGTTCGACGCGTCACGGGCGGCCGACGTCGCGCAGAAGCGCACCCGCTCGGCGCCCAGCACGGTGGTCAGCTCGCCGAACTCGCGGGTGACGGCGAGCGTGCGCTCCAGCGCGTCGGGGTGGAAGCGACCGGTCTCGTCGACGCCCTGCCCGAGGCGGACGACCCGCATCTCGCGCACGACGTCGCGCTTCTGGTCGCCACGCACGTCGGTGACGAGCAGGCGCAACGAGTTCGTCCCACAGTCCATCGCGGCCACGCGGAGGGCATCCGGCATGGCCCGACCCTACCGACGACACAGGGCCCGGACGGTGTCCGGGCCCTGTGGGTCGTCCCACGTCGCGTCAGCGTGCGACGTCGAGCTCCTCGTCCTTGCGGGGCGTGTAGCCGTGGTCGTCGTCGACCATCGTCGTCTCGTCGAACGGGTCGTCGCCGGCCAGGACGGCGTCGAGCTTCTGCCGGTCGATCGAGTGGGTCCAGGTGCCGATGAGCACCGTCGCGACCGCGTTGCCGGCGAAGTTCGTCAGCGCACGCGCCTCGGACATGAAGCGGTCGATGCCGACGATGAGACCGACGCCG
The DNA here is from genome assembly GCF_001509405.1 of Aeromicrobium erythreum. Taxonomy (NCBI): domain Bacteria; kingdom Bacillati; phylum Actinomycetota; class Actinomycetes; order Propionibacteriales; family Nocardioidaceae; genus Aeromicrobium; species Aeromicrobium erythreum. The sequence goes on from NZ_CP011502.1 coordinate 2,771,500, forward strand.
TCGACGAGGTCGGGGCGGTGCGACTGCAGGCCGCCGGCCAGCGTCGCGAGACCGGCACCGGTCACGCCTGCCGCACCCTTGGAGGCGATCATCATGAACAGCAGCAGGGAGAGCTGCTCGCCGAAGCTCAGCGGGTCGCCGGTGGCCGACGCGACGAACAGGGTCGCCATCGTCAGGTAGATTGCCGTGCCGTCGAGGTTGAAGGAGTAGCCGGTCGGCACCACGACGCCGACGGTCGACTGGTGCACGCCCGCGTGCTCCATCTTGGCGATGAGGCGCGGCAGGGCCGACTCCGACGACGACGTCGACACGATGAGCAGGAACTCACGACCCAGGTACTTCAGCAGGCTGAAGATGTTGATGCCGGTGACGGCCTTGAGCAGCGCGCCGAGGATGCCGAAGACGAACAGGAAGCACGTGATGTAGAAGCCGACCATGAGGACGGCGAGGCTGCGCAGGGCGTCCATGCCGGTCTCGCCGACCACGGCGGCGATCGCGCCGAAGGCGCCGATGGGGGCCAGCCACATGATCATGGCGAGCACGCGGAAGACGAGCTTCTGCAGGTAGCCGACGCCGACGAGGATCGGCTCGCCGGCGCGACCCATGGCCTGCAGCGCGAAGCCGACGAGCAGGGCGACGAACAGCGCCTGCAGCACGTCGCCGGACGTGAGGGAGGAGACCATCGTGTCGGGGATCATGTGCAGGATGAACTCGGCGGTCGTCTGCTTCTCACCACCCGCGGACTCGGCCGCCTTCGCCGCGCCCTCCGGGGTGATCTGCAGGCCCTCGCCCGGGTGCAGGATGTTGCCGACGGCCAGGCCGATGGCCAGGGCGAACGTCGACATCGTGATGAAGTAGCCGAGCGCCATGCCGCCGACCTTGCCCACCTGCGCGGCGCTGCGGACCGAGCCGACGCCGAGCACGATGGTGCAGAAGATGACGGGGCCGATCATCATCTTGATCAGCTTGACGAAGCCCTCGCCGAGCGGCTTGAGCTCCTTCGCGAAGTCGGGCGCCGCGAAGCCGACGGCGATGCCGGCGAGCACCGCGGCGATGACCGCGATGTAGAGGTAGTGCGTGCGGTCGCGCCGGGTGCGCGCCTGCGGGGTGGTGCTGGTCATGGTTCCTCCTCTGGGACGACCTGCCCACCGTGCCCGGTCACGTGACCCGGGTCACCGTTGCGTACATAGAGTTCGGTGACCGCGGTCACAGCGGCTTCGTCGAGGTGGGACGATGCGGTCGTGCCCCGCCCGTCGTCCGTCGCGCGCCAGATCCTGCTCTGGCAGGTCGTCGTCGTGTGCGTGCTGGTGCTCGGTGGCGTGGCCGCCGCCTGGTTCGACGCCCGCGCCGACGCGACGGCCTCGGCACGCCAGCGCGCGCTCGACCTCGCGGTCGCGGTCGCCGACTCCCCGACGGTGCGCGAGGCCGTCCGCACGACGGACCCGTCGACGACGCTCCAGCCGTTCGCCGAGCAGGTGCGTCGCGACAGCGGCACCGACTTCGTCGTCATCATGTCGCGCGACGGCATCCGCTACTCCCACCCCGACCCGGCCAACATCGGCAAGCGCTTCCTCGGGTCGATCACCCAGGCCCAGGCGGGCCGGACGTACAGCGAGGAGTACGTCGGCACGCTCGGACCGTCGGTGCGGGCCGTCGTGCCGGTGCGCGCGGGGGCCGGCGACGACGACGTCGTGGCGCTCGTGTCGGTCGGGATCCGCACGGCGAAGCAGCGCGACGAGGTCGTCGACGCGCTCCCCCGGATCCTCGGCGCCGCCGCGCTGGCCGCGCTCGTGGGCATCCTCGGCGCGTGGCTCATCCACCGGCGCCTGCGCCGCCAGACGCACGGGCTCGGCGAGCAGGAGATCACCCGCATGTACGAGTACTACGACGCGGTGCTGCGGGCGGTGCGCGAGGGACTCGTGCTGGTCGACTCCGGCGGCCGGGTGAGCCTCGTGAACCGCGAGGCCGAGCGTCTGCTCGACGTGGAGGCGTCGCGGGCGGTAGGCCGCGACGTCGCGGAGCTCGGCCTGGAACCCACGCTGACCGACGCGGTGCGCGCGGGCGGACCGCTCTCCGACGTCGTGGTGGCGCTCGCCGACCGCGTGCTCATCGTCAACGCGGCGCGCGCCCGCTGGGAGGGTCGCGACGTCGGCACGGTGCTCACGGTGCGCGACCGCACGGAGCTGCAGGGCGTGACGGCCGAGCTCGACACCGTGCGCAGCCTGGCCGACTCGCTGCGGTCGCAGAGCCACGAGACGGCGAACCGGCTGCACACGATGGTCTCCCTCGTCGAGATGGGCCGCACGCAGGAGGCGGTCGAGTTCGCGACGCACGAGATGCGCCTGGCGCAGGGGCTGACCGACCAGATGGTGGCTGCGGTCGAGGAGCCCGTGGTGTCGGCGCTGCTGCTGGGCAAGTCGGCGCAGGCGCACGAGCGCGGCGTGCGGCTCGACGTCGACCCGGGCTCCGCCGTCACGGGGCTCCCGCTCGGCCCGCACGACGCGGTGACGGTGCTGGGCAACCTGCTCGACAACGCGATCGACGCGGCGCAGGGCACGGCGGACGCGACCGTGGCGGTGCACCTGCACGCCAGCGACACGCACCTCGATGTCGTGGTCGAGGACTCCGGCCCCGGCATCCCCGAGGACGCGCGCGAGCAGGTCTTCGAGCGGGGCTGGTCGACGAAGGTCGACGACCGTCTGCACGGCCGAGGCCTGGGTCTGGCGCTGGTGGGTCAGGTGGTGCGCCGCCACGGCGGTAGCGTGCGCGTCGGCTCGGGTGCGCTCGGCGGGGCCATGGTCGAGGTGGAGATCGGGGAGGACGCGTGATCCGCACGCTGGTCGTCGAGGACGAGAGGGTCGCGGCGCAGGCGCACGCGCAGTACGTGCGCGACGTGCCGGGCTTCGAGCTCGTCGCCGTCGCGATGTCGGCGCAGGACGCGGCGCGGGTGCTGCGGGAGGAGCCGGTCGACCTGGTGCTGCTCGACATGCACCTGCCCGACGGTCACGGCCTGCAGCTGCTGCGCCGGCTGAGGGCGGCCGGCAGCCGGGTCGACGTGATCGCCGTGACGTCGGCGCGCGACGCGGAGGTGGTGCGCGACGCGGTGGCGCAGGGCGTGGTCGGCTACCTCATCAAGCCCTTCGCGTTCGGCGCGCTGCGCGAGCGGCTGCTCGCCTACCGGACCTTCCACGAGGGCCTGCAGGGCTCGGACGACCTCGACCAGATTGCGGTCGACCGGATGCTCGAGTCGCTGCGGCACACGTCCCGACCCGCCCTGCCGAAGGGGCTGGGCGCGGAGACGCTGGAGCAGGTACGCGCGGTCCTGGCCGAGCACGGTCCGTCGTCGGCGAGCGAGGTCGGCGAGCACCTGGGCTCGTCACGGGTGACGGCGCGCCGCTACCTGGAGCACCTCGCCGAGACCGGCGAGGTCGCGCGGGTCACGCGCCTGGGTCGGGCTGGTCGTCCTGAGGTCGAGTACCGGCCGGGGCGCAGCTAGAGCTGCCCCAGTAGTCGCCGAGCAGCTCGACGGCCTCGTCGCCGAGCGGGTTGACGCCAGGGCCCTTGGCGAGGGCGTGGCCGACGAGCACGTGCAGGCACTTGACCCGCGTGGGCATGCCGCCGGCGCTGATGCCGTCGATCTCGGGCACGTGGGCGACGGCCTCCCGCTCGGCGAGGTACTCGGCATGGGCCCGTGCGTAGTGGTCGGCGAGGTCGGCGTCGTGGGTGAGCCGCTCGCTCATCTCGGCCATCAGGCCGGACGCCTCGAGGGTGCCGATGGCGCCGGCGAGCCTCGGGCAGGTCACGTAGTAGAGCGTCGGGAACGGCGTGCCGTCGGGCAGCCGCGGCTCGGTGCGCACCACGTTGGGGTGGCCGGACGGGCAGCGCGCGGCGATGCCGAGGACACCGCGGGCGGGCCGCCCGAGCTGCTCGGCGACGATCTGCAGGTCGCTCGGGCTCGGGTCAGTCACGGTTCTTCAGCACCTCGTCGGGGTCGGGGACGGGCTGCTGGGCCGACGAGGTGCGTCCGGACGCCTCGACGCTGCCCCACAGCGTGTCGTACCACTGCTTCTGGGTGGGGTCCGGCGGGTCGTCGAGCCGGGGCGCGTCGCCCTCGACGGTGCCGTCGGCGCCGATGACGCGGTAGCCGACCTCGCCGGGCATGACCCAGCCGAACCGTTCACGCGCCTGCTGGCGGACGTAGGCGTCGTCGTTCCAGCGCGCCTTGGTGTCGCCGAGGTCCTCGATGGACGCCTGCCGGGTGGCGATCTCGGCCTTCAGCTGCTGCACCTCGCCGCGCTGCTGCCACCACGCGTGCAGCGCCGACGTGTACGACGCGAGCAGCAGGAGCAGCACCGCGAGCAGCAGGACAGCGCGGGTGGTGAACCGCGACCCGACGCCGCGGGCGGTGGTCGTGCCCGACCGGGGTCGGGTCGGGCCGGGGCGGCTGGCCCCCGCGGCACCGGACGGCCGCCCCGCAGGACGTCGTGTCCTGGGGGTGGGTCGTCCGGGTCCGCGGGAGCCGGCCATGCTCAGAGCGCGAGGCGCGGGAAGGCCGACGCGCCGGCGTACACCGCGGCGGACCCGAGGGCCTCCTCGATGCGCAGGAGCTGGTTGTACTTGGCGACCCGGTCGGAGCGGGCGGGGGCGCCGGTCTTGATCTGGCCGCAGTTGGTGGCGACGGCGAGGTCGGCGATCGTGACGTCCTCGGTCTCGCCCGAGCGGTGGCTCATCATGTTGCTGAAGCCGTGGCGGTGGGCGAGCTCGACAGCGTCGAGCGTCTCGGTGAGCGAGCCGATCTGGTTCACCTTGACGAGCATCGCGTTCGCGGCGCCCTGCTCGAGGCCACGCGTGAGCCGCTCGACGTTGGTGACGAACAGGTCGTCGCCGACGAGCTGGACCTGGTCGCCGATGCGCTCGGTGAGCGCGACCCAGCCGTCCCAGTCCTCCTCGTCGAGCGGGTCCTCGATGGACACGATCGGGTAGGCGGCGACGAGCTCGGCGTAGTAGTCGGCCATCTCCCCGGAGGTCTTGGGCGCGGCCTCGAAGGTGTAGCTGCCGTTCTCGAAGAACTCCGAGCTGGCGACGTCGAGCGCGAGCGCGATGTCCGTGCCGAGCGTGAGGCCGGTCTTCTCGACGGCCGTGGCGATGAGGTCGAGCGCGGCGCGGTTGGACGGCAGGCTCGGGGCGAAACCGCCCTCGTCGCCGAGGCCGGTCGACAGGCCGTCCTTCTTCAGGACCGACTTGAGCGCGTGGTAGACCTCGGTGCCCTGGCGCAGCGCCTCGGCGAACGTGGGCGCGCCGATCGGCGCGATCATGAACTCCTGGACGTCGACGTTGGAGTCGGCGTGGGCGCCACCGTTCAGGATGTTCATCATCGGGACGGGCAGCACGTGGGCGTTGGGGCCGCCGACGTAGCGGAACAGCGGGAGGCCGGCGGAGTCGGCGGCGGCCTTGGAGAGCGCGAGGGAGACGCCGAGGATGGCGTTGGCGCCGAGCTTCGCCTTGTTGGGCGTGCCGTCGAGGGCGATCATGGCGGCGTCGACGGCGCGCTGGTCGTCGGCGTCGAAGCCGACGATCTCGGCGGCGATGGTCGTGTTGACGGCCTCGACGGCCTTGCGGACGCCCTTGCCGAGGTAGCGGTCGCCACCGTCACGCAGCTCGACGGCCTCGAACTGGCCGGTGGAGGCACCGGAGGGGACGGCGGCGCGTCCGATGGTCCCGTCGTCGAGGGCGACCTCGACCTCGACGGTGGGGTTGCCGCGCGAGTCGAGGATCTCGCGTGCTCCGACGGCTTCGATGCTGGCCATGCTGCTCCTGCTGCTGTGGTGGTGCGGTCGGTGCCCAGCCTAGTGCCGGTGGCCGTCCGTCCGTGACAGGCGAGGCGGTCGACATCCTTGGGATAGTCGACGGGTTCGGCATCGTTGTACTTGCCATCCTCGGGACAGCCGGGGGTGGTCTCGTCGTCGTGGGCTGTTGCCCGCGGCTCTGATGTCGACGCGGCCGACGAGAGCGTCCTCCCAGCGCGGGAGGACGCTCTCGTTCGACGATGTCGGCCACGACGGGCACGGTGGGCGTGTGCTGTCGCGGTCGAGACGTCGGTCGTGGCCGGTCTCCCGCACGCGACAGGCGTCATCTCGGGCCGCGCGCGGGAGGGTGGTATCAGCAGAGAGTCTTGCGCGTGTAGTTCGTCGTGCCCCAGTACTTCGCCTTGGTGTTGCCGAAGTAGATGACCTGGTCGTCGTTGTTCCAGCGCTGTTCGTAGTGCAGGTGTGCGGACGGCTGGCCCCCGCTCTTGCCGACGCGGCCGATGCCGGTCCTTGCTGTCACGACCTGGCCCTTGTCCACGGCGATCTCCTTCAGGTGCGCGTACCGCGTCGACCAGCCTCCCTTGTGGTAGATGTCGACCGTGTTGCCGTAGCCCGGGCCCTTGTTGCCGGCGAAGGTGACTGTGCCGGCATTGCTGGCCTGGACCCACCGGCCCAAGTCGCTGTCACCTCCGGTTGGAAGGTTGAAGTCGATGGCCAAGAGCGGATTGTGGGGGTGGGGGTCGTCAGCGCCCCGCGTCTGGCCGCTCCACACGTCGCCGCAGGGGAAAGGGACCTCGAGGGCCGGACGGTTGGCGCCCGGGTCGTTGGAGCCGCTCGCGGGCGCTGCAGCGGCGGTGGCTGCGGTCGTGAGCCCGGCGGCGGCGCAGAGCGCCAGTGTCGCTGCAGCCGTTCGCACCGTGGTGATCTTGCGCATGGGGATTCCATCCTCGTCTGAGTAGAAGCGTCGTCTGTGGTCACGATCGTTGCGACGAGCGCTGCGAAACTGCTGCGAGATCCTCGTCGCCTGGACGAGTAGCGAAGACGTTGGAGGACTTGGTCGATCCCTGTCGATGAGCACGGTGTCGATGAGCAGGTCTGCCCCTTCGAGAGGGCCCGGAGTCGCCACTGCTTTGCCAGGTAGGAGGACTCGTCGTGGACAAGCGCGGCGAGCTTGCGCGGAGAGAATCGATATCGCGGACGCGGTCCCGACGCGCGTGGGAGCATCCAGCATGACCTGGACCCGTGGACGACTCGTCGGCGTTGCCTGCGCCGCTCTGTCAGTGCTGCTGCTCGTGGGTGTCGGCGTCACCTACGTCCTGTCGACGCGCGCCGCTGTCGACGTCCGCGTGACGCCGGCGTCGCTCCAGTGCATCAGACCATCGGACGACGCGTACCGACCGATGCCCTGGGTGGTCGACACCACGCAGATCCCCGGCAAGGACGCCACCTCGACGGCTGCGTTCGCGGAGCGGGGCGAGCCGCGTGATCCCGGCTTCTTCCTCACCGTCGACACGCGAGACATGCAGTGCACCATGGTCCTCGACGTGACCAACAGGGGGTCGATCCCGGTGAAGGTCCGCGCCGTCAGGTTCTACGGATGGGCGGACGAGCCCTCGACGAGGGACGACTGGGTGGTCTCGGACGAGGGGACCGGCGCCGCCGTGCGAGCCGTGGGCGAGGAGCGCCAGGACGCCGCGTACGTGGTCGACGAGACGCTGGGCGCCGGAGACTTCGCTCGCGTGGAGATGGACTTCCAGCGTCGCCACGGGGTCTGTCGGAGCGGGGGACAGTTCGTCTCCCGCCAACGTCCCGAGATCGAGGTGTCGACCCTGGGCTGGCGGAGCTCCCTCGACTCCGACCTCACGCTGGCGACCTGGTTCGTGCCTTCGCTCATGTGCTGAGCAGGACGTCACGCCAGCCGGTCGCGGACGGCGCGGCGCAGCGCCTCCTCGGCGTCGACGCCCTGCTCGCGGGCCTCGGCGACGAGACGCAGGAGCCGGGAGCCGAGGTCGTCGCCGCTGGTGTCGAGGTCAGGGACGCGGTCGAGGGCCTTGCGGGCCGTGGCGAGGGCCGGCAGGTCGCGGGCGATGCCGTCGAGCGGGTGCGCCTCACGCGCTCCCGATGCCGCCTTCTCCTGCGCCTTGACCGCCTGCCAGGCGGCGTCGATTTCCTCGGGAGTGCGGGCAGTGCCGTCGGCGAAGACGTGCGGGTTGCGCCGCACGAGCTTGTCGGTGATCCCCGCGGCGACGTCGTCGACGTCCCACCCCTCCCCCGTGTCGGCGGCGACGGCGGCGTGGAAGACGACCTGCATGAGGAGGTCGCCGAGCTCCTCGCGGAGCAGGTCGGTGTCGCCGTCGTCGAGCGCCTCGAGGGTCTCGTAGGTCTCCTCGAGCAGGTAGCGGCTCAGGCTCTCGTGGGTCTGCTGCCCCGTCCAGGCGCACTCGGCGCGCAGCCGGGCCATGACGGCGACGAGGTCGAGCAGCCGCTCGCCGGGGCGCGGGTCGCTCACGGGCGGCTGCTCACGAGCACCGCTGCGTGGCCGGCGCGATCAGCGGACGGTCGCGGGTGTCGGCAGCGGCAGGGACCGACAGCGAGCCGGTGGCCGCCACCTGCTGGCCGTCGTCGCCGAGACCGAACCGGGGGTCGATGCTGACGTCGGCCTTGCGCAGGGCGTCGGCGAGCACGCTGCGCCCGGCCTGCTGCAGCTGCTGGGCGTTGGTGTCGTCGGCGCGCTGGCCGGTGGCGGCCTCGCCGAGCTTCTCGGCGATCGCGTAGGTGCGCTGCCCGGCCTCGAGCACCCGCACCGCCTCGTCGACGTCGACGTCGGGGAGGGCCTGCTCGACCTGGGCGCGTTGCTCGCCGGTGAACACGTACGCGCTGCGGGGCACGCGGATGCCCTCGCGGGCCGCCACCTCGCGGGCGACGACGCCGCTCACCAGCTCGCTGACGGCCTGGCGTCGTACGTCGGCGTTGTCGATCGTGCTCCCGCCGCCGGACTGGGCGGCGGAGAACAGCGACACCTCGCAGAGGACGTCGGCGGTGCGGTCGGCCTGGGCCATCGTGATGGTGGTGCCGTCGACGGTGGCGGCGGCGCCCGGGCTGATCGACCCGCCGCAGCCGGCGAGCAGGACGGCCGACAGCGTGAGCGGCGGGACCAGGGCCCCGGCGGACCGGGACCGTCGACGGGTGACGGGCATCACAGGGCGCGACCTCATGGCGGCCAGACTACTGGTCGTACGCCTCGAGGATGAGGTCCGCGGCGCTGGCCGCGGGCAGCTCTCCCGAGAGCACCGCCTCGCGCACCTCGTCGCGTACCCGCGCGACGCCCTCGTCGGTGCGCAGGCGCTGGTCGAGCTCGTCGCGCACGAGCGCCCACGTGAAGTCGAGCTGCTGCTGGGCGCGCTTCTCGCGCAGGCCGCGCTGGCCGAGGAACTCGCGGTGCCGCACGAGCCGGTTCCAGACGGTGTCGATGCCCTGGTGCTCGAGCGCCGAGCAGGTGACGACCGGTGGCACCCAGCCCTGGGTGCCTGCGTACACGAGGCGCAGGGCTCCCGCGAGGTCCTTGGCGGTCACCTCGGCCTCCCGGGCACGCTCGCCGTCGGCCTTGTTGACGGCGATGACGTCGGCGATCTCGAGGATGCCCTTCTTGATGCCCTGCAGCTGGTCGCCCGTGCGGGCGATGGTGAGGAACAGGAACGTGTCGACCATGCCCGCGACGGTGATCTCGGACTGGCCGACCCCGACGGTCTCGACGAGGACGACGTCGTAGCCGGCGGCCTCGAGGACGGTCATCGCCTGGGAGGTCGCGCGGGCGACTCCGCCGAGCGTGCCCGCGCTCGGCGACGGGCGGATGTAGGCCTGCGGGCTGACGGCGAGCTGTGCCATGCGGGTCTTGTCGCCGAGGACGGAGCCGCCGGTGCGCACGCTCGACGGGTCGACGGCGAGCACCCCGACCCGGTTGCCCTGCTCCACGAGGTGCGTGCCGAGCGCCTCGATGAACGTGCTCTTGCCGACACCGGGCACGCCCGAGATGCCGACCCGCACCGCTCCCCCGGCGTGCGGCGCGAGCGCGGCGAGCAGCTCCCGGGCCGCGGCGCGGTGGTCGGCGCGGCTCGACTCGACCAAGGTGATGGCGCGCGATACCCCCGCACGACGTCCGTCGAGGACGTCGGCGGCGAGCTTCTCGACGTCGACCATCAGATGCTCCTTTCGGCGTCAAGCGCTCCACGCAGATCGTGGAGATCGCCTGGACCGACCTCCATCGCACTGGAAGCATCGCAGTCGACCGACGACACTGGAGGAGTGATCCATGTGAACGAGCCGCAGGTCTGGACGGCGATCGGCATCCTGGGCACCTCCCTGTTCGGGATGCTGACGCTCATGTCGACCATGTTCGTGCGCATCATCCGCACCGAGATCGGGTCCGTCCGGACCGAGATCGGCTCTGTCCGGACCGAGATCGGCTCTGTCCGGACCGAGATCGGCTCGCTGCGCACGGAGATGCAGGCCGAGTTCGCCTCGGTGCGTACCGAGATCAGGTACCTCGATCGTGACGTGCAGGTCCTCACGAAGCGAGTGTTCGGCGACGGCGCGGCCTGACGGCGAGCACCGCGTCTCGCGATGAGACGCGGCGCCAGCCTTACCTCGGACGAACCGACCATCTAGTGCTGCAGGCTCGCGCGGAGCCGCTCGAGCAGGCTGAGCGCGGAGTCGGCGATGACCGTGCCGGGCAGGAACACCTCGGCAGCGCCCATCTCCTTCAGCGTCGGCACGTCGTCGGGCGGGATGACGCCACCCATGACGACCATGACGTCCTCGCCGCCGAGCTCGGCCAACGCCTTCTTCAGCTCCGGCAGGAGCGTCAGGTGGCCCGCCGCGAGGCTCGAGACGCCGACGATGTGCACGTCGGCGTCCACGGCCTGCTGCGCGACCTCCTCGGGCGTGGAGAACAGCGGTCCGACGTCGACGTCGAAGCCCATGTCGGCGAACGCCGTGACGATGACCTTCTGGCCGCGGTCGTGGCCGTCCTGGCCCATCTTGGCCACGAGGATGCGCGGGCGTCGACCCTCGGCCTTCTCGAACGCCTCGGTGGCGTCGATGACCTTCTGGACGTTGCCGCCCTGGCCCGCCTCGGTCCGGTACACACCGGAGATCGTACGGATGACGGCCTGGTGGCGCCCGTAGACCTTCTCGAGCGCGTAGGAGATCTCGCCGACCGTCGCCTTCGCGCGGGCCGCGTCGACGGCCAGGGCGAGCAGGTTGCCGTCGAGCGAGCCGTCGCGGCTGGCGCCACGCTCGGCGCTGGCCGTCAGGGCGTCGAGCGCGCGCTCGACCTCCTGCGGGTCGCGCTCGGCGCGCAGTCGCTCGAGCTTCGCCACCTGCTGGGCGTAGACCGACGCGTTGTCGACCTTGAGCACGTCGAGCGGGTCCTCGTCGGCGAGGCGGTAGGTGTTGACGCCGATGACGGCCTGCTGGCCGGAGTCGATGCGTGCCTGCGTGCGGGCGGCCGCCTCCTCGACGCGCATCTTGGGGATGCCCGCCTCGATGGCCTTGGCCATGCCGCCGGCCTTCTCGACCTCCTGGATGTGCGCCCAGGCGCGGTTCGCGAGGTCGTGCGTCAGCTTCTCGACGTAGTAGGAGCCGCCCCACGGGTCGATGACGCCGGTGGTGCCCGACTCCTGCTGCAGCAGCAGCTGCGTGTTGCGGGCGATCCGCGCGCTGAAGTCCGTCGGCAGCGCGATCGCCTCGTCGAGCGCGTTCGTGTGCAGGCTCTGGGTGTGGCCCTGCGTGGCGGCCATCGCCTCGATGCAGGTGCGCTGGACGTTGTTGAACACGTCCTGCGCGGTGAGGCTCCAGCCCGATGTCTGGCTGTGCGTGCGCAGGCTGAGGCTCTTGGGGTTCTTCGGGTCGAAGTCGCGCACGAGCCGGGCCCACAGGGCACGGGCGGCGCGCATCTTCGCGATCTCCATGTAGAAGTTCATGCCGATGGCCCAGAAGAAGCTGAGCCGCGGCGCGAACGCGTCGATGTCGAGGCCGACGTCGAGCCCGGCGCGGATGTACTCCACACCGTCGGCGAGCGTGTAGGCGAGCTCGAGGTCGTTCGTCGCCCCGGCCTCTTGGATGTGGTACCCGGAGATGGAGATGGAGTTGAACCGCGGCATCTTCGCCGCCGTGTACGCGAAGATGTCGGAGATGATCCGCATCGACGGCGCCGGCGGGTAGATGTAGGTGTTGCGGACCATGAACTCCTTGAGGATGTCGTTCTGGATGGTCCCCGAGAGCTGCTCCGGCGTCACCCCCTGCTCCTCGGCCGCCACGATGTAGAGCGCGAGCACCGGGAGCACCGCGCCGTTCATGGTCATCGAGACGCTCATCTCGTCGAGCGGGATGCCGTCGAAGAGCTGGCGGGCGTCGTAGATCGAGTCGATCGCGACGCCGGCCATGCCGACGTCGCCCTTCACGCGCGGGTGGTCGGAGTCGTAGCCGCGGTGCGTCGCGAGGTCGAAGGCGACCGAGAGGCCCTTTTGGCCGGCGGCGAGGTTGCGGCGGTAGAACGCGTTCGACTCCTCGGCGGTCGAGAACCCGGCGTACTGGCGGATCGTCCACGGCTGGGTCGTGTACATGGCCGGGTAGGGACCGCGCAGGAACGGCGCGAGGCCCGGGTAGGTGTCGAGCGCGTCGACGTCGGCGAGGTCGTCGGCGGTGTAGAGGTTCTTGACCGCGATGCCCTCGGGGGCGTCCCACGGCTCGGCGCCGTCGACCGCGGCCGCGTACGCGGCGGGGTCGGGCGTGGTGGGCTCGTCGGGGTCCAGCGGCAGTCCGGCGAACGAGGCGGGGATCGTCATGCCGTCACTTCCTCTCGGGTGCGGCGCAGGAAGGCCAGGGCGTCGAGCCCGGCCGCGCAGGAGTCGTCCACGTCGGCGTCGACGCTCTCGGGCTTGCCGGCGAGCACCACGTGGCGCGCGCCGGCCTCGCGCAGGGCCGCGACGAGGTCGCCACCCCACTCGGCGTACAGCGGGTCGGGGCCCGCGAGGCAGACGACGGCGGGGGCGTCGGCCTGCCGGTAGGCCTCGACGACGGCCTCGACGCCGTCGGTCGCGCCGGCGGTGACGGTGTCGATGCCGCCGGCGGCGAACAGGTTCGCGGCGAAGGTCGCGCGCGCGGTGTGCTGCGCGACGCGGCCGAGGGTCGCGAGGAAGACGGGCTGCGCGGCGCGGTCGTCGCGCATGGCCTCGAACTCGCGGGCGTACCGCAGCACCGGCTGGGTGCGGCCGTACGGGCGCCGCTGCGGCAGCTCCTCGTGCAGGTTCGGGAACTCCGAGACGCCCGTGACGGGACGCTTGCGGCGGGCGATGTCGAGGGCGCGGTCGGAGACCGTCTGCTCGACCTTGGGCCGCAGGACCTCCAGCGCCGCGACGAGACCACCGTCGGACGCGGCGGCGTCGAGCTCGCCGAACAGCTCCCAGGCGGAGCGGGCGAGGTCGTCGGTGAGCTTCTCGACGGCGTGCGAGCCGCCGGCGGGGTCGGTCACCCGCGCCACGTGCGACTCGCTGATGAGCAGGCTGGACGTGTTGCGCGCGATGCGCCGGCTGAACGCCTCGGGCAGGCCGAGCGGCTCGTCGAACGGCAGCACGGTCACGCTCGTGGCACCGCCGACGCCGGCGGCGAACGTCGCCACGCAGGTGCGCAGCATGTTCACGTACGGGTCGTAGGAGGCCATCATCGGCCGCGACGTGACCACGTGCTGACGCTGGCCGCGTCCGGTCTCTGCGACACCGCTCAGCTCGAGGAGCCGGGCCCAGGTGCGGCGGGCGGCGCGCAGCTTCGCGATGGTCGGGAACTGCTCGTCGGTGGCGGCGAGCCGCACGTCGAGCTGGTCGGCGGCGGCGTCGACGTCGAGGCCGGCCTCCACGAGCAGCCGCAGGTAGGCGGCACCGGCGAGCAGGCTGTAGGCGAGCTCCTGCACGTCGGACGCGCCGGCGTCGTGCACGGCGGTGGCGTCGACGACGATGCCGCGCGCGCCGCGACGCTGCGCGAGGTGCGCCACCTCGACGGCCACCGCGGGGTCGGTGACCGCGCCCTCCAGGCCGATGCCCAGCACGGTGCGGGCGTGCGCGCCGAGCGGGTCGGCGCCGTAGCTGGTGCCGGGCGCGGGCGCCACGGCCTTGTCGTCGAGCACGGCGTCGAGCGCCTGGGCGGCGGCGAGCGGGTCGGTCGGGTCCTCCACCACGACGGGCGCGAGGTCGACGAAGACCGGCTCCAGGACGCGGGCGAGCGCGCTGGTCGGGATGGCGCCGTCGCCCACGCTGAGCCACAGCGAGTTGGCACCGTTCTCGAGGTCGGTCACGACCTGCTCGGCCGTGACGTCGGGGTCGGGGTCGGTGAACCAGGCCCGCACGTCCCAGCCGTCGAGCTCGCGGGTCGCCGCACTGCCGCGCGTGAACGGCGCCTGGCCCGGCAGCCCGGTCTCCGGCAGGTCGGCCGTGAGGGCCGGGGTGCCCAGCGGGGTCACGCCGATGCCGTCGAGCGTGCGACGGGTCAGCAGACCCCACACGTCGGCGTCGGGGGCGTCGTCGGCGAGCTTCTTGGTCTTGCGCAGGACAGCAGCGGTGGCCTTCTCCCACGCGGCGACGTCGGGGGCGACACCGTCGGCGAGGGGGACAGCGACCGTTGCCTCGGGGCCCACGCCGGAGCCGAGGTCGGATGCCATAGGGGGCATCGTAGGGCGGGCGTGTGAGCCCGGCCACCTCATGTGACGAACCCGACGGTGGGGGGCTGGAGCAGCCCTGGGAGGGCTGAGAGGATGGGCTGGTGAAGATCCCCGCCAGGTTGCTGCCCCAGGACGGACGATTCGGCTCGGGCCCCTCCAAGGTCCGCCCCGAGGCCCTCGCGGCGCTCGCCGCGACGGGGTCGTCGCTGCTCGGCACGTCGCACCGGGCGGCACCGGTGAAGAACGTCGTCGCCTCCGTGCGACGCGGTCTGGGCGACCTGCTCGAGCTGCCGGACGGCTACGAGGTGGTGCTCGGCCTCGGCGGCTCGCACGCCTTCTTCGACGCCGCCGTGCACGGCTTGGTCGAGCGTCGCAGCCAGCACCTGGTGCACGGCGAGTTCAGCCGCAAGTTCGCGACGGCCGCCGCGCGAGCCCCGTTCCTGCAGGAGCCCGACGTGCTCGAGTCGGCGCCGTCGACCCACCCCCTCCCCCGCGCGAACCCCGACGTCGACGTGTACGCCTGGGCCCACAACGAGACCTCGACCGGCGTCATGGTCCCGGTGGAGCGCGTGCCCGACGCCGACCCCGACGCCCTCGTCCTCGTCGACGCGACGTCGGCGGCCGGTGGCCTGTCGGTCGACGTCGCGCAGACCGACGTGTACTACTTCGCGCCGCAGAAGTCGTTCGCCTCCGACGGCGGGCTGTGGATCGCGGTCATGTCGCCCGCCGCCGTCGAGCGTGCGGAGCGCATCGCCGCCTCGGGCCGCTACGTGCCCGCCTTTCTCGACCTCCCCACCGCGATCGAGAACTCGCGCAAGGACCAGACGTACAACACGCCCGCCGTCGCCACGCTCGTGCTGCTCGACGAGCAGGTGCGCTGGCTGAACGAGCAGGGCGGCATGGACTTCGCGGCACGGCGTGTGCGCGACTCCAGCGCGCGGCTGTACGAGTGGGCCGAGGCCTCGACGTTCGCGTCGCCGTTCGTCACCGCCCCCACCGAGCGCTCGTTCGTCGTGGGCACGATCGACCTCGACGCGTCGGTCCCGCAGAAGGACCTCACCGGCGTCCTCCGCGAGAACGGCGTCGTCGACCTCGACGGCTACCGGGGCCTCGGTCGCAACCAGCTCCGCGTCGGCATGTTCCCCGCCGTCGAGCCCGACGACGTCAGCGCCCTCACCGCCTGCATCGACTGGGTCGTCGAGCGGCTCTGACCAGCCCCCGCACCCGAGCCTGTTGGCGTGGGGCCCCACGCAAACCAGCTCCGCCCCACGCAAACATCGCGCGCATCTGCGTGTTTGCGTGGGGCCCCACGCAAACGCGCACCGGACGGAGGGGTGGGTCAGGGGGTGACGACGGTGGCGCCGCGGTGCAGCTCGCGGTGCTCCTCGTAGATGCGGGCGTTGCGGTGCAACCCTTCGACCTCCGCGTCGCTGAGCTCACGGCGCACCTTGGCGGGTACGCCCGCGACGAGCGAACGGGGCGGCACCTGCATGCCGGCGGTCACGAGGGCTCCGGCAGCCACCAGCGACTCGCTGCCGATGACGGCCCCGTTCATGACGACGGCGCCCATGCCGACGAGACAGTGATCCTCGACCGTGGCGCCGTGCACGACGGCGTTGTGGCCGACCGACACCCCCTCGCCGAGCACCACGGGATGACCGCGGTCGACGTGGAAGGCGCAGCCGTCCTGCACGTTCGAGCGGGGGCCGACCGTGATCGGTTCGTTGTCGGCCCGCAGCACGGCGCCGTACCAGACGCTCGCACCCTCCTCGAGCAGCACGGAGCCCACCAGGGTGGCGTTCGGGGCTACGAAGGCGGTCTCGGCCACGCGCGGACGTCGGTCGTCACCCAGGTCGATCAGCATGACCCCGACCCTAGCCAGCGTGTCAGGTCAGCCAGCGGGTGATCGGGTCGATCGCGAAGTAGATGACGAACAGCGCCGTCACGACCCACATGAGGGGATGGATGGACGCGATCCGGCCACGCGTCACCCGCAGCACGACCCAGGCGATGAAGCCGGCGCCGATGCCCGCGGTGATGGAGTAGGTGAACGGCATGAGGACGATGGTGAGGAACGCCGGGATGGCGATGTCGGGGTCGTCCCAGCTGATGCCCGTCACCTGCGACATCATGAGGAAGCCGACGAGCACGAGGGCGGGTACGGCGGCCTCGTTCGGGATGTGCTGCACGAGCGGCGCGAAGAACGTGGCCAGCAGGAACAGCACCCCGGTGACGATGCTCGCCAGTCCGGTGCGCGCACCGTCGCCGACGCCCGCCGCTGACTCGATGTAGGACGTGTTCGACGAGACGCCCGCCGCACCGCCGGCGGCCGCCGCGATGGAGTCGACGACGAGGATCCGCTGGGCGCCCTCGGGCGAGCCGCCCTCGTCGTTCAGGCCGGCCTCGGCGCCGATGGCCGTCATCGTGCCCATCGTGTCGAAGAAGTCGGCGAGCAGGAGGGTGAAGACCAGCAGCGACGCCGCGACGACGCCGACGCGCTCGAACGAGCCCAGCAGGGAGAACTGTCCCAGCAGGCTGAAGTCGGGCGTCTGGACGATGGTGTCGGGCAGCGACGGGACGTTGAGGTTCCAGCCCTTGGAGGTGGGATCGCCACCGCCGCCGGGGGTGTCGGTGATCGCCTGCACGACACCGGCGAGCACGGTGGTCGCGAGGATGCCGATGAGGATCGCGCCGGGCACGCCGCGCGCGTGGAGCGCGATCATGAGCAGCAGGCCAAGGCAGAAGACGAGCACGGGCCAACCGGCCAGCTCGCCGCCGATGCCGAGCCCGATCGGCGGCGCGGCGTTGCCGGTGGTGCGCACGAACCCGGCGTCGACGAGGCCGATGAGCGTGATGAAGAGCCCGATGCCGACGGCGATGGCCGTCTTGAGCTGCGCGGGGACGGCGTCGAAGACCGCCTTCCGGAAGCCGGTCAGCACGAGCAGGAGGATGACGAGACCCTCGATGACGACGAGGCCCATCGCGTCGGCCCACGTCATCTGCGACGCGACGGAGTAGGCGACGAAGGCGTTCAGGCCGAGGCCGGTGGCGATCGCGAGCGGGAAGTTCGCGACCGCGCCCATGAGGATGCTCAGCACGCCGGCGGCGAGGGCCGTGCACGCGGCGATGGTCGTGAAGCCCGACCCCGGCTCGCTGCCGCCGCCGAGGAAGTTCCCGTCGGCGTCCGGGACCCCGGCCAGGATGATCGGGTTCAGCACGATGATGTAGGCCATCGTGAGGAACGTGACGACCCCGCCACGCACCTCCCGGCCGACGCTGGAGCCGCGGGCGGCGATCTTGAAGTGGCGCTCGAGCACGGTCGTCATGGCCCGCAGCATGCCAGACCGCGGCGTCCGGCCCCGAGCCGTCCCCGTCTCGTGGACGTCCGGTCGCTGGGACCGGCTCAGTCGTCGTCGCGGCGCGTGATCCACACGCCGAACGCGGCGAGCAGCAGGACCGCGAGACCGCCGACGGCCACCGCGAACCAGGGGCGGCCCAGCTCGGTCGGCGCCGGTGCACTGGGCGTCGTCGCGGCGGCGGGCGTCGTCGCCGTGGGGGTCGGGGTGGCCGACGGCACGGCGGCGCCGGCCCGCTCGGCCGAGAAGCCGACGCGCTGCAGCTGCCAGGGGCTGCCCTCGCTGCCGATGAGGTAGGAGCCACCCGACGGCTCGAAGGCGAGCGTCTCGCCCTGGGGCTGCTCGGGCAGCGCCTCGGTGCGCACGAGGGAGAGGTCCGAGGCGTTCAGGACGGCGGCGGCGATGTAGTTGCGGACGACGACGTAGCGGCCGTCGGGGCTGGTCGAGGCGTCGGTCGCCATGAGGAGGGTCGGGTCGCCGACGGGCTCTGGCACGTTGGTGCGCTGCGTCGAGAGCGCGTCCGGGAAGCGGAGCACCTGGCCCGACAGCAGGTCCTTCGTCACGAGCAGGAACCGGCCGTCGCCGTCGACGGCGAGCGACTCGACGTCGTGCGGGCCGTCGGAGTAGCCCACCGGGTAGCGGGTCGAGCGCGCGGCGTGCGTGCCCGGACCAGGCTCGTCGATGGCGTAGATCGCGGTGTCGCGACGCTGGGCGGAGTTGTCGCCGACGTCGCCGATCCAGAGCTTCCCGTCGTGCAGGGTCATGGCCTCGGTGTCGACCCACGGCGTCCCGCTGACGGTGGTCGTGCCGACGACCTCGCCCGTGGAGATGCGCACCGCGTAGACGACGTCGGCGTTGCCCGAGTCGTTGATGGTGTAGGCGAGGTCGTCGTGCACGGCGCT
This sequence comes from Aeromicrobium erythreum, assembly GCF_001509405.1. NCBI lineage: Bacteria > Bacillati > Actinomycetota > Actinomycetes > Propionibacteriales > Nocardioidaceae > Aeromicrobium > Aeromicrobium erythreum. Next base: position 2,790,275 of record NZ_CP011502.1, read on the forward strand.
GACGGCGAGACCGCTCGACTCGGAGATGCGAGGGTCGCGCACGGTGCTGACCACCCGGGCCGCCACGGCGGTCTCGTCGTCGGCGCGCGACAGCGTCGCGGGCGCCGGCAGGGCGCCCAGGCTGGAGGGATCCAGCGGGCGGGCGTCGGCGTCGCGCGCGAGCGAGACGACGGCGGCCACGACCAGCAGGACCACGAGGAGGGCCGGGAACAGCAGCCGGCGACGACGGGGGTTCATCGGCTCCATCCTCCCAGCGGCCCGCAGGGGACGCACGGGTGCGGTCCGTCACGGGCCGGCGGGCGCCCGGACGGGAACGCTACCCTGGTCCGGTGAGCGACGAGTCGGAGTGGACGCTGCGCGACGGCGACGGCCCGGAGACGGTCGAGCGCAAGCTCGGGCACCGCGAGCGCGAACGTCTGGAGCGCGCGGCACGCCGCCACGAGCTGGGCCGGCCGGAGGTCACCGAGCTCGAGATCGGCCGCACGACGCACAAGGTCGCCCAGGTCGAGCCGATGGACCTCGACGGCGTCCGCACGATGACGGTCGGCACGATCCTCTGGGGCGTGGTGGCCGTGGCGCTGGTCCCGTTCCTGGGCACGCTCGAGGAGCAGGGCCGCACGTGGTGGCTCTGGACCGCGATCGCCGGCTTCGGCCTCGGCCTGCTCGGCATCGAGTACTGCCGACTGCGTCGCAACGCCCTGCGGCACCAGCCCGGCCGACGCCGCGACGGCTGACGAGAGCCCGACGGGCGGCTAGAGCTCGTCGACGTCGACGGTGTCCCACACCGGCGGCGGCAGCTTCTGCGGACCGGCGGACCGGCTGAGCCGCGCGCCGGAGTGCGCGCCGCAGCCGTGGTCGAGGGCGACGACGCGACCGTCGTCGTTCGCCGAGCCGTTGGCGCACACGCCGAACCGGTCGGAGAGCGGTCCGGCGAGGCTGACGAGGAAGCCGCAGGAGTCGCACGTGCCCGGGGCCTGCTTGGTCATGGGGTTGTCGGGGCCCTGCTCACCGTCGTTCCAGCGCTGCGCGGCGAGGTCGCGCCCCTCGAGGGAGAGCACCCAGGCACGACCCAGGCCGACCTCGCGTGCGAAGGCGCGGTCGACGGTGTCGAGGTGGTCGCCGGCCGACCAGGCGGGCACGAGGCGCGCGTCGTCCTCCTCGGGCGGCAGGACGTCGCCGGGGCTGAGGTCGCCGGGCTTGATGCGGTCGCGGTAGGGCGTCCAGGCGGGCGCGACTACGGCGTCGTCGCCGGGCAGCAGGACGACGTCGTTGACCGTGACCGCGTCGTCCTCGACACCCGCGGACAGGCTGACCGCCCAGGTCCAGCCGCGGTAGCCGGGGCCGGTGCAGGCGAACAGGTGCGTGGCGAGCCGCTCGCCGTCGTCGACGACCCTCAGGTGCTCGCCCACGGCCGACTCGTCGGTGGCCTCGAGCAGGGCGGCGCGGGCCACGTCGTGGGCGGCGCCCAGGGCGGGGTGGGTCCTCATGGCTCGATTGTCCCTCATGGGTCCAGCCGGCCGCCAACCCCCGTGCCCGACACGGGACGAGGCTCACCCGGTCGGGCGGGACAGGGTGGGGCAGGATGTGGTCATGGCCCCGACGAGCGACGGAGACGATCGCACGCCCGGCCCCGACTGGCCGGGTCCTTCCGGCAGTCGTGCCGCTGGCACGGCCGGCGACCGGGACACGCTCGACGACCTCGGCCCCGACCAGGAGGCACCGACCGGGGCCGACACCGGCACGCCTCCGCCTCGTCGCGGCGCCAAGGTCGCGTCGGGCCTGCGACGCACCGGGCGCACGGTGGCCCGTGGTGGCGCCGGAGCCGTCGCGGGTGCGCGCCGCTTCACCCACGCCGGTGGCGCGGGCGAGTCGGGCCTGTCGCGTCTGCTCGAGCTGCACGCCTTCAACACCGCCGGCGACGCGGCCGTCGCGGTCTCGCTCGCGGGCACCCTGTTCTTCACCGTGCCGACGGAGCAGGCCAGCGGCCAGGTGGCGCTCTTCCTTGTGCTGACGATGCTGCCGTTCGCGTTCGTGGCCCCGCTGATCGGCCCGTTCCTCGACCGGTTCCGTCGCGGCCGGCGGTGGGCCATCGGTGGCACGCTCGCGATCCGCGCGTTCTGCTGCTGGGTGCTCGCCGGGGCCGTGGCCGAGGAGTCGCCCGCGTTCTACCTCGCTGCCCTCGGCTGCCTGGTGGCCTCGAAGGCCTACGGCGTGACCCGCGCGTCGGCCGTCCCCCGGCTGCTCCCCGAGGAGTTCACGCTGGTCAAGGCCAACTCCCGGATCTCGCTCACCGGCACGGCTGCCGCGGCTGTCTCGGCACCGCTCGCCGTGGGTGCCGCCGCGATCGGCGCCGAGTGGTCGCTGCGGTACGCGTTCGTCCTGTTCGTCGTGGGCACCGTGCTCGCGATTCTGCTGCCCGCGCGCGTCGACTCCAGCGAGGGCGAGGAGCAGGTCGACCTGTCCGACCTCAGCGGCCGGCCCGCCAAGCGTGGCATCACGGTCTCGCGCCACGTCGTCGACGCGCTGCGCAGCAACGCCGGGCTCCGGCTCATCACGGGCTTCCTCACCATCTTCATGGCGTTCACGCTGCGCGAGCCGCCCGCCTCGCTGGGGTGGACGGGCAACGCGACGATCCTCATGGGCCTCGTGATCGGGGCCGCCGGCGCCGGCAACACGCTCGGCGTGGTCATCGGCTCGTGGACCCGCTCCCGCAGCCCTCACCGCGTGGTGCTGGTCGTGCTGCTCGTCGACATCGTCGCCTTGGTCGTGGCGGCGGCGTTCTTCCGCTGGCCGGTGGCCGCGCTGCTGGGCCTGACCGTCGGACTCTGCCAGTCGCTCGGCAAGCTCAGCCTCGACGCGCTCATCCAGCGTGACATCGGCGAGGAGGTGCGCACGAGCATGTTCGCGCGCTCCGAGACGCTGCTGCAGCTGTCGTGGGTGATCGGCGGACTCATCGGCATCGGCCTGTTCACGCTCGACGCCGACGTGGCCCTCGCCATGTTCGTGACGGCCGGCGTCGTGGTGGCGTGGGGCGTGTTCGTGCTGCGCCAGGCGCACCTGGCGCGACGTCTCCCGACCGAGCCCGTCGGTCCGGTGCCGCCGCCTGCGCCCTGACGTCAGACGGTGACGAAGCTGCGCATCCCGATCGAGCCCATGTCGATGGAGGCGTTGAAGAAGCGGACCTCCTCCTCGGGGTGCAGCAGGCTGAGCGCCGCGACCATCGGCCGGTAGTGCTCGTCGGTGGGCACGGCGATCCGCGCCTCCCGCCAGGTCCCGTACGGGTCGAGCAGCTGGTCGAGACGACGGTCGGTCAGGGCGGCGGCCGTGTCGGCGTCGAACTGCTCCGCCCAGTCCCACGCCGGCGCTTCCGGCTCCCAGCGGGCGCGGCCGAGCGCGTGCACGATGTTGCCGCTGCCGATGAACAGCACGCCCTGGTCGCGCAGGCGGCGCAGGCGGCCGTACAGCTCGTGCAGCCGCGGCAGCGGCAGGGTGTCGTCGATGCTGATCTGCAGGACGGGGACCTGGGGTGCGGGAGCGAGGTACTTCAGCACCGACCAGGTGCCGTGGTCCAGGCCCCACTGGCTGTCGAGGGCGGCCTCGTACTCCGCGAGGCGATGGGCGAGCACGCGGGCGACCTCGTGGTCGCCGACCGTGTCGTACTGGACGCGCGAGAGCTCCTCCGGGAAGCCGCCGAAGTCGTAGATGACGCGGTTGCGCGGTGCGTCGGTCACGTGCGTGCGCCCCGGCGTCAGCCAGTGCGCGCTCACGACGACGATCGCCTGGGGCTCCGGGAGCCGCTGCCCCTCCACCGTCCACGTGTGGGTGTAGTGGTTCTCGCGGATGGCGTGCATCGGGTTGCCGTGGCCCACGAAGAGCACGGGCATGCGCTCGCTGGGCCGCAGCCGCTGCTCGAGGTCGCTCAGGCGGTGCTCGACCCGTGGGCCCGAGGGAATGGTGGTCACGCGGTGCTCCCGTGCTCAGGTAGTAGATGCTTCAACTACCAGGGTACGCGGCGCGAGCCCCGCGCACCAGGGCCCGGGACTACCCGTCGAGCTCGGTGGCCAGCGCGCGCAGCAGCTGGGCGACCGGCTTGGCGGAGCGGGCGTCGGGGTGACGGCCGTGCCGGTACCCCTCCCCCAGCCCGTCGAGCAGACGGATGAGGTCCTCGACGATCGTCACCATCTCCTCCGGCTTCTTGCGCCGGGCGCGGGCCTGCGTGCGCGAGACGGGAGCCGAGCCCTCGATCACGCGCACCTGGAGCGCCTGGTCGCCGCGCCGGCCCTGCGCCACCCCGAACTCCACGCGCGTGCCCGACTTCAGGGCGGTGACGTCGGCGGGCAGCGCGTCGGAGCGGACGTAGACGTCGCCGCCCTCGTCGCTGCTGATGAAGCCGAAGCCCTTCTCGGTGTCGTACCACTTGACCTTGCCCGTGGGCATGCGCGTGTCCTTCTGTCGGGGGGATCGGAGGGGTGCGGGACCAGCCTAGGGCGTGGTGCCCGGCGGTTCGTCCTCGTCCTTCTCGAAACGAGCCTCGATCACCTGGAAGCCCTTGTGCCGCTGCGCCTTCGCGTAGGCCGTGTAGGCGCGCTCGTCGGCCTCGGTGAGCTCGACGTTGTCGGTGAACGGCGTCAGCAGCGCGCGGGGGTACAGGTGTCGGCGCAGCACCACGTTGAGCTCCAGCGCCATGACGACGAGCACGGCCGCGACGAAGATGAACGCGAGCAGCCCGAGGACCAGCGCGAACGTCTGGTTGACCGTCTGGCTCGCGCGGTTGATCACGCGCGTCACGTAGGAGTTGCCGGCCAGCTGCAGCAGCTGCCAGCCGACGGCGGCGAAGATCGCGCCGGGCAGCACCGAGCGGGTGTGCGCCCGTCCCGCGCTCACCAGGCGGAAGAGACCGACGAAGATCGCGGCGGTGAGCACGAAGCCGGTACCGCGCACGATCCACCCGGTGGCGGGCCCGACGAGTCCCCCGAACGCGTCGGGGTTGGCCAGCACCGACGTCGCGACGGCGAGCACGAGGATGCCGATGCCGGCGATGGCGAGGAAGATCAGGCTCCGCAGCCGCATGAGGAACGGGTTGGCGCGACTGTTGCGCGGGACCGACCACGCGATGTTCGCGGCGTTCTGCGCGGCCTGGCCGAGCCCCATCGCACCGTAGAGGGCCGCGATCGAACCCACGACGATCGCCGTCGTGCTGCCCTGCAGGCCCTGCTCGCTGCCGAGCTGGTCGCCGACGATCGGGAACTGGCTCAGCGCCGTGTTCAGCAGGCTCTCGCGCAGCTGCGGGTCGCCCTGCAGCACGAAGCCCAGGATCGACGTCGAGATGAGCAGCAGGGGGAACACCGCGACGAACGCGTAGTAGGTGACGATCGCCGCCAGGTAGGGGCCCTGGTCGTCGAAGTACTTGTAGATCACCGCGAGCGGCAGCCCGACGAACCGGTGCCGACGCTGGAAGCGGTCGACCTTGTCGACGGCGCTCATGCCAGCTCGAGGTGCTCTGCCGCGGCCGCGAGCACCGCCGCGAACCGGGGCTCGTCGAGCACGGCACCCTCGCGACGCACCGCGTCGGGGTCGACGTCGATGAGCCGGTTCACCCGCACCTCGCTGGGTCGGCCCTGCGCGTCCCACGGCCCGGACCCGATGTCGAGCCAGAAGCGACCGTCACGCGCCTCCTGGGCTGCGTCGCGGTCGTGGTCCTTCGACGTGAGCATCAGCCCGACGAGCCGCGCGCCGTCGCGTCCGACGACCAGGACCGGGCGGTCCTTGCCCTGCGCGGGGTCGTCCTCGTACGGCACCCAGGTCCACACGATCTCCCCCGGATCGGGCCGTCCGTCGGGCTTCGGCGCATACGTCAGGTCCACGGCGACAGCCTCCCACACGCCTGCGGCACGGGCCTGACGACGGGATCCGCGGACGGTTCCGCTCGTCGAGTAGTCAGGACGAGCTTGCGAAGCCCTGACGTCGAGACCCCCGGCAACAGATCGGCGCGAGCCAACCCCCGGCGACTGCCTGGAGTGGTCTCGATACGCCTCCGCCAGCTCCTACGTCGCGGCGTCGACTACTCGACCAGCGAAGTCCTCCGCTGGTCGAGTAGCGGCACGCGCGACGAAGGAGCGCCGTGGCCGCGTATCGAGACCACCCGGCAACAGATCAGCGCAAACCAGCCCCCAGCGACACCCCAGAGTGGTCTCGATACGCCCGGAGCACGCTCGTCCCTCGCGGCTCCGCGCTACTCGACCAGCGAAGTCCTCCGCTGGTCGAGGAGCGGCCACGCGCGACGAAGGAGCGCCGTGGCCGCGTATCGAGACCACCCGGCAACAGATCAGCGCAAACCAGCCCCCAGCGACACCCCAGAGTGGTCTCGATACGCCCGGAGCACGCTCGTCCCTCGCGGCTCCGCGCTACTCGACCAGCGAAGCGTTCCGCTGGTCGAGTAGCGCCCACGCGCGACGAAGGAGCGCCGTGGCTGCGTATCGAGACCACCCGGCAACAGCCCAGCGCGGGCCAACCCACAGCGAACGCTTGGAGTGGTCTCGATACGTCCCCGCCAGCTCCTCCGTCGCGGCGTCGACTACTCGACCAACGAAACCCACCGCTGGTCGAGTAGTCAGGACGAGCTTGCGAAGTCCTGACGTATCGAGACCACCCGGCAACAGCCCAGCGCGGGCCAACCCCCAGCGACCGCCTGGAGTGGTCTCGATACGCCCGGAGCACGCTCGTCCCTCGCGGCTCCGCGCTACTCGACCAGCGCGATCGCTGGTCGAGTAGCGGCGACGGCGAGCGCCAGCGAGCACGTCGGTGCGTATCGAGAGCACCCGGCAATGGCTCAGCGCGGACCAGCCCCCAGCGACCGCTTGGAGTGGTCTCGATACGCCCGGAGCACGCTCGTCCCTCGCGGCTCCGCGCTACTCGACCAGCGAAGCGTTCCGCTGGTCGAGTAGCGACCACGCGCGGCGAAGGAGCGCCGTGGCCGCATATCGAGACCACCCGGCAACAGCCCAGCGCGGGCCAGCCCCCAGCGACAGCGTGGAGTGGTCTCGACCTCCGCCAGCTCCTTCGTCGCGGCGTCGACTACTCGACCAACGAAACCCACCGCTGGTCGAGTAGTCAGGACGAGCTTGCGAAGTCCTGACGTATCGAGACCACCCGGCAACCGATCAGCGCGATCCCACCCCCAGCGACAGCCCAGAGTGGTCTCGATACGCCCGGAGCACGCTCGTCCCTCGCGGCTCCGCGCTACTCGACCAGCGAAACGTTCCGCTGGTCGAGTAGCAGGGACGAGCTTGCGAGGTCCCTGCGTATCGAGACCACTCGGCAACGGCTCGGCGCGGGGCAGGTGGAGGCACCGGGGCCTGGACGCTTGCCAGGTCTCGATACAGCGGGACGCCTTCGGCGTGCACCACTCGACCCGACTGACCCGCTCGGGCGCGGAGCGCCCTCGGGGTCAGTCGAACTCGGGGAGCTCGCGCTTCATGACCTTGCCCGTGGGGTTGCGGGGCAGCTCGTCGAGGAACTTGGTCCGACGCGGCACGGCGAAGCGGGCGACCCGCTCCTTGGCGTAGGAGACGACCTCGTCCTCGTCGAGCGACGCGCCGTCCTTGACCACCACGTAGGCGGCAAGGCAGTGGCCCCAGTCGGGGTCGGGCACGCCGACGACCACGACGTCGGTGATGGACGGGTGGCCGATGAGCGCGTCCTCCAGCTCGCGGGGGAACACGTTCTCGCCGCCGGAGATGATCATGTCGTCGTCGCGGCCCGCCACGAACAGGCGGCCGTCCTCGTCGAAGTAGCCGAGGTCGCCCGTGTGCATGAGTCCGTCGCGGAAGTCCTTGGTGTTGCCGTCGGTGTAGCCGCCGAACTGCATCTCGTTGCCGACGTAGATGACACCCGTCTCGCCCGGCGGCAGCTCGTTGCCGTCGGTGTCGAGGATCTTCGCGACCGTGCGCCACGGCACGCGACCCGCGGTGCCGGGTGCCGCGCGCAGGTCCTCCGGCGAGGCGATGGACACCCAGCCGGTCTCGGTGGCGCCGTAGAAGTTGTAGACCGAGTCGGTGAAGCGGTCCATGAAGTCGATCGCCAGGTCACCGGCGAGCGCCGAGCCGCTCGAGGCGGTGATGCGCAGGCTGGAGACGTCGTAGCGGTCGGCCACCTCGCGGTCGAGGTTCACCAGACGCTGCATCATCAGCGGCACGACGACGAGCACCTCGGCCTTGTACCGGTCGATGTCCTCGAGGACCTGCGCGGGATCGAACTTGCGGCGCAGGACGTAGGTCGGGACGGTCGAGAGGCCGAACCCGAAGTTGATGAGGCCCCACGAGTGGAACAGCGGCGCGGCCAGCACGACCGTGGAGTTGCCGTGGTACGGGATGGACCCGAAGAAGGTGAGGAGCGGGTCGAGGTTCTCCGGCTCCTTGCGGTTCGCGCCCTTCGGCAGCCCGGTGGTGCCGGAGGTGAAGATGACGATGCCGCCCGGCTTGGACGGCTTCTTGTGGTCGTCGGTCGGCTGCCCCTCGGCGAGGCCCGACAGGGTCGGCAGGCCGTGGGAGTCGTCGTCGGCCCACGCCACGACGACGAGGTCGCGGTCGATCTCGGACGTGACCTTGAGGAACTCCTGGTCGACGATGGCGAACTTGGCGCCCTCGCGTCGCGTGAGCTCGCCGAGCTGGGAGGCGCTGGCCATCGTGTTGAGCAGCAGCACCTTCGCGCCGATCTGCATGATCGAGACCATCGAGACCACCATCCAGCGGTGGTTGCGTCCCATGAGCGCGACCGCGTCACCGACCTGCACGCCGCGGGCCTTGAGCGCGGCCGTCGTCTGGTTGATCTCGTCGCGCAGCTCGGCCCACGTGATCTCGCCGGCGTCGTCGATGATCGCGGTCTGGTTCGGGAAGCGGGCGGCCGCCGCGGCCACAGCCGACGGGAAGCCGGGGCCCCAGGTGGCGAGCTTGATGCCCGCCTTGAGGAGCCGGTGGGGCGGCTGGACCTTGAGGAGGCCGATCTGTCGCAGGACCTTCAGCTTGTAGGCGATGTCACTCATGCGGTCCGGCGGCTCCTCGGTCTCGTCACGTCAGGAAACGTCACAGTAACAGTGGGTGACACCGCGTGGCGGGTTCAGAGAGCGCCGTCACGTACGAGCACGGCGCGCACGGTGCGCAGCAGGATCCGGGCGTCGAGGCGCAGGCTCCAGGTGTTGACGTACTGCAGGTCGAGCCGGATCGACTCCTCCCAGCTCAGCTGCGAACGACCGCTGACCTGCCACAGGCCGGTGAGTCCGGGGCGCACGTGCAGCCGTCGCCAGACCCACTGGCTGTACTGCGCCGTCTCGCGCGGCAGGGCGGGCCGAGGGCCGACGAGCGACATGTGGCCGAGCAGCACGTTGACCAGCTGCGGGAGCTCGTCGAGCGACGTGCGACGCAGGACGCGTCCGACGGGCGTGACCCGGGGGTCGTCGTCGAGCTTGAACAGGGGGCCGGCGCCCTCGTTGCGGACGACGAGCTCGTCGAGCCGCTCCTCGGCGTCGACGACCATGGTGCGGAACTTCAGCATCGTGAACGGTGTCCCGTCGCGTCCGGTGCGCTCCTGGCGGAAGATCACCGGTCCGGCCGACGTGAGCCGCACTGCGAGGGCGACGGCGAGCATCACCGGCGACAGGACCACCAGGCCGACGAGCGCGGCCGTGCGGTCGACGACTGACTTGACCGCGACCGACACCAGGTGCTCGTTGGGAGGCCGCATGGTCAGCGCCAGCTGGTCGGCCACCATGCGCGGACGCATGTACTCGACGTGGTCCTCCATGTCGGCGAGCACCAGGCACTCGACGTCGGCGCGCTGCAGCGCCCAGGCCAGGTGGCGCAGCGCGGGCGTGGTGAGCGCGTGGTCGGAGGCGATGACGACGGACCGGGCGCGCTGGCGGTAGACGGTCGCCATGACGTCGGGCACGATCCGCGACAGCGACCCCGGCGAGCCGAGGGGCACGGACTCCGCATCGCCGCGCCAGACGCACGAGGCCACGACGTCGACGTCGCGCCGGCCGGCCCAGTGGTCCGTCAGACGGCGGACCCGACGCTCCTCGCCCACCAGGACCGTGGGCGTGCGACGCCGGACGACACGGTGCGCGACGCCGTAGCCGACGAACACGAGGGCGGCGGCCAGCACCGCGAGCAGGCCGCGACGCAGGTCGGGCGTGCTCTGGACGCCGAGCAGCAGACCGGCCACGACCGCCGCGCCGACGACGCCGAGCAGGCGGACGACCGGGGTGAGCGAGCTGGCGCGCTCGGCCGCGGGCTGCGCGAGCCAGCTGTAGACGAGCCACGCCCCGACGCCGGCCACGACGGCGCGGCCGACGTCGCCGTCCAGCCCGAAGTGGACGGCGAGCGCGAGGGCCGTCGTGAAGGTCAGGAGGTAGCCGACCAGTCCCTGCCGCACGGCGTCGGCGACGGCCCGGACCATGCCGCTGCGACGACGTTGGGCGCGGGCGGCGAGGAACTCCTCACCTGCGGGGGCCCGGGTGCTGCGCGGGACGCCCAGGCGCGTGCGCCCCTCGGCGTCACGGCGCGCCTCGGGCAGGTCGCCGAGCAGCCGGGTGGCCTCGAGGACGCCGGCAGTCGGCTGCAGCTCCTCCGACCGGGTGCGCAGCGTGCCGGCGGCCACCTCGTCGAGCAGCCGGTGCAGCTGCTCGCGCGACTCCGCGACGTGCACGAGCCCCATCTCGGCCAGCCGTCGGCTGAGCACGACCTGGTGGTCGTCGACGACCTCGTCGTCGACCGGCACGCGGGGCACGACGATCGGGATGCGACCGGCGCGGCGTGCGTCCATGACGCCGCCGGCACCGCCCTGGAGCACCACGACGTCGGCGCGCCGGTAGTGCTCGAGCAGCTCGTCGGGCGCCATCATGGTGCGGTTGTCGGCCCTGCCCAGCGGTCGGGTCGAGCCGTGCTGGAAGACCACGGCGGCCTCCTGCGCGTCGGCCCACGGCTCCAGCCAGTCGACGAAGCGGTCGAACGGGTGGTGGTAGGTGCCGACGCTCGCGACGACGCTGAGCGGCTCGGTCACAGCACCAGGCCGACGGTCTGCGCGCGCGGCAGCTTCTCGGTGAGCTGGTCCCACTGCGTCAGGTACTCGTCGACGAACGGGTACACCAGCCGTCCGGTCAGCGACGGCTTGTCGATGCGGTCGATCGTCTCCAGGAAGATCGACCGGGCGCCGACCCGGCGCGCCTGGCGCAGGAACGGCACGGCGACGGCGGCGCCGGTGCTGAAGACCACGTCGGGACGCCACTCGTCGATGACCCGGCGGGCCAGCACCATGTTGCGGGCGAGGTTCGGCAGGTTGCGCTGCGTCGGCCACGCGCACTCGATGACGCGCTCGTCGCGCAACTTCAGCCGGGCGTCCTCGGTGGGCCCGGTGACCCAGAGCCGCTCGTGCTCGCCCCACCAGGGCTCGAGGGCGAGGGCCTGGGCGAGGTGTCCGCCGGAGGAGCAGGCGATGAGGATGCGCATGTCAGATGCCCTTTCCGAAGCGTCGCGCGACGGTGACGACGGCGCCGGGCGTCAGCAGACGCAGACCGACGGCGAGCGCCAGCCAGGCGCGCAGGGTGGTGGGTCGCAGCGCCAGGGCCTGCCGGGCGTGCCGGCGGCCGGCCCGACGCTGACCGGAGGAGACCTCGCCGAACGCGATCTGCGAGAGCATCCGCGCGTGCGCCGCGTCGTCGTCGGCGAACTGCGGGTGCTTGTGGAGGAGGTAGGTGAGCGCGGCGGCGTAGTCGGCCCAGCGCCCGAAGAAGTAGGACTGGCCCTGCCAGCGCACCCGTACGAGGGGCTCGTTCACGAGTCGCACGGGCGCGAGCCGCGACGCCGCCAGGAGCACGTCGGTGTCCTCGGCGTAGCCACGCGGGAGGTCCTCGTCGATCATGCCGATCTCGTCGACGAGCGCGTCGCGCCGGAACACGAAGCTGCTGGAGTGCAGGCCCCCGAACCGCTCGCGCACGAGCTCGGCGTGCGAGACGACGTCGGCGGGGACGAGCCGGTCGGTGAGGCGCTCGCCGTCGTCGACCTGCATCGCGGTGGCCACCAGCCGGGCGTCCGGGTGGTCGCGGAAGAGCGGCATCTGGGCGGCCAGCTTGCCCGGTAGCCAGGTGTCGTCGTCGTCCAGGAAGGCGACGAACGGGTGGCTGGCGGCCAGGATGCCGGTGTTGCGGGCGCCGGCGAGGCCGCGGACGCGGTCGTTGACCACGGCGCGCAGGCTCTGGCCCGGCAGCAGCGCGACGTCGGGCAGCACCGGCTCGCAGGCGTCGAAGACCACGACGACCTCGACCGGTCCGGCGTACTCCTGCAGCAGGACGCTGCGCACGGCCTCGGCCATCAGCGTCGGGCGGTCGTGGGTGGGCACGACGACGGTGACGGGCGGTGCGTACGGGGTCGTCGCGGCGTCGAGCGCCTCGACCGCGCTGTCGACGCTCACGCGAGCCCCTCCAGCTCGGCACCGGTGAGATGGGCGCGGAGCATGGTGCTCGACGTCTGCCGCGTGTACGGGTAGTAGACGACGTCGACGCCGATCTCGCCCATCGTGCGCTCGAGCCGGTAGCCCTTGGGCGTGCCCTGCCAGTCGTCGCCCTTGAAGATCACGTCGAAGGGCCGCTGCTCCCACACCATGCGCTTGTCCTCGGAGCGGTCGATGACCACCTCGTCGACGATGCCGAGGGCGGAGATGATGTCGATGCGCTCGTCGCACGGCACGACGGGCTGGCGACCCTTGAGGATCTCGACGTACTCGTCGCTCGCGACGCCGACCACGAGGTGGCGGCAGCGGTGCCGTGCCCGGCGCAGCAGGTTGAGGTGGCCGACGTGGAACATGTCGAACACGCCGCTGGCGTATCCCACCCCGTAGGTCGTGCGCGTGATGCTCACCGGTTCTCCGATCCCCTGGACGTTCGTGCATGCCTGGAGAGCGGAGGAGCGTGGGCGCGTGACGCAGGACGAGGCCGATTCGGGCGTGTCTCAGGTCACGAACGCGAAGTCAGGACTTCAGTCCCGGGCGGGACGAGGACGGAAGACCCGGACGTGGTCGATCTCGAAGGTGGCCGGGAGCCCGGTGGTGCCCGGGCGCTCGGGATCGAGGCGGCCCCAGTAGCTGCTGCCGACCTGCAGGTTGAGCCGGATGTCGACCGGACCGTCGAGCGCTCGGCGCAGGCGCGGCTCGCGGTCGAGGTCGACGAAGCCCGTCGTGCGGCCGTCGAGCGAGAACCGCAGGCAGCCGGGCGTCCAGTCGACCGCGTAGGTGTGGAAGCCGTCGGCGAGCGGCTCCGCGGCCCGCCCCCAGCCGCCGACCCGCCGGTACCCGGGAGGGGCGGTGGTGTCCTCGTGGACGGTCCAGGCGTACTGCTCGGACATCGCGCTCCGCTGCCGGGAGGTGGGGGTGCCCCACGCCTCGACGACGTCGATCTCGCCGGGCAGGTCGGAGGCCCGCAGCCAGAAGGCCGGCCAGAGCGCCCGCGAGCGGCCGGGCTCGACGGGGAGCCGAGCCCGCACCTCCCACCGTCCGTGCTGCTGGGCGAAGTGGCCGATCGTGTCGAGGTAGCCCGTGCTGACGGGACGCTCGCCGGAGGTGTCGCCGGCCGGGTCGGACCGGGCGGTGATGCGCAGGCGCCCGCCGCGCACCTCGACGGCGTCGGCCCGGATGCGGGCCTGGTCGAAGGACAGCGTCGTGTCGTCGCGGACCGTCCAGCGGTCGGGGTCGACGCGGGTGCCGGAGAACTCGTCGTGCCACGCGAGCCGACCCTGCGCAGGGTCGGAGAGGTCGAGCCGGTCGACGTCGCCGGTCCGGCAGGGCACCGCGTCGGCGGTCGGTGCGTCGGAAAGGCCGCCTCCCGGCCCGACCAGCCGCACCGTCACGAGCAGACCCGCCGCGAGGGCGAGCAGCACCACGACGAGCAGGACCCTGCGACGCACCCGGTGGCCTGCGGACGTCAGGCGCGGACGCCGGCGACGGCCTGCTGCGGGGCCACGACGCGGGCGTTGACGTCCTCGAGCTCGAGGTAGCTGGCCATGCAGGACGGGCAAGCCTCGAGGTGGACGTGGATGCGCTTCTGCTCGCGCATGCCGACGGTGCGCCGCACGAGCGACGCGAGCCGGGGACGCAGCTGACGGCACTCGTCGCTGGCCTCGACGCCGTCGGCGGCGACGTGCTGCGCGAGGTAGGCCTCGCGGAGCCCGGCGCGGGCGCGGTACACGAGCGCGGAGACGCCGTTGGCCGTGAGACCGAGCCGGTCGCTGACCTCGTGCGGCTTGAGTCCTTCGACGTCGAGGTACCAGAGCACCGTGCGCCAGCGCTCGGGCAGCGACGCGAAGGCGGACCGGACGAGGTCGCGCTCGAACGTGTCGAGCTGTCCGTGCCCGAACGGCACCGCGGTGTCGATCGTCGCGAGGTCGTCCGTCGGCTGGACGCGCTGGCGCAGCCGTCCCCGTCGGGCGGCCTCGTGGCGGACCGAGGTCAGCACGTACGCGCGGAAGGCACGCTCGGGACCGAGACCGCGGCGGAGCTGGCCGAGCACCTGGGCGAACGCCTCGGACACGGTGTCTTCGGCCTCGGTCGGTGCGCCGAGGCGCCGGGCGAGGCGCAGGGCCACGGGCCGGTACCGGCGGAACAGCTCGGCATAGGCGTCGTCGTCGCCGTCCCGCGCGAGGGACAGCAGGTGCGCGTCGTCCAGCTCTACGCCGGACGCGCGCGCAGACATGCGCGATTCATCGATGGACATCTGAACTTTCCCCTGGATCGTTCCCCGCCCTCCACCGTGGTGACGGTCTCCGGCCGGGACTGCCCGCGTTCGTGACACAGGCAGTTGCAACTCGGCCATAGTAACCGGGTGAGACAGCGGGTCAATGGCTCAACTCACAGGCACGGACGCCCGCCCGCGGCGTCATGAACGAGGCCGTCGTCGCTCCCAGTGCATGACGTCCCGCACCCGAGGAGCTCCTGCATGCAGTCCGCACCACCTCAGCCCGCCCAGCTCAGTGAGCTCGCCGGCACCCTGCGCCGACGCTGGCGCGTGCTCGCGCTGGGTGCGGTGGTCGGCGTCCTGCTCGGCGTCCTCGCCTGGGTGCTGCTGCCCGTGACGTACACCGCCACCACGTCGGTGCGGGTCGTGCCGGTCGACGTCAGCCCCTCCAGCGGATCGAGCCCGACGCTCGACGTCGCGACCGACGCCCAGCTGGTGACGTCCGGCGACGTGCTGACGGCCGCCGCCGACGACCTCGACACGTCGGCGGGCGCCCTGAGGAGCGGGGTGTCGGTGACGAACCCGCCCGACACGGCCGTCCTCGACATCGCCTACACGGCGTCGACGCCGCGGGCGGCGGCGGCCGGGTCGCGTGCGGTGGCCGAGGCGTTCCTCACCGTGCGCGGCGAGGCCGCGGCCACGACGGTGCAGGAGCTGCAGGAGGCCACCTGGGACCGCATCGACATGCTCGAGGACTCGGCCGACCGCTACCCGAAGGACTCCCCCGCCCGTGAGTCGATCCTCACCGAGGCGAAGACGCTGGGCACCCGCGCCGCGGAGCTGGCGACGGTCGACACGTCGCCCGGCCGGGTGCTCGGCGCACCGGCCACCCCGTCCGCTCCGTCGTCGCTCGGCGTGCTGCCGCTCGGCGTGGCCGGCCTCGCGCTCGGTCTCCTCGTGGCCGTCCCGGTCGCGCTGACCCGTCGGGACCGCGCGCCGGATCCCGGCGTCATCGCCAGCCCGCAGGACCTCGGGACGGGGCAGGGCTCGGCGGTGCTCGACGGCACGGCCGACGCCAGCCCGGAGGACACCTGGGACGTCGCCGCGCTCATGCTCGACCTCCCAGCGACCGCGCCGGCCGACGGTCCCGTGACGCTCCTCGTCGACGGGTCCGTCGGCACCCAGTCGGGAGAGGGCCTGGCCGAGGCGCTGCGCCGCCGCGGCCTGCCCGTGCGGCACGTCGACGCGTCGGCCCTGCTCGAGAGCAAGATCGCGCGCGGCTGGCCCACGGACCGCAAGAAGGCGACCTGGGCGGGCGAGCTCGTGGTCGTCGACTCCTCCGCGCTGGCCTCCGACGCCCTCGTCGCGACCCTTGGCACCCGTGTCGACCACGTGGTGCTGGCGCGGTCGGTCGACGACGACGCGGTCGCGGCACGTCGCGTGCGCAGCCTGCTGGCCGTGCAGGGCGTCGACGTCGCCCTGACGGTCCTGCTCCCGCGCCGCTGAGCAGCACCCGGGAGCGGCCCGGGCCCGGTGGGTCAGACGGCCCGGAGCCTGGCCAAAGCGACGAGGCCGAGCCGCTCGCGCGCCACGACGCCCACGACGACGTGGACGATGGCGACCACGGCGGTCGTGGTGACGGCCACCGTCCACGACGTGCCCCACAGCAGCAGCGCGAGCGCGCTCGGGACGAGGACGAGCACGACGGGCAGGGCGGCCGCCCAGAGGATCGGTCGCCACGGCGGGCGCACGCCCATCAACACCTGCACCTGGTAGCCCACGACGAGGGTGTCGACGACGATGGTCGCCGCCCAGGCGACGGCCGCGCCCTCGATGCCCCAGTGCGGGACGAGCAGCGCCAGCAGGAGGAGGTCGAGCACGAGCGCCCCGGTCTTGTCGGCGAGCTGCCAGCTGCTGCGCCCGGCCATGAGCAGCACGCTCTGGACGGCGCCCGCGGCGGTGGCCACCGCCATCGCAACCGCGAGGACGCGCAGCGACGTCGCGCCCGAGGTGAAGTCGGGGCCGAAGATCGAGAGCACGGGCTCGGCGAACACCGCCAGCACGGCGTAGAACGGCCAGGCCGCCCACACCATGGCGGCGGTGACGACGCCGTACAGACGTCCCACGAGCGCCGTGTCGCCGCGGGCCGACGCGCTGCTGATCGCCGGCCCGACGGCGATGCGCGCCGCCTGCTGCACGACCTCGCCCGCACGGGCGCAGCGCGTGACCACGGCGTACACGCCGGCCTCGGCCGGCGACGCGAGCACGCCGACGACCACGACGTCGGCCCACTCGAGGACGACCTCGACGCACGCTGTGGCCCCCCGTGCCGCGCTGAATCCCCAGAAGCCCGGGTAGGCGCGACGCGGGGTCCGCGTGCGTGGGACGTGCCGCAGGGCGAGCGCGATGGCGACCACGAGCACGAGCGGCACCGGCAGCAACCACGCCGCCACAACCTCGCTGACTCCCCACCCGGCCAGGACGGCGACCCCGACCGCGACCACGCGACCGGCGGGCAGCAGGACGTTCTGCAGCAGCGGGTAGGTCAGCGTGTCGCCGGCACCGCGGGAGACCCCGAGGGCGAGGGCGGTCAGCGAGGCCAGGACGGCGAGCGGGACAGCGGCGACGACCACCGCGGGGGCCAGGCCGTCGGGCGCGGTCGCGAGCGCGAGGGGGACCCCCACGAGCACGACGAGCGCACCGCCGACCAGCACGGGTCCGACGGCGGTGCGTACCACCCAGCCGGTGTCCTCGGCCCGACCCCGGGCCCGGGTCGCCGCGACGAACCGGACGAGTCCGGTGTCGGCGCCGAGCTCGGCCGTGTTGGCCACCACGACGAACACCGCGACCACCAGGAAGTACACGCCCGAGCCCTCGACGCCGAGGTGGCGACCGACGAGGGCGGCGAGCACGAGGTTGACGACGGCGCCGAGCGCGCCACCCACCAGGTTGGCGACGGCGGCCGCGCCGAGGCCCGAGCGCGCTCCCGCCGTCGTCGGCCCTGCCACCGCCTCAGTCATCGGCGTCGAGACCGTAGCGCCGACGCAGCAGGACGGCGGCGACGAGGGCGATGGCGAGCAGCTGCACGATGTCGAGGCCGTAGACGACGATGGCCAGGCTCGAGACGACGAGAGTCGCGTGCAGGGCCACGTCGACGTCGTCGCGGCAGGCGCGGGTGCGCCACGTCGAGCCCCAGAGGAACAGCAGGAACAGGCCGAGCCCGACGAAGCCGAAGCTGAACATGAGGGTCCACACGTATCCCTGGGTGCCGACCGAGAGCGCCTGCTCGGCCGACGGGCGAGGGGCCCCGAAGCCGAGCAGCGGAGACTGCAGCGTCCGCTGGATGGTCTCGGCGTACAGGGTGAACCGGGCACCGTTGGACTGGCCGTACTCCTGCCGGACCTCGAACTGCGTGAGGAGGCCCTGCCACATCAGCACCGCGCCGGTGAGCAGCCCGAGCACGGCCAGGGCGACCACGGGAGCCGCGCGGTCGCGCAGGGCGTACCGGACGAGCACGTAGACCCCGGCGAGCGCGAGGGCCGCGAACATGCCGCGGTTCGACGTCGCCATGGCCGGCACGACCATGACGCCCGCGCCCACGAGGATCGCGGCGCGCAGCAGCAACGACCGGGTGGAGAGGAAGCAGGCCAGCGCGACCGGGGTGAGGACGAGGATCGCGACGCCCCAGCTGTTCGCGTACGGGAACGGCGCGGACGGGCGGACGAAGGCCTCGGGGGCGCCCCACGGGTGCTGCACCTCGGCGAACGGCGGGAAGAAGAGGTCGCGGACGTAGGAGTTCTCGGCGATCGACCCGGGCAGCAGCATCCCCACCGGCGTCGTGAGGCGGGTCTCGGGCAGCAGCATGCCGAGCAGCCCGCCGACGATGACGAAGAACCACAGGAACGTCAGTCCGTGGACGATCCTGGCCCGGGTGAGCCGCGTGCGCGCCGCGACGGCGTAGACGAAGGCGATCGCGACGAAGGCCATGATCGCGAGGCGGAACGCGAAGCCGAGCAGGCGCGGTCCGGTGTCGATCATGACCGACGACGCGAGCATCCAGAGGCAGAGCCCGACGATCGCGCCGACGCCGGGGACCCAGATCGCGCACCGGCGCGCCAGCAGGAACCCGAGCATGACGAGCGCCAGGGTGACGGCTCCGGGCACGACGGTGACGCCGAGCAGCCACATGACGGGGAACCCCCAGAGCATGGTCAGCAGCGGCCAGGCAGGGAGCGGGTCGGGCGGCAGCCGCGGCGCGGGGACGGCGTCGGGAAGGCTGCTCGGTGCGGCGCCGGCCGCTCCGTCGACGGGCGGGGCCGCCGCGCTGGTCACAGCGCCCGCAGCGCCCGCAGGCGCCGCTGCAACGTCATGACCATCAGCAGGAGGTTGGCCGCGGCCAGGAGGCCGTAGCCGAGCAGGAAGAGGGGGGTGACCGGCCACAGCAGGAACACGAGGTTCTGCACGCCGACGTCGGCGGGGAGCTGCACCACCGACGACCAGCGTCCAGCGGCCGCGGCGCGTGCCCCGCGGTCGGGCACGAGCTGCTCGGCCAGGATCTGCGCGAAGAACCGCACCGACGCGACGAACGCGTAGCCGAGCGGCAGCAGGGCCCACGCGGGGTCGAGGTCGGTGTGCCGCAGGAGCGCCACGGCCACCACGAGGTGGACGGCGAGGGTGCGGGCGGCGTCGACGGTGTGGTCGAGCCACTCCCCCGCCCGCGACCCGCCGCCACGCAGCCGCGCCAGCTGGCCGTCGGCGGCGTCGAAGGCGAACGCGGCCTGCAGCAGCAGCACGACGACCACGGCCGCCAGGAGCATCGGCGGGACGACGACCAGCAGCACGAGGGCCGCCACCACGAGAGCCGCGCTGACGGCGGTGACCTGGTCGGGCGAGGCGCCGACGCGGTGCGCGAGGGCCGCGACCCCGCGGCCGAGCCTGCGGTTGACCACCCGCATGTAGAAGGGCACGCCGGCACCGTCCTTCTGCGCCGCGGCAAGGCGGTCCCAGGAGGTGCGGACGTCGAGGGCGGTCACGGCGCGGACCTCAGCGCGACGCCACGACGGACGCGTCGAGGCTCGCGTTCGGCGTGGACCGGTAGTTGGAGTGAACCTCGGCGGTGACGACGTTGGTCCCGTCGCGCAGCGCCGACGACGGCAGGTCGACGCGCACGGGCGAGGCCGTCGCCGCCGTGGTGCTGGGCGCCGACGTGGCGTAGGTGGTCGACGTGAGTGACCCGCTGGGCAGGTTGACGCGCGCCACCTCGACCCCGTTCACGCGCACGAGCACGCCGTCGTCGGCGCGGGTGGTGAGCACGTAGCGGGTGAACGCGTCGACGTCGGTGAGGTCGAAGCCGGTCCGGTAGTAGGCGGTGACCGCCCGCCGGGTGCCCGCGGGCACGTCGACGTCGGTCGCGATCGAGCTCCCGCCCCAGCCGAGCGGCGCGGCTCCGCGCCGCCAGCCGGAGCTGTCGAAGCCGTCGCTCGTCCAGGCCGGGTCGACGGCGTTCGCGTCGTCGAACCAGTAGGCCCACGTGGCCCCGGTGGGGAGCACGGTGCTGCTCACCGTCGGACGCACGACCGACGTCGAGGCGGACCAGTTGCCCTGACCGTCGCTTGCGCGGACGAAGAACCGGTCGTCGACGTCGGAGCCGGGCACCTGGACGGACGTCGACGACGTCACGGCGACCACGCGGTCGTCGCGCAGGACCTCGTAGCGCACCCCGGCGGTGGAGGACGGCGACCACGAGACCGTGGCCGTCGAGCCCTCCAACGAGACCGCCGGGCCCGACGGTGCTGCAGGCGCCGTCGACGGTCGCTGCGCGAACCGCGCGAACCCGCCGGAGAACTGGTTGGAGCCGTTCTCGCGGACGCTCGTCTGGATCGACCCGCCGGCCCAGAGGGTGCCGTCGCTGGCCACCTCGACGGCCCAGACGCCGTAGCCGCCGCGCGACTTCCACTGCGGGGCGAACGTGCTCACGAACGCACCCGACGCGGCGTCCCAGGCCCCGAGCAGGGAGATCTTGCCGGCCTGGCGCCAGGGGACGGGGTTCTGCCCCACGCCCCAGGTGTCCCAGCTCGTCGTGCCCTCGAACACCCAGTCGCCGCAGTGGCACCCGCCGTAGACCACCCGGCCGCTGCTCCCGATCGCCTGCAGGTCGCCGCCGGACTTCGTGATGCTCGTGTCCTGCAGCGCCAGGGTGGAGCGGTCGTAGGAGAACATGCTGTGCTGCGATCCACCCAGCCACACCTTCGAGCCGACCTGCTCGACGGCCTGCTGGTACGTGGCTCCGGACGTGCTGAAGGTGGGGTTCCACGCCGGGTCGGTGACGGGCGCCCCGGCCGCGGTGCTGATCGCGACACCGTTCTTGACGGCCGTGGAGCCCGAGGCGGTCATGTACCCGGCGAGGTAGACGCGGCTGCCGTCGTCGTCGACGTCGAGCGACGCGACCGCGCCGTTGAGGTTGGGGTTCCACTGCCCGTCGCCGTTCCCGGTCGACAGGGTGATGCGTCCGGCGTTGCGCGCGAACCACGACGACGTGCCCTTGACGAGGTGCGTGAAGCTGCCGCCGACGTAGAGCCGCCCGTCGGACACGTCGAGGCTGCGCACGCTGACCTTGCCCGAGCTGCCACGGTTCTCGACGACGGTGCTCCAGGACGGGGAGAGCGTGCCGGCGGTGTCGAGCACGGCGAGGCCGGTGCGTCTCTGGCCGTTGACGCTGGTGAAGTCGCCGCCGACGGCGAGCCGGCCGTCCGGGAGCGCCTTCAGCGCGCGCACCTGGTTGTCGAACGTCGGCCGGAAGGAGGAGATCCATGCGCCCGTCGAGACGTCGAACGCGGCGAGGTAGGACTGCGCCGCGCTCTGGGACCCGTCCTGGTTGCGGACGGTGGTGAAGTTGCCGCCCACGTACATGACGTTGCCGATCTGGGCGAAGGCCTGCACCTCGGTGGCGAGCTCGCCGGTGCCGGCCGCGCCGGTCCCGGTGACGCCCCACGGCTGGGCCAGGGAGCCGCTGCGAGCGACGGGGAGCGCGGTGACGGCTGCCGTCCCGCTGTCGGGCACCGCGGCGAACGACAGGTCGGCCTGACGCAGCCGGGGCCGC
Organism: Aeromicrobium erythreum; assembly: GCF_001509405.1. Taxonomy (NCBI): domain Bacteria; kingdom Bacillati; phylum Actinomycetota; class Actinomycetes; order Propionibacteriales; family Nocardioidaceae; genus Aeromicrobium; species Aeromicrobium erythreum. Next base: position 2,812,090 of record NZ_CP011502.1, read on the forward strand.
AGGTAGACCTGCGTGAACGGCGTGGCGTCGCCCGTGCCCTTGGAGTACAGGTAGCTCGAGGCGTCGGTAGTGCCCTGGACCGCGGAGTTGTAGTTGAAGCCGCGGACCCAGCCGTTCCCGCTGTACTCGTTCGTCCAGACCCGGCGGAAGTTCTGGCGACCGCCGTCGTTCGTGCCGAAGTCGAGCGTGGTCTGGCCCGAGAACCGGACCCCGTCGAAGGAGGAGCCGGTGAGCGGGTGGCCGGCGCCGAACGCCCACGACCACGAGGCGAGCGAGCGGAGGGAGAAGCGGACCTCCTGCCACGCGCTTCCCTGCGCGTCCTTGGCGCGTCGCAGGCGGACGCCGTCGGGCAGCGCGTCGACCGCGCCACCGTCCAGGAGCGCGTCGATGGTCGCCGACGAGAGCCGGCGCGGCCGGAAGGCGGCCTGGCCGGTGACCGGTGAGGCGACCTGCGCGGTCGTGCCCTGCGCGTCACCGTCCCACGTCCACCCGTCGCGACCACGCCCCACCAGGACCCAGCCACCACCATCGGTCGTCATGTCGCAGTAGAACTGCGTCGGCGTCCGCAGCTGCGGCGTCAGCAACCAGTAGAGCCCGTCGGGAGACGACGGAGCCACCTGCTTGACCTCCCAGCACGACGCCGCCGCCGACGCTGCGCTCGACCCGTCCGGCACCCCCTGCGCCGCGCTTGCCGCCGACGGCACCCCCGCCAGGCTCGCGACGGTGGTGGCGGAGACGACCAGGGCCGTCAGGGAGGTCTTGAGGTGCACGACTGTCCTCGCGGGATCGAAGGGGACGAGAGGGGCGTGGGCCAGGGGCTCACGGGGAGGGAGAGTGGGCGGAGCCGGCCTCATGACGCGGCAGTGCCCACCGGCGGCGGTGGGTCGCCTCACACGACGGGGCGGTTCAGGACCCGATGGCGCGTACCACGCGGGTGGAGGCCGACCAGTTGCCCTGGCCGTCGCTCGCACGCACGAAGAACCGGTCGTCGGGGCCCGAGTCGGGCACGCGCACCGACGTCGCCCAGGAGACGGCCACGACCCGGTCGCCCCGCAGGACCTCGTACCGGACGCCGTCGCCCGCCGAGGCCGACCACGAGACCGTGGCCGTCGAGCCCTGCAGCGACACCGCCGGCGCCGTGGGGGCTGCCGGGGCCCGGGAGGGCCGGGCCGCGAACCGCGCGAAGCCGCCGGAGAACTGGTTGGAGCCGCCCTCGCGGATGCTCGTCTGGATGGAGCCACCGGCCCAGAGGGTGCCGTCCTTGGCCACCTCGACGGCCCAGACGCCGTAGCCGCCGCGCGACTTCCACCGCGGGGCGAACGTGCTCACGAACGCACCCGACGCCGCGTCCCACGCCCCGAGCAGCGAGATCTTGCCCGCCTGGCGCCAGGGCACCGGGTTCTGGCCGGTGGACCACGAGTCCCAGCTCGACGTGCCCTCGAACACCCAGTCGCCGCAGTGGCACCCGCCGTAGACCACCCGGCCGTCGCTGCCGATCGCCTGCAGGTCGCCACCGGCCTTGGTGATGCTGGGGCTGCGCAGTGCGAGCGTGCGGGCGTCGTAGGCGAACATGCTGTGCTGCGAGCCGCCGAGCCACACGAGCGACCCGACCTGCTGGACCGCCTGCTGGTAGGTCGCGGAGCGCTTGGTGCTGAACGTCGGGCTCCACGCCGGTGAGACGAGCCGCGCCGCCGAGGTCGTGACCGCCACCGCGTTGCGCACGGTCGCGCCGCCCTTGCGCGTCATGTAGCCGGCCAGGTAGACGCGCTGACTATCGGTGGACACGTCGAGGTCGGCCACGGTGCCGTTCAGGTGCGGCTGCCACTGGCTGTCGCCGCGTCCGCTCGGCAGCACGACCCGTGCGGCGTACGGCAGCGCCGCGGCACCCGTGCCACGCACGACGTGCGAGAAGCGTCCGCCCAGGTAGAGCCGGCCGCCGGCGACGTCGAGCGTGCGCACCGAGGCCCGACGGTCGCCGCCGCGTCGCTCGACGCCCGTGGTCCACGTGCGGTCGAGGGTCCGCTTCGCGGTGAGGACGGCCAGGCTGGAGCGACGCTGGCCGTCGACGCGCGTGAAGTCGCCACCGAGCGCGAGCCGGCCGTCGGGCAGCGCCTTCAACGCGCGCACCTGGCCGTCCAGCTTCGGCCTGAACGAGGAGATCCACTCCCCCGTCGAGGCCCGGAACGCGGCGAGGTACGCCTGGGCGACCTTGCGCGACCCGTCCTGGTTGCGCACGGTCGTGAAGTTGCCGCCCACGTACATGACGTCGCCGACCTGGGCGAAGGCCTGCACCTCCGTGGCCAGCTCGCCCGTGCCGCCCGCACCCGTGCCCGTCACGCCCCACGACTGCGGCAGCGACCTGCTGCGGGCCACGGGCAGCGCCGTGACCGCCGCCGTCCCGCTGTCAGGCACCGCCGCGAACGACAGGTCCGCCTGGCGCAGTCGCGGACGCACGAAGACCTGCGTGAACGGCGTCGCGTAGCCCGAGCGGGTCGCGTAGAGCGCGCTGCTGGACGAGGTCGAGCCCGTCACCGCGCTCCCGTAGCCGAAGCCGCGCACCCAGCCGTTGTCGGCGGACTCGAAGGTCCACACGCGGCGCAGCCGCTCGGCCGCGGCCGTCGACGTCGTGCCGGCGTCGCGGGTGGTCTGCCCCGAGAACTGGACCCCGTCGAAGGAGGAGCCGGTCAGCGGGTGGCCGGCGCCGAACGCCCACGACCACGACCCCATGGACCGCAGCCGCCACCGCACCTCCTGCCACGCCGTGCCGCCGGCGTCCTTCGCGCGACGCAGACGCACCCCGTCCGTGAGCTGGTCGACCCGATGACCGCCGAGCAGCGCGTCGATGGTCGCCGCGGACAGCTTGCGCGGCGAGAACGCGGCCTGGCCGTTGATCGGTGAGGCGACCTGCGCGGTCGTGCCTTGCGCGTCACCGTCCCACGTCCACCCGTCGCGACCACGCCCCACCAGGACCCAGCCACCACCGTCGGTCGTCATGTCGCAGTAGAACTGCGTCGGCGTCCGCAGCTGCGGCGTCAGCAACCAGTAGAGCCCGTCGGGAGACGACGGAGCCACCTGCTTGACCTCCCAGCACGACGCCGCCGCCGACGCTGCGCTCGACCCGTCCGGCACCCCCTGAGCCGCGCTCGCCACCGACGGCGCAGCCACCAGGCTGGCGACGACGAGGGTGCAGGTGAGCAGGGCTGAGCACGTGCGGGGGCGACGCATGGGGGTCCTCTCCGGCGGCACGGTCGTCGGGGGGATGGGGGGAGACCGCGCTCCACGGGGTAGGAACCATCAGCGCCCCGATCATGACGCGGGTGCGGACGTCCGTGCGTCGCGCTCAGTCGACGGGCGCGAGCGCGGCGGTCTCCTCCTCCGTGAACACCCGCGACCGGATGATGAAGCGATGCCCCGTGGGGCCCTCCAGCGAGAAGCCGGCACCGCGTCCCGGGACGACGTCGATGGTGATGTGCGTGTGCGACCAGTACCGGAACTGCTCGCGCGAGATCCACACCGGCACCAGACCGTCGGGGTCGACGTCGCTCGCGCCGATGTCGAGGTCGCCGAGGTGCACGTCGGACGGTCCCGTCAGGAAGAACCCCTGGGTGTAGCACATGGGGGCCGACCCGTCGCAGCACCCACCGGACTGGTGGAACATGAGTGGCTTCGCCTGCTCGGCGCGCAGGGTGCGCAGCAGCGCGGCGGCGTCGGGGCTGACGTCGACGCGGGTGGCCGCGGTCGGCTGCTCGGACATGGTGGTCACCTCTCGGGCGGGACGGACGAGGTCGGGTGCGGGAACGCCGGGGGCCCGACCCCTCGTGGAGGGGCCGGGCCGCGACGTCACCGTGGGCTCAGAAGAAGCCCTGGGCGTTCTGCGAGTACGAGACGAGGAGGTTCTTCGTCTGCTGGTAGTGGTCGAGCATCATCGAGTGGTTCTCGCGGCCGATGCCGGACGACTTGTAACCGCCGAACGCGGCGTGCGCCGGGTAGGCGTGGTAGCAGTTCGTCCACACGCGGCCGGCCTGGATGTCGCGGCCCGCGCGGTAGGCGGTGTTCGTGTCGCGCGACCACACGCCGGCGCCGAGCCCGTAGAGCGTGTCGTTGGCGATGCTCATGGCGTCGTCGTAGTCCTCGAACCCGGTGACCGAGACCACCGGACCGAAGATCTCCTCCTGGAAGATCCGCATCTTGTTGTGGCCCTGGAAGATCGTCGGCGCCACGTAGTAGCCGCCCGAGAGGTCGCCGCCGAGGTCGACACGCTCGCCGCCGGTGATGACTCGGGCACCCTCCTGCACGCCGATGTCGATGTAGGACAGGATCTTCTCGAGCTGGTCGTTGCTGGCCTGCGCGCCGATCATCGTGTCGGTGTCGAGCGGGTTGCCCTGCTTGACCAGCTTGGTGCGGTCGGTCGCGGCGGGCAGGAACTGCTCGAGGATGGAGTTCTGGATGAGCGCGCGGCTCGGGCACGTGCACACCTCGCCCTGGTTGAGCGCGAACATCGTGAAGCCCTCGAGAGCCTTGTCGTAGAACGCGTCGTCGGTGCGGGCGACGTCCTCGAAGAAGATGTTGGGGCTCTTGCCGCCGAGCTCGAGCGTGACGGGGATGAGGTTCTGGCTGGCCATCTGCATGATCAGCCGGCCCGTGGTCGTCTCGCCGGTGAACGCGATCTTGCGGATGCGGCTGCTGGAGGCCAGCGGCGCGCCGGCCTCGGCACCGAAGCCGTTGACGACGTTGACGACACCGGCCGGGAGCAGGTCGGCGACCAGCTCCATCAGCAGCATGATCGACGCCGGCGTCTGCTCGGCGGGCTTCAGGACGACGGCGTTGCCGGCCGCCAGCGCCGGGGCGAGCTTCCAGACGGCCATGAGGAGCGGGAAGTTCCACGGGATGATCTGTCCGACGACGCCGAGCGGCTCGTGGAAGTGGTAGGCGACGGTGTCGTCGTCGATCTGCGACAGGTGCCCCTCCTGCGCGCGGATCGCGCCGGCGAAGTAGCGGAAGTGGTCGACGGCGAGGGGCAGGTCGGCGGCCAGGGTCTCGCGGACCGGCTTGCCGTTGTCCCAGGTCTCGCCGACGGCGAGCATCTCGAGGTTCTGCTCGATGCGGTCGGCGATCTTGTTGAGGATGTTGGCGCGCTCGGCGACCGACGTCTTGCCCCACGCGGGGGCGGCAGCGTGCGCGGCGTCGAGTGCCTTCTCGATGTCGTCGGCGTTGCCCCGCGCGATCTCGGTGAAGACCTTCCCGTTCACGGGCGAGACGTTCTCGAAGTACTGGCCGCTGGACGGGGCGACGTACTCGCCGCCGATCCAGTGGTCGTAGCGGGGCTTGTAGGAGACGACGGAACCGTCGGTCCCGGGCTGGGCGAACACGCTCATGGAAGTGACTCCTCGCGGGGTGGGATCTGGTGCGAGTGACGCTAGTCACAGCTTCGTTGCAACGACGTTGTCCCGACGTTGCACCCGCTGCAACGTCGGGAGTACCGCTGGTCGAGTCGTCCGACCAGTGACACGCTCCGCTGGTCGAGCAGCGGCCACGCGCTGGGGGCACCTCCCGCTTGCGGGGGCGGAACGAGCGCCTTGAATGCGTATCGAGACCACCCGGCAACCGCCCAGCGCGAACCAATCCCCAGCGACAGCCCAGAGTGGTCTCGATACGTCTCCGCCAGCTCCTCCGTCGCAGCGTCGACTACTCGACCAGCAAAGGATTCCGCTGGTCGAGTAGCAGGGACGAGCTTGCGAGGTCCCTGCGTATCGAGACCACCCGGCAACAGCCCAGCGCGAGCCAACCCCCAGCGACAGCCCAGAGTGGTCTCGATACGTCTCCGCCAGCTCCTCCGTCGCAGCGTCGACTACTCGACCAGCAAAGGATTCCGCTGGTCGAGTAGCAGGGACGAGCTTGCGAGGTCCCTGCGTATCGAGACCACCCGGCAACAGCCCAGCGCGAGCCAACCCCCAGCGACCACCCAGAGTGGTCTCGATACACCTCCCCTCGCTGGCGCTCGTGGAGGCACTCGACCAGCGGTGGATTCCGCTGGTCGAGTAGCGGCACGCGCGACGAAGGAGCGCCGTGGCCGCGTATCGAGACCACCCCGCAACGGACCAGCGCGGGCCAACCCCCAGCGACGGCCTGGAGTGGTCTCGATACACCTCCCCTCGCTGGCGCTCGTGGAGGCACTCGACAAGCGGTGGATTCCGCTGGTCGAGCAGCAGGGACGAGCTTGCGAGGTCCCTGCGTATCGAGACCACCCCGCAACGGCCCAGCGCAGGCCAACCCCCAGCGACCGCTGGGTGTGGTCTCGATACACCTCCCCTCGCTGGCGCTCGTGGAGGCACTCGACCAGCGGTGAATTCCGCTGGTCGAGTAGCAGGGACGAGCTTGCGAGGTCCCTGCGTATCGAGACCACCCGGCAACAGCCCAGCGCGAGCCAACCCCCAGCGACGGCTGGGAGTGGTCTCGATACACCTCCCCTCGCTGGCGCTCGTGGAGGCACTCGACCAGCGGGACGCGGTGCCCGGGGTCAGCCGAAGGCGCGGTCGAGCTTGTCGACGTGGGCCGCGACCTGGGCGTGGCGTGGGGAGGAGACGGGGAGGATCTCGAGCGCCCGCGACCACACGCCGAGGTCCTCGCGACCGTGGGGCGTGTCCGCGAACGACAGCAGCGCGTCGGCGTCGTCGCAGGCCAGGAGAGCGGAGACCAGCTCGAGGTGCAGGTCGTCGCGCAGCTCCTCCACGGCGGGAGCGGTCGACGACGGCAGCACCGGGCCGCGGTAGGCGGCGACGGCGCTGCGCAGACGTCCGTCGCGCAGCAGGTCGCGGACCTCGTCGACGTCGGTGCGCACCGCGCTGCGCAGGCGGTAGGGCCGCGACGCGAGCTCGAGCGGTCCGAGGACCCCGCGCAGCCTCGACAGCTCCGCGCGGATCGTCACCGGCGCTTGGTCGTCGTCGCTGAGCGCCACGCCCAGCTCCGCGGCCGTCATGCCGTCGGGGGCCCGCGACAGGAGCAGGAGGAGCTCGCTGTGCCGGCGACTCAGCCGCGAGGTGAGCGGACCGACCTGCAACGTCGCGCCGTGCACGCCGAGGACGTCGAGGCGTGGTGCCGACCATCCGCTCGTCACGTGCAGCGGTGCGGTAGCCGGCTGCAGGCGTGCGATGCGCAGCTCGGCCTCGACCGCGGCGGCGGTCGCCCGCACGAACCCGAGTCCCTGGGCCGTCGCGACCTCGGGACCTCCGGTCACGTCGAGGACGCCGAGCACCGCGCCGGTGTCGGGGTCGTGGATGGGCGCCGCCGAGCAGCTCCACGGCGTCACCTGGCGCCCGAGGTGCTCGGGGCCGAAGATCTGCACGGGCCGTTCGATCGCCAGGGCCGTGCCGGGCGCGTTCGTCCCGGCGCTCGTCTCGCTCCAGTCGGCGCCCGGCACGAAGTGCATCGACTCCGCCCGCGAGCGCAGCGACGCCGCGCCCTCCACCCACAGCAGCTGGCCGGCGGCGTCGCTCACGGCGACGAGCAGGCCCGCCTCCCCCGCCGACTCGACCAGGAGCCGCCGGATGACCGGGAGCCCGGCCGCGAGGGGGTGGTGCTCGCGGATCTCGCGCAGCGCGTCGTCGTCGAGCGTGATGCGCGGAAGGTCGGTCTCGGGGTCGAGGCCCTCGGCGAGACTGCGCTGCCACGACTCCCGCACGACGTCGCGGAGCGGTGCGTCGGTGGCGCCGGAGGCCAGGAACTCCTCGTGGGCCCGCCGCAGCCGGCGCGAGAGTGCGTCGGGGTCCGAGCCCGGTGGCATCGCGAGGTCACGTCCGTGGTGCCTCGCGCGCGGCTCGGAGGTGCGTGCCATGCCGCGAGTGTACGTGACGCGGCTCACGCCCAGAAGGGACGACGACGGACTCCGTCCGCCAGGTGCTCAGGCGTCGCGGCGCTGGAACGCGAGGGTGGCCAGCACGAGGAGCACGACGACGAACACCGTCATCGTGATGCCGCCGCCGACCGCGCCGAACGGCTTGTAGCCGAACACCTGGAACGCGTCGTTGAGCGAGACCCGCGTGTACATCTGTCCGCCCGCGTCGTACGGCAGGAACTTGAGGATGTCGACGATGCCGCCGCGGCTCGTCGGGTCGCCCGAGGACGCCTTGATGGCCAGCACGACCGCCTTGACCAGGCCCTCGACAAGCGAGGGGACGAGCAGGAGCAGCGCGACGGCACCTGTCTGGTTGCGGGTGAGGGTCGCGAACGCCAGGCCGGAGAGCGAGAACAGGGTCGTGTAGAGGACGGTGCCGACGGTGATGTCGCGCAGCCCGCCGACGCTCGGCAGTCCGACGCCGAACAGCACGGCGCTGAGCAGCGCGATGCCGACGCAGACCAGGGCCGCCACGAGGGAGAGGACGGCCGTCGTGACCACCTTGGCGAGCATGACGTGCAGACGGCTGGGCAGGGCGGTGAGCGTCGCGCGGATCATGCCGTGGCGGTACTCGTGCCCCATGGAGAAGACCCCGAGCAGGCCGATCACGTAGGCGATGAACAGCGGCGCCACGCCGAGGGTGGCGCCGACGGTCACGAGGATCGCGAAGGTCTGGTCGCCGCCCGACAGCGGCCCCGTCTCGGGCAGGTTCCAGGCGATGAGCACGGTCAGCAGGAGCTGGAACCCGAAGGCGACGCCGAGGATCCAGTAGGTGGACCGGATGGTGCGCAGGCGGGTGATCTCGTAGCGGAGCGCGTCGGTCATCGGGCACCCCCCGCCTCGCCGGCCGGACGGTCGGCGGTGATCGCCCCGCGGTACTCCTCGTCGAGGCCGGTGGCGTTGAGGAACGCCTCCTCGAGGGTGGCGCGCCGGACCGTCAGCTCGTGCACGCGGGCGCCGTGCTGGTGCGCGAGGTCGCCCACCCGGGCGGCGTCGAGGCCGGTGACGCGCTGCAGACCGTCGTCGTCGGGGGTGAGGGTCCCGCCGGCGGCGACGATGGCCGGCGCGAGGACGCCGAGGTCGGGAGTGCGCAGCAGCACCTCGGCGGTCCCCCCGTGCTCGACGAAGTCCTTGACGGGACCGCTCGTGAGGAGGCGCCCGCGGCCCACGACGACGACCTCGTCGGCGAGCTGCGCCATCTCCTGGAGCAGGTGGCTCGAGACGAACACCGAGCGCCCCTCCCCCGCGAGGTGGCGCAACAGCTGGCGCAGCCAGGTGATGCCCTGCGGGTCGAGCCCGTTGCTGGGCTCGTCGAGGATCAGGGTGTGCGGGTCGCCCAGGAGGGCGGCGGCGATGCCGAGCCGCTGGCCCATGCCGAGGCTGAACTTGCGGGGCCGGCCCTTCGCCTGTGCCGAGAGACCGACGAGCTCGAGCACCTCGTCGACGCGGCGCCGCTCGATCCGGTTGGCCACCGCGAGCATCTGCAGGTGATGGCGTGCCTGGCGGGTCGGGTGGAAGGGCTTGGCCTCCAGCAGGGCCCCGACGTGGCGCATCGGCTGCTCGAGCTCGGCGAACGTGCGTCCGTCGAACGTCGTGCGACCCTCGCCGCGGTCGAGACCGAGCATGAGCCGCATGGTCGTGGACTTGCCCGACCCGTTCGGGCCGAGGAAGCCCGTGACGCTCCCCGGGTGCACGGTGAAGCTCAGGTCGTCGACCGCTCGCCGGGTGCCGTAGCTCTTGCCGAGCCCTCGTGCCTCGATGACTGCCACGGGGTCAGCCTGCCAGACGGACGGGCCGGGGGTGGCGTCCCGCGCGCGGCGGGTCAGGCGACGATGCGGGTGACGGGCAGGCTGGAGTCGACGGGTAGGTCGAGCGACGACGGAGCGACGCCGCGCGCGACGACCTCGGCGCCCAGCGCCGCGACCATGGCGCCGTTGTCGGTACAGAGCCCGGGCCGAGGGATGCGGACCTCGATGCCCGCCGCCTCGGCCCGGGCGAGCACCATCTCGCGAAGTCGTCCGTTGGCGGCCACGCCACCGCCGACGACGAGCGTGTCGACGTCGTGGTCGCGGCAGGCCTGGACGGTCTTGCGGGTCAGGACGTCGACGACGGCGTCCTGGAAGGAGGCGGCGACGTCGGCGGCGTCGATCTGGCGTCCCATGCGCTGCTCGTGCTGCACGTGCCGCGAGACGGCACTCTTGAGGCCGGAGAAGGAGAAGTCGTAGCGGTAGCGCTCGGCGTCCTTGGCCGCGGTGAGACCGCGCGGGAAGGCGATCGCGGTGCCGTCGCCCTCGCGCGCCACCCGGTCGATGTGCGGACCGCCCGGGTACGGCAGGCCCAGCAGGCGGGCGACCTTGTCGAAGGCCTCGCCGGCGGCGTCGTCGATCGTGGTGCCCAGCATCGTGATGTCGGAGGCGATGTCGTCGACGAGGAGGATCTCGGTGTGGCCGCCGCTGACCAGCAGGGCGGCGACGCGACGGTCGAAGCGGCCGTGCTCGAGCTGGTCGACCGCCACGTGGGCGGCCAGGTGGTTGAGGCCGTAGAGCGGCTTGTCGTGCGCGACGGCGAGCGCCTTGGCCGCGGCGACGCCGACCAGGAGCGCACCGCTGAGACCTGGTCCGCAGGTGACCGCGATCGCGTCGACGTCGCTCACGTCGAGTCCGGCCTGCGCGTACGCCTGCTCGAGCGTGGGCACCATCGCCTCGAGGTGGGCCCGGCTCGCGACCTCGGGCACGACACCGCCGAAACGCACGTGCTCCTCGACGCTGGAGGCGACCGCGTGGGCGAGGAGCTCGGTGCCGCGGACGATGCCGACACCGGTCTCGTCGCAGGACGACTCGATGCCGAGGACGAGGGGTTCGCTCACCGGCCCAGTGTCCCAGATCGGCCACCGCGGGCGGCCCGCGGCTCAGGTCTGCGGGTCGGTCCCACGCTCGGCTGCACGGGCCGCACGGCGGGCTGCCTTGGCGGCCTTCTCCTCGGCGTCGAGGCGGGCGGCCTCCTCGGGCGTGGGCGCGAGTCCGCCGTACCGGGCCGGTGCCCACCACTGGCCCTCGGGCGGGGTCGGGTACTCGCGGATCGCCTTGTCGAGCAGGGCGGTCATGGCCTCGCGCAGCTGCTGGGTCTCGGCGACCGGGTCCTCGCCGGTCACCGGGATCGGCTCGCCGACGTGCAGCGCGATCGTCTTGCCGCGACCCCAGATGTCGGAGTCGTGGTCCTTCGTCTTCAGCAGCTGGGTGCCCCAGGTGACCATGGGGATGAGCGGCACGCCCGCCTCGGCGGCCATGCGCACGGCACCGGTCTTGAGCTCCTTGATCTCCATCGAGCGGCTGATCGTGGCCTCGGGGAAGATGCCGACGATCTCGCCGGAGCGGGCGTACTCGACGGCCTTGTCGTAGGACGCCTGGCCCGCGTCGCGGTCGACCTCGATGTGGTGGAACGAGCGCATGAGCGGCCCGCCGACGGCGTGGTCGAAGGCCTCCTTCTTCGCCATGAAGCGGACGAGCCGGCCCGATGGCTGCGCGGCGAGCCCGTCGAAGACGAAGTCGACGTAGCCGATGTGGTTGGCGGCCAGGATGGCACCGCCCTCGCGCGGGATGTGCTCCGTCCCCGACGTCTGGAACTTCATGCCGAGGACCTTGAAGAGGGTCTTGGCGGTGACGATCACCGTCGGGTACGTGTAGTCGCGCATCGGCTCAGGATAGTGCACAGATGTGCACCCAGGAGTGCGAGGACGGGCCGTCGCTCAGACGTCGGGCGTGCCCGCGCTGATGTCGTCGGGGTCGTCCTCGACGACGTGCACGGCAGCCTCCTCGGCGCTCGCGGCCGCACCGTCGATGCCGACCTCGTCGCCCACGAGAGCCTTCTCGGTGTCCTCGGCCAGACCCTCGTCGGGCGCGACGAGACGACCGGAGCGGTCGTCGCCGATCTCGGGCTCGCCCAGCTCGTTGGCGTTGCCCTCGAGATCGACGTCGGCGTACGGGTCGACGTCGGGCTCCTCCTGGGCGACGCGCTGGTCGAGCGTCTCGCCCTCCAGGGCCTCCTCCGCGGTGGTGCCGAAGCCCTCGCCGGGGCTCCACTTCTCGGCCGGCGAGTAGCCCTCGTCGAGCACGTCGTCGACGCCGCGGTCGACGAGCGTGTCGTCGGGCTGGAGCTGGTCGAGCACCTCCGAGTCGTCGCGGTTCTCCTGGGTGTCGTCAAACTCGAGGGGTCCGTCAGTCATGCGTCCAGCCTTCCACGGCGTCGACGCGACGCAACCGCTGCGACGACCGCCACGAGCACGACGGCCGCGACGGCGACGGCGACGGCCTGGCCGCGGTCGGTGCCGGTGCGCAGCGCCGCGAGGAAGACACCTGCCCCGACGGTGCTCCAGACGGTCGCCCAGAGCGCGGCGCCGGGCACGAGGCCGACGAGGTAGCGGGGCACGGACATGCGCGCCAGACCCGCGCCGGCGTTGACGACCGTCTGCGCGCCGACGGTGAGGAAGCTCGCCGTGACGACCGGCGGCCCCCACCGCTCGACGCGGTCGACGGCGGCCTGGAGGCGCGGTCCGGGCGGTCGGCGCCGCACGACGCCGGCGGCCACCAGGCGACCGATCCCGTAGGTGGCGCCCGCGCGCAGCAGCACGATGGCGAAGAGCGTCAGCCAGGCCCACGCCCACGGCCAGGAACGGATCTGCTCGGTCACGTGAGCTCCCCCGTCAGCCCGACCTGGAGGACGAGGGCGTCGCGACCACCGGCGTAGTACCTGCGACGTCGGGCGAGGTGCTCGAACCCGTGCGCCGCGTAGAGCGCCAGGGCGGCGTCGTTGTCGGCGGCCACCTCGAGCAGCATGCGGTCGGCGCCGCGCTCGCGGGCCGCGTCGCGGCCGGCCTCGACGAGCTGCGACGCGAGGCCACGTCGGCGGTGCGTCGGCGCGACGGCCACGCGGTGCAGGTCGGCGACGTCGGCCACCACGCCGACGTCGACGTACCCGACCACGGTGGCGTCGCTCTCGGCGACGAGCACGGCACGATCGGGGTGGGCGATCTCCGCGCGCAGGGTCGGCTCGGACCATGCGTCGGCCGCGAAGGCCTGCCCCTCCAGCTCGAGCAGGACGGGCAGGTCGGTCTCCAGCGCCGGCCGGATCACCGCACCGGGGCGGCGGGCTGCGCGTCGGGGCGGCGCAGGTAGAGCGGCTCGAGCCCCAGCACCTCGACGTGGCCTCGCACGACGCCCTCGGCGAGCGCGGCGGCGGACGGGTCGAGGGGACCGTCGGTGGCGTCGAGCACGTCGGCGTAGAGGGTGGCGCCACGTCCGACGACGGGCAGGTCGGGGTGGAGCCGCGCGAGCTCGACGGGCTTGTCGACGTGCGGTCCGTCGACCCGGCGCGGGACGCCGTCGGCGTCGGGCACGTAGCGCGCCCAGTAGACCTCCTTGCGCCGCGCGTCGATGGCGACGAGGTGCTCGGCGCCGAGGCCCGCGTCGAGGGCGAGCGCGTCGAGCGAGCAGACGCCGTGGCTCGTGAGGCCGAGGGTCGCGGCGAGGGTGCGCGCGGTGACGATCCCGACCCGCAGCCCGGTGAACGGTCCGGGACCCACCCCGACGGCGACGTCGGTGAGGTCGGCGGCGCTACGTCCGGCGTCGGCGAGCGCGTCGCGTACCGCCGGGGCGAGCAGCTCGCCGTGCGCCATCGTCCCCTCGCCCTGCGCCGACCCGACGACCTGGTCACCGTCGTGCACGGCGACGCTCACCGCGGGTCCGGACGTGTCGATCGCGAGCAGCAGCACACGAGTGAGCCTACCCTCACCTCCTGACGCGTCACGTGGGGTCGGTGCGGCGACTCGCCGCTGCGTGGGTGTCGTCCGACTCGTCCTGCGGCTGCGTGGGTGCACCGTCGTGTGGACCTTGCCGCTGCGCTGCCTCGGCCTTCGCTGTGGGTGGTCTCCGAAAGGGCCTCGACCGGGAAGCTGGCGACCGTGCTGGTCCGGGGTCTCGGGCTGTGGCTCGCGTGGGACGCAAGGATCTGCGTTCGTGCGTCGGAGGGCCGAGGCTTCTGCGTTTGGTACGGGATCCCGCCGTGAACGCAGAGGCGTTCGGCCTCGCACGCGCGAATGAAGAATCGTGGGTGCTCTTTGGGTTGGGGTGACGAACGATTCTTCCTTTGCGTGGACCGTTCCACGCGAAGGAAGGGTGGTCTCAACCGGTAGTTGCAAGACGATGTGACTACTGGAGGTGGGTATGCCTGGTTCTCGTCTGGTCGAGGGTGAGCGGTGGGTGATCGAGCGTGGTTTGGAGGCTGGTCTGACGCAGGGCCAGATCGCTGCGGTGCTGGGTCGTTCGCCGGCGACGATCTCGCGTGAGGTGCGTCGTGGTGGTGGTCCGCGTTCGTCGCGTGCCGGTGTGGTGCTGATCGGTCGGCCTGCCCGTTATCGGGCGTCCAAGGCGCAGCGGTTGGCGCGGCGGCGGGCTTGTCGACCCAAGCCGTGCAAGGTGGTGGGCGAGCTTGCTGCGGTGGTCGCTGGCTTGTTGGAGGCTGACTGGTCACCACAGCAGATCGCCGCCATGTTGCCGAGCCTGTATCCGGACGATGAGGCTATGCGCGTGAGTCACGAGACGATCTACCAGTCGCTGTTCGTGCAGACCCGTGGCGAGCTGCGCAGGGAGCTGACGGCGCATCTACGCACCGGTCGGGTCGCGCGCGGCACGAAGACCCGTAGCGAGAAGATCGGCAAGCTCAAGGGCATGGTCTCGATCTCCGCGCGGCCGGCTGAGGCAGATGATCGGGCCGTGCCCGGCCATTGGGAGGGCGACCTGCTGCTGGGCGGGATCGGCAAGGGCCAGATCATCACGCTGGTCGAACGCCGATCCCGGTTCGTGCTCCTGGCGCCGTTGAACACCTCGCGCACCGCGGCCGATACCCGCGAGCAGCTGACCGCGATCATCGCCCGGCTCCCGTTGGAGCTGCGCAAGTCCCTGACCTGGGACCAGGGCCGCGAGATGGCCCAACACGCCCAGTTCACCATCGCCACCGGCATGCCCGTCTACTTCTGCGACCCCCACTCGCCCTGGCAGCGCGGCAGCAACGAGAACACCAACGGACTCCTGCGCCAGTACTGGCCCAAGGGTGCGGACCTGCGCCACGTCACCCAGGACGAATGCGACGCCATCGCCCTACGCCTGAACACCCGCCCACGCCAGACCCTCGGATGGAAGACTCCAGCCCAGACCCTCAACGAAGGGCTACTTGCAACAACCGGTTGAGCCCAACAAGAATCCTTCCGCCGCTCAGCCCTCTATCGGTGGATCCGCAACCGTAGAAGCGCTCCTGCGGTTGCAGATCCACCGCCCGGACGCGCAAACGCAGAACCTTGGCCCCTGAACGCAGAAACGAAGAATCGTGGATCCAAGGGTGGGCCCAGACCAGACCCCGATACCCCAAGCCGCCCCCAGACCCGCTGCCGGTCGAGGCCCTTTCGGAGACCAGACACAGCGCCAGTCGAGGCAGCGCACCAGCAAGACGAGACCCACGCAGGCAGCGCACCAGCAAGGTCACGACGACCGCAGCGCACCCCAAGGTCACGCCGCCACACCCCGCAGCGCCGCGGCCAGCACCTCAGCCGAGAAGCGTGGAGCGCAGCGGCACGTCGACCCAGCGGGGACCGTGTGGCTTGATGGTCACGACGCGCGGCTCGGCCTCGTCGGGGTGGTCGCCGTCGTGCTCGGTGCCGAGGGGGTCGATGGGGCGGGCACCGCGAACCTCGATGCTCACCGAGAGCCAGCTGTCGTTGAGCTGCTCGGCCATCCCCTCGCCCCACTCGACGACGGTGACGGCCTCGTCGGAGGCGGTGTCGAGGTCGAGGTCGTCGACCTCGGCGGCGCTGCCGAGGCGGTAGGCGTCGACGTGGACGAGGGCGGGACCGTCGACGAGCGACGGGTGCGTGCGGGCGAGCACGAACGTCGGCGACGTGACGGGTCCGCGCACGTGCAGCGCGTCGCCGAGCCCCTGGGTGAACGTCGTCTTGCCGGCGCCGAGGTCGCCCGAGAGGACGAGCAGGTCGCCGGGGCGCACCAGCTCGGCCACGCGCGCGGCGAGGTGCTGCATCGCGTCGGGCGTCGGCACCTCGCGGGCGAGCCACAACGTCTTGCCGAGCACCAGCAGCGGACCCTCCTGGCCCACCGGGTGGTACTTGCGGCGGGTCCAGAACCGCACCGTGTCGGGCAGCTCCTCGCGCACGTGCAGCCAGATGCCGTCCTTGCCGCGCTCCTCGGCCGTGTCCTCCGCGACGCCGACCATGGCCGACGCGACGCCGCGAGCCTGGATCTCCGGGTCGACCGACACGCGACGCAGGCCGAGCTTGCCCGGCCGCGACTCGTCGAACAGCAGCGCGCCCATGGGCACGCCGCGACGTTCCACGAGCAGCCCACCGGCCGTGGCGAGCACCTCCGACACCGACTCGACGGTCTCGTCGAGGGCGGTCGAGGGCGGGTCGAGGTCGGGTCGGACGCTGAACGAGCGGTGGATGATGTCGACGATCGCCTCGGCGTGCTCGGGGCCGGCGTCGAGGACGTCGAGCGCCCGCATCACCGGTCGCCCTCGCGCACGGGGTGCCCGATCCGGTCGAGCAGGTCCTCGATGATCCGGGTGACGGCCACGTTCTCTTCGAACGGCACCATGTGCCCGGCACCGCCGAGCGTCACCAGACGCGCGTCCTCGATGGTGCGCGCGAGGCGTCGGGCGTGCTTGATGGGCGTGAGCAGGTCGTGGTCGCCGCAGGCGACGACGACGGGCACCCGCCCCAGCCCTTCGGCGCCGCTGCGGACGTCGAGGTCCACGAACGCGGGGTAGAAGTCGAGCAGCACGTGCGTCTGGGCGCGCAGGATCATCTCGTCGGACATGTCGGCGTACTTGCGGGGCGCGTCGGGCCCGACCGCCCAGCGACGGATGACGCTGTAGCTGTTGAAGGTCCGGCCCCAGTCGAGCAGGGGCGCGCCGGCCCGCAGGAACGGCAGGACGCGGCGCAGCGCCGGGCTCTGCCGCACGAGCCGGTTGTCGCTGGTCGAGAGCAGCACGGCACCCACGACCCTGTCGCCGAACAGCTCGGGCGACTCCGCCGCGAGCTGCTGCACCGTGATGCCGCCCATCGAGTGCCCGACGAGCACGACGGGGCCCTCGGGCACGACCTCGTCGAGGACGGTCCGCAGGTCGTCGGCGAGCTGGCCGAAGCTCGACCCCTGGCGCGTCGAGCGGCCGGAGCCACCGTGGGAGCGCTGGTCGTAGAACACCATCCGCACGAGGCCGCGCAGCGCGAGACGCTGGTAGTGCCAGGTGTCGAGGGTGCACACCCACCCGTGCACGAACACGACGGTGGGAGCTGCGCTGTCCGCGTGCGCCGCGTCGGCCTCGTCGACCTCGACGTTGAGCGCGACGCCGTCGGAGGCGACGACGGTGCGGACGGGGCTGTGCACGCTGCCGAACGGCACCTCCTCGCCGCGCTGCTCGCGGCGGTGCTCGCGACGTCGGGTGTCGACGACCTTGGCGGTCACCCCGGCAGCCACGAAGGCTCCGGCGGTCGCGGCGAGTGCTGCCAGACGGGAGGGGGCGGGGCTCATCACTGTCCTCGGTGGCGGGGCTCGGACGGCCCTCAGCCTCGGTGGGTACGCACGACGCGGTCGCCGAGTCGGGTGACGACCTCGTAGGCGATCGTACCGGCGGCGGTCGCCCAGTCCTGGGCGGTGGGGGCACCGGGGGCGGCGCCGAACAGGGTGACGACGTCACCGCGCCGCGCCGCGCGGTCCCCCAGGTCGACGACCAGCTGGTCCATGCAGATGCGGCCGACGACCGGCACGCGCTCGCCGTCGTGGGCGGCCTCGGCGCGACCCGACGCGGAGCGCAGGACACCGTCGCCGTACCCGAGGGGCACGAGGCCGAGGGTGGTCTCGCGGTCGGTGGTCCACGTGTGGCCGTAGGACACGGCGGTGCCGGCGGGGACCCGCTTGACCTGTGCGAGCCGGCCGCGCAGCGTCATGACCGGGCGCAGGTCGACGATGCCGGCGACCGCGGGGTCGGGGTCGATGCCGTACGTGGCGATGCCCGGACGGACCAGGTCGAAGTGCGCGCTGGGGCGGGTCAGGAGGGCGGCGGAGTTGGCGAGGTGGCGCCACTGCGGCTCGAGCCCGGCCTCGCCGACGACGTCGAGCGCGTCCCGGAACACGGTCTCCTGCTGGTCGTTGGCGGGATGGCCGGGCTCGTCGGCGCACGCCAGGTGCGACCACACGCCGGTGACCTCGACCTTGCCCGCGGCCTGCGCGCGGGAGGCGGCGACGACGAGGTCGTCCCACGCCGGACCGCGGGCACCGTTGCGCGAGAGCCCGGTGTCGACCTTGAGCTGCACGCGGGGTCGTCGACCCGTCGGCGCGTCGTTGAGGATCTCGTCGAGCTGCTCGACGGACGACGCCGTCAGCTCCACGTCGTGCTCGACCGCTGCACCGTAGGCGGCGCCAGGTGCCGCGAGCCAGCACAGGACGGGCCCGGTGTCGCCGGCCTCGCGCAGCGCGAGGGCCTCCTCGACGGTGACGACGCCGAGCCACGACGCTCCCGCGTCGCGCGCGGCCCGCGCGACCGGTCGCAGCCCGTGGCCGTAGGCGTCGGCCTTGACGACGGACATCAGCGCGGCACCGGGCGCGTGCGCCGCGAGCGTGGCGACGTTGTGCCGGTACGCCTCGAGGTCGACGACGGCCTCGGCCTGCGGGCTCACCACGCGCGCACCTGCTCCAGCGAGCCGGCGAGGAACGCAGCCAGGGTCTGCGGGAGGGCGGCAGCGACGTCGGAGGCCACGAACGGTCCGCCCGGGTTCGCGCGGACGCCGGCGGCGCCGTGCAGGAGGGCTGCGTGGCGCGCGGCGTCGAACGGGTCGAGCCCGCCGGCGAGCAGTGACGCCGCGAACCCGGCGAGGACGTCGCCCGAGCCCGCCGTGCCGAGCCACGGGGTGCCGGACAGGTTGACAGCCGCGCGTCCGTCGGGAGCCACGACGACCGTGCGGGCTCCCTTGAGCAGCACGGTCGCGTCCCAGTGCGCGGCGGCCTGCCGCGCGTGCTCCAGCGGGTCGGCCTCCACGGTCTCGCGCTCGACGTCGAGCAGCCGGGCGAGCTCACCGGCGTGCGGCGTCAGGAGCGCGGGCACGCCGACGGGACGCGGCAGGTGCTCGAGCGCGCCGGCGTCGACGACGAGCGGCACGTCGTCGTCGAGGCAGGCGGCCAGCTGGTCGGCCACGTCGTCGCCCGCCCCGGGTCCGACGACCCAGGCCTGCACCCGTCCGCGGCCGTGCACGACCTCCGGGGCGCGGTCGACCACCCGCGCCGCGAGGGTGTCGCTGCCGACGAAGCGCACCATGCCGGCGAGGCCCGACTGCGCGCCTGCGACGCACAGGTGGGCGGCGCCGGCGTAGGCGTCGGATCCGGCGTCGACCCCGACCACGCCGCGCGCGTACTTGTGCGACGCGGCGCCGGGCACGTGCCGGCGGAGGAGCTCGGCGTCGGTGGCCTCGAGCGACGTCACGGTCGGCGCGTCGAGGTGGGGGCCGAGGCCGATGTCGACGAGCGTCGGCGGCTCGCCGCCACCGGCGTCGGCGGCGTGCCCGACGATCGAGCAGACCTTCAGGGTGCCGAACGTGACGGTGCGGTCGGCGCGGACGTGCCGGCCGGGCGTCGCGCCCGTGTCGACGGCCACGCCCGACGGGACGTCGACCGCGACCACGTGGGCGTCGGTGTCGTGGGTCCAGTCGGCCCACTCCCCCGCACGACCCTCGAGGCCAGGACGTGCGCCGATGCCGAACAGCGCGTCGAGGCACCACCGCTGGTCGCCCGGCGACGACACGCGCCCGGCTCCGGCCGCCTCGGCCGCGGCCAGTCCCTCGGCGTGGACGGCATCGGGGTCGAGCAGCGCGAGGTCGACGCGGACGCCACGGGCGAGCAGGTGCGTGGCGGCGAAGAGCGCGTCGCCTCCGTTGTTGCCGGGGCCGACGAGGACGAGGACCGTCGCGCCGGCCGGCACGTCGGCGAGGGCGTCGGCGAGACCGCGGGCGGCGCGCTGCATCAGCGCGTCCCAGCCGGTCTCGGCGGCCAGCCGCTCCTCGGCGGCACGGACCTGGGCGACGGTGTGGGCGTTCAGCACGGGCTCAAGCCTCCGCCACGGCGGACGCTCTCGCCACCGGCGTGCCGCGCCACCCCCAGCGAGCGCAGGTGCGCGGCACCCCTCATGCCGGACACGGCGGTCTACTCGACCGTGACGGACTTGGCGAGGTTCCGCGGCTGGTCGACGTCGTGCCCGAGCAGACCGGCCAGCTCGCACGCGAAGATCTGCAGCGGCACCGTGGCGACGAGCGGCTGCAGCAGCGTCGGCACCTTCGGCAGCCGGATCAGGTGGTCGGCGTACGGCACGACGTCGTCGTCGCCGTCCTCGGCGAGCACGATGGTGAGGGCACCGCGCGCGCGGATCTCCTGGATGTTGCTGACGATCTTCTCCTGCAGCTGGTCGCGGGCCTTCGGCGGCACGACGACGAACACGGGGATGCCGTCCTCGATGAGCGCGATCGGACCGTGCTTCAGCTCACCGGCCGCGAACCCCTCGGCGTGCAGGTACGCGAGCTCCTTGAGCTTCAGCGCACCCTCGAGCGCCACGGGGTAGCCGACGTGGCGGCCGAGGAACAGCACGGAACGGGTGTCGACGAGCTCGGCCGCGAGCTTGCGGACCTGCTCGCCCTCGTCGAGCATCCGCTGGATGCCGGCCGGCAGCTTCTCGAGCGCGGCCATGATGGCGTCGATCTCGTCGCCGTACTTCACGCCCCGCACCTGCGCCAGGTACAGACCGAGCAGGTAGCAGGCGACGATCTGCGACAGGAAGCCCTTGGTCGACGCGACCGCCACCTCGGGGCCGGCGTGCGTGTAGATGACCGCGTCGGACTCGCGCGGGATGGTCGAGCCGTTGGTGTTGCAGATGCTCAGCACCCGAGCCCGCTGCTGCCGGGCGTAGCGGATCGCCATGAGCGTGTCCATCGTCTCGCCCGACTGGCTGATCGCCACCACGAGCGTCGACCGGTCGATGATCGGGTCGCGGTAGCGGAACTCCGACGCCAGCTCGACCTCGCACGGGATGCGCGTCCAGTGCTCGATCGCGTACTTCGCGACCAGACCGGCGTACGACGCGGTGCCGCAGGCGATGATGATGATCTTGTCGACGTCGCGCAGCTCGTCGTCGCTGAGGCGCATCTCGTCGAGCTGCAGGCGGCCTGACCGGCCGTAGCGTCCCAGCAGCGTCTCGGCGACGGCCTGCGGCTGCTCGTCGATCTCCTTGAGCATGAACCAGTCGTAGCCGCCCTTCTCGGCGGCGGACACGTCCCAGTCGACGTGGTAGCTGGTGGTCTCGGCGGGCGCGCCGTCGAAGTCGGTGACCGTCATGGAGTCGCGCGTGATGGCGACGACCTGGTCCTGGCCGAGCTCGACGGCCTCGCGCGTGAACTCGATGAAGGCCGACACGTCGGAGCCGAGGAAGTTCTCGCCGTCGCCGCGACCCACCACGAGCGGGGAGTTGCGTCGGGCGCCGACCACGACCTCGGGCTGCTGCGCGTCGGTGAAGACGAGCGTGAACGCGCCCTCCAGCCGCTGGCAGACGGCGCGGACGGCGTCGTCGAGGGCGGGGGTGCGCTGCAGCTCGTCGGAGAGCAGGTGCACGACCACCTCGGTGTCGGTCTCGGACTGCAGCTCGTGCCCGGCAGCCTCCAGCTCGGCCCGCAGCACCGCGAAGTTCTCGATGATGCCGTTGTGCACGACCGCCAGGCGGCCGTCCTCGCTCAGGTGCGGGTGGGCGTTCCGGTCGTTCGGCGCACCGTGCGTCGCCCAGCGGGTGTGGCCGATGCCGGTGGCCGTCTCCGGCATCGTCGTCTCGGCCAGGACGCCGTCGAGGTTGGCCAGCTTTCCGGCCTTCTTCGCCCAGGCGATCCGTCCGGTCGTGGGATCGGGCAGGGCGACACCGCCGGAGTCGTACCCGCGGTACTCGAGCCGTCGCAACCCGCCCATGACGACGTCGAGGGCGTTGCGGTGCCCGACGTATCCCACGATTCCGCACATGCGCTCCAGGGTACCCAGGAGCGCCCGTGGGCCCCGGTACCGGCAGGATGGCGTCATGGCCCGTGAGCTCTCGCCGTACGTCGAGATCGAGCGGTCGGCGTGGGCCGACCTCGCCGACGACGTCCCCCAGCCCCTCACCGAGGACGACGTCCAACGTCTCAAGGGCCTCGGCGAGGAGCTCGACATCGACGAGGTGCGGCAGGTGTACCTGCCGCTGACCGAGCTCATCAGCCTGCGCGTGCGCGCCGCGACCCGCCTCTGGGAGGCCACCGAGTCGTTCCTGCGCGAGCCGCAGCCGCAGCGCACGCCGTTCGTCATCGGCGTCGCCGGGTCGGTCGCCGTCGGCAAGTCGACCACCGCCCGCCTCCTCCGCGAGCTGCTGTCGACGTCGCCCGAGCACCCGCACGTGAAGCTGGTGACCACCGACGGGTTCCTGTGGCCGAACGCCGAGCTGGAGCGTCGCGGCATCCTGCAGCGCAAGGGCTTCCCGGAGTCCTACGACCGCAAGGCGCTGCTGCGGTTCGTCATCGACGTGAAGTCGGGCGTCGAGCAGGTGACCGCCCCCGTCTACTCCCACCTGACCTACGACCGCACCGAGGAGACGGTGGTCGTGGAACGGCCCGACATCGTCATCGTCGAGGGCCTCAACGTGCTCGCTCCCGCAAAGGACCGTGGCGACGGCTCCCCGGGCCTGTCGGTCAGCGACTACTTCGACTTCTCGATCTACGTCGACGCGTCGAGCAAGGACATCCGCCGCTGGTACGTCGACCGGTTCCTCGCCCTGCGCCGCACCGCCTTCGCCGACCCGGCCTCCTACTTCCACCGCTACAGCAGCCTCACCGACGACGAGGCCGTCGCCCGCGCCGAGGAGCTGTGGGACACGATCAACTGGCCCAACCTGCGCGAGAACATCCAGTCCACCCGCGGCCGCGCCGACCTCGTGCTCCGCAAGGGCAGCGACCACTCCGTCAAGTGGGTGCGGTTCCGCAAGATGTGACGTCGCGGGGGTCCTGCTGGGCGTCGTCCTGCGGGTGCGCTGCCGCGGGGGTCTGGGCGTGCTGGTGCGCTGCCGCGGGAGGGTCTGGGCTTGCTGGTGCGCTGCCCCCGGGGGGTCTCGTCGTGCTGGTGCGATGCCTCGGGGGGTCCGGGCTTGCTGGTGCGCTGGCGCAGGTGGTCTGGGCTTGCTGGTGCGCTGCCTCGGCTCTCGCTGGGGGTGGTCTCCGAAAGGCCTCGACCGGGCAGCTGGCGGGCGCGGTGGCCCGGGTTCTCGGGCTGTGGCTCGCGGGGGACGCAAGATTCTGCGTTCGTGCATTAAAGGGCGAACACTTCTGCGTTTCCTACGGGATCCCGTCGCGAACGCAGAAGCGTTCGGGATACAACGCACGTCCGACCCCGCCGGCGTTTCTGTGGCAGATCCACCGCTGAGGGGGCGCAAACGCAGATTCTTGCGTCCACCCCCAGCACCAAGCCGCAGCCCGAGACCCCAGACCAGCGCGGTCGCCAGCCGCCCGGTCGAGGCCCTTTCGGAGCGCAGGACGAGTCGAAGCCGCACCAACGCAGCCCCACCCGAACGAGGAGCTGCGCCAGCGCACCCCCACCCGAACAACAAGCCGCAGCAGCGCAGCCGCAGGTCGAAGCTCTCAGCTCCCCAACGGCTTGACCAGCTCCGCCGCCCACGCCACCTGCCGGTATCCGAGGGCCTCGTTGACCGCGATCATCGGCGTGTTCGAGGCGGCGTTCCAGGTGGTCACGCGGGCGCGGCCGGAGAGGAGGTCGGCGGCCTCGTCGAGGGCGGCGGTCTTCATCGCGAGGCCGAGGCCGTGGCCTCGGTGGGCGGGGAGGACGAGCGTGTCCCACTGGTAGGCGGTGTCGCCGTGGTCGGGCACCACGAGCTGGGTGTGGCCGGCGAGGGTGCCGTCGGGTGCGACGGCGGCGACCGTCTGCCCGACCCGGCCCTGCTCGGCCCAGCGGGCCTCCTCGTGACGCACCCGCTGCGCGTCGAAGTGCTCGGGCTCCAGCCCCACCTCCCCCGACGGCGCCTCCGCGAGGATCAGCGCCCGCAGGACCGCGTACTGGTCGAGCCACTCGTCGGGGCAGCGTCGCCAGGCCACCGACGTGTACCCGTCGCGCCACACCGGCGGTGCGACCTCGGCGGGCAGCGGGAGTGCGCGGATCGCATCGAGCAGGTCGACGGCGTACCCGTGCGACAGCGCGAACGCCGACCCCGCGCCCTCGGTCTCCTCCACCGGCCACGACGCCTCCGCGAACGCGTTCACCCGACCGCGCTCCGCCGCGAGCCGCTCGACCTCGCGCAGCAGCAAGCTGCCGTACCCACGACGACGTTCCTCGGGGACGACGAAGACGTGCAGGTACGCGAGCGTCCGGTTGTCCTGCTGCGGGAACGACACCCACGCTCCCCCGACGACCTCGCCGTCGACCTCACCCGCCACGACCACGTGCTCGGCGTACGCGTCGCTGGTCAGGTTGGTGCGCTTCTCGGCGAACCCCCACGGCTCGTCGAAACGCTCCGTGTGGGCGCGTGCGTAGACCGCGTGGAAGGCCGTGTAGGCAGCGTCGTCCCTCAGGTCGATCTCGGCGAGGCGCATGGCGACACCGTAACGAGGTCACCGCGGACGCCCTCAGCCCAGCGTGCGGCGCACGACGCCGGCGAGGTGCTCGGCCACCGACGTGGCCTCCTCGAGCGTCGGCGCCTCGACCATGACGCGGACGAGCGGCTCGGTGCCGGACGGGCGGAGCAGGATGCGGCCGCGGCCCTCGAGGCCACCGTTCGCGGCCACCAGCTCGCCCTGCAGCACGGGGTCGGCGTCGACCCGGCTCTTGTCGACGTCGGGGACGTTCACGAGCACCTGCGGGAGCCGTCGCATGACGCCGGCGAGGTCGGCGAGCGTACGGCCGGTCTCGCTCATCCGGGCCGCGAGGTGCAGGGCGGTCAGCACCCCGTCGCCGGTGGTGGCGTGGTCGGCCATGATCACGTGCCCCGACTGCTCGCCGCCGAGCGTGAAGCCCCCGGCACGCATGGCCTCGAGCACGTAGCGGTCGCCCACCGCGGTCTGCAGCACCGTGATCCCGGCGGCCTCCATGGCCTGCACGAACCCGAGGTTGCTCATGACGGTCGCGACGACCGTGTCGGCGTGCAGCAGGCCGCGCTCGAGCCGGGCGAGGGCGAGCACGGCGAGGATCTGGTCGCCGTCGACCACCTGACCCGACGCGTCGACCGCGAGGCACCGGTCGGCGTCGCCGTCGAACGCGAATCCGGCGTCGGCACCGTGACGCACGACGGCCGCCTGCAGGTCGTCCAGGTGGGTCGAGCCGCACGCCTCGTTGATGTTCAGGCCGTCGGGCTCGTCGTGGATCGCGACGACCTCGGCGCCGAGGCGCCGGAACGCCGCCGGCCCCACGTGGTACGCCGCGCCGTTCGCGCAGTCGAGCACGACCTTCAGGCCGGTGAGCGGTCCCGGCACGGTGCCGACGAGGTGCTTCACGTAGGCGTCGACGCCCACGTGGCTGTCGCCGACGCGACCGACGCCGATGCCGGTCGGCCGGTCCCACGGCTCACGCAGTCGCTGCTCGATGGCCACCTCGACGGCGTCGTCGAGCTTGTGGCCGCCGCGGGCGAGGAACTTGATGCCGTTGTCGGGCATCGCGTTGTGGCTGGCGGAGATCATCACGCCCATGTCGGCGTCGAGCTCGGCCGTCAGGTACGCCGCACCGGGCGTCGGGACGACGCCGAGCAGGTGGACGTCGACCCCGGCCGACGCCAGGCCGGCGACGATCGCGGCCTCGAGGAACTCCCCCGAGGCACGCGGGTCGCGGGCGACGACGGCCGTGGGCCGGCTGTCGGCGAACGCACCGGCCTCGCCCAGCACGTGGGCAGCAGCGACCGACAGGTCGAGCGCAAGCTCGGCCGTGAGGTCGCGGTTGGCGAGGCCGCGTACGCCGTCGGTGCCGAAGATCCGGCCCAACGGAGTCAGCGCTTGCTGTACTGAGGAGCCTTACGGGCCTTCTTGAGGCCGGCCTTCTTGCGCTCCTTGATGCGGGCGTCGCGGGTCAGCAGTCCGGCCTTCTTGAGGATCGGACGGTTGACCTCCTCGTCGACGCCGTTCAGAGCACGGGCGACGCCGAGGCGCAGCGCACCGGCCTGGCCGGTCATGCCGCCGCCGGTGACCCGGGCGACGACGTCGAAGCTGCCCTCGAGGCCGGTGGCCGCCAGGGCCTCCTTGGCGATCTGCTGGTGCAGCTTGTTCGGGAGGAACTCCTCGAGCGGCTTGCCGTTGACGGTCCACACGCCGGTGCCGGGCACGATGCGCACGCGGGCGACGGCCTCCTTGCGACGGCCGGTGGCCGCGCCGGGGGCGATGACCGAGTTGCTGGTCGCGATCTCCGAGGAGGGCGAGGTCTCGGTCGTGTAGACGCCGTCGGTGCTGGTGGGGACGTCGGTCTCGGTGGTGTCGGCCACGGTGCTCGTCTCTTCTGCTCGGGTGCTCACTGGGAGATCTGCTTGATCTCGTACGGCTGGGGCTGCTGCGCGGCGTGCGGGTGCTCCGGGCCGGCGTAGACCTTCAGCTTCTTGATGATCTGACGTCCGAGGCGGTTCTTCGGCAGCATGCCGGCCACGGACTTCTCGACGGCCTTGCGGGCGTCCTTGTCGAGGAGGTCGCCGTAGGCGATCGTCTTCAGGCCGCCCGGGTAGCCGCTGTGGCGGTAGACGTCCTTGTCGGAGCGCTTGTTGCCCGTCAGCGCGACCTTCTCGGCGTTGATGATGACGACGAAGTCACCACCGTCGACGTGCGGGGCGAACGTCGCCTTGTGCTTGCCGCGCAGCAGGTGCGCGGCCGAGACGGCGAGACGCCCGAGGACGACGTCCTGGGCATCGATGACGTGCCACTGACGGCTGATGTCAGCAGGCTTCGGGCTGTACGTGGGCACGGCGTGACCTTCTCGTTGTCGTTCTTGGCGTCGGTGTCGTTGCGCGGTCCCGTGCCGCGAGGTGGCGGCGGAAGGGACGTGGTTTCCCGCGTCGGCGCCGGACCGCCGGAGGGCGATCGCG
Organism: Aeromicrobium erythreum; assembly: GCF_001509405.1. Classification (NCBI taxonomy): domain Bacteria; kingdom Bacillati; phylum Actinomycetota; class Actinomycetes; order Propionibacteriales; family Nocardioidaceae; genus Aeromicrobium; species Aeromicrobium erythreum. Next base: position 2,839,151 of record NZ_CP011502.1, read on the forward strand.
CACGCAGGGCACAACGACGTCCAAGAGTAACCGGCCCGCCCCAGCCGGGTCAAAACGGGGTGCCGGGCACGACGCGAGCCCCGGTCGCGGGTCCGGTCCCCGAGACCCAGCCTCGCGCACCGAGGGGGGCCGCACTAGGTTGGAAGTGAGTCCGGGACCACATCAACGACCCGTACAGCACGTCACAGGAGACCCATCGTGACCGACCAGACCCTGACCGTCCGCGACAACCGCACGGGCGAGGAGTACGAGCTCGAGATCACGGACGGCACCGTCCGCGCCTCCGACCTCGGCAAGATCGGCAAGACCGAGGACGAGCCCGGCATCGCCGTGTACGACCCCGGCTTCACCAACACCGCGTCCACGCGCAGCTCGATCACCTACATCGACGGCGACAAGGGCATCCTCGAGTACCGCGGGTACCCGATCGAGCAGCTGGCCGAGTCCTCGACGTTCCTCGAGGTGGCCTACCTGCTCATCCACGGCGAGCTGCCGACGAAGGACCAGCACGACGCGTGGGTGCACGAGATCACCTTCCACACGTTCGTGCACGAGAACCTCAAGAGCCTCATGCAGGGCTTCCGCTACGACGCGCACCCCATGGGCATGCTGCTGTCGAGCGTCGGCGCGCTGTCGACCTTCTACCCCGAGGCGCGGGCGATCACCGACGAGGAGGTGCGTCACGACCAGGTCGTGCGCCTCATCGCCAAGATGCCGACGCTCGGTGCGTGGGCGTTCCGTCACGCCCAGGGCAAGCCGTACGTCTACCCCGACAACGACCTCTCCTACACGGAGAACTTCCTGTCGATGCTGTTCAAGATGAGCGAGCAGAAGTACGACCCCGACCCGCGCCTGTCGAAGGCGCTCGAGGTGCTGTTCATCCTGCACGCCGACCACGAGCAGAACTGCTCGACGAACGCGGTCCGCTCGGTCGGCTCGAGCGACGTCGACCCGTACTCGGCGGTCAGCGCGGGCATCGCGGCCCTCTACGGCCCGCTGCACGGCGGCGCCAACGAGGCCGTCCTGCGCATGCTGAAGCGGATCGGCAGCAAGGACAACATCCCGAGCTTCATCGAGGGCGTGAAGAAGGGCGAGGAGCGCCTGATGGGCTTCGGCCACCGGGTCTACAAGAACTACGACCCGCGCGCGAAGATCATCAAGAAGGCCGTCGACGACGTCTTCGAGGTCACCGGCGTCAACCCGCTGCTGGAGATCGCGCAGGAGCTGGAGCGGATCGCCTTGGAGGACGAGTACTTCGTGCAGCGCAAGCTGTACCCGAACGTCGACTTCTACTCCGGCCTCATCTACGAGGCGCTGCAGTTCCCGCCGGAGATGTTCACGGTGCTGTTCGCCATCCCCCGCACGGCCGGCTGGCTGGCGCAGTGGATCGAGCTGGTCGACGACAAGGAGCAGAAGATCGCTCGCCCGAAGCAGATCTACACGGGAGCGCGCACGCTCGACTTCGTGCCCGCGGAGCAGCGCTGGGCCTGACCCCCGCACCGCTCGACGGCCCTCTGTCCTGGTTCCACGGACAGGGGGCCGTTTTCGCGCTATGTTGCGGGACGAAAGACCTTTCCGGTGTGGGAGCGCCGGAGGGGAGGGAGCTTTCACGCCGGCTCTGCACACGGCAGAACCGACGGTCACGACTGAGGGAGCATCGTGATGGTCGGACGACGACACCGACGCGTCCAGGGACGCACCACGCACCAGCGCCGCCGTGAGGACGGTGCGGCAGCCGTCGAGTTCGCGCTCGTGCTGCCCATCTTCGTGGCGCTGCTGTTCGGCATCATCAGCTACGGCTGGATGCTGAGCTACCGCCAGGGGATCAGCCAGGCCGCGGCCGAGGGGGCGCGGGTCCTCGCGGTGGCGCCGAGCGGCTCGACGACGTCGCTGTCCGACGCCCGCGCGGCCGTCAACCGATCACTCGGCTCCTACGGCGTCACGTGCACGTCCGCGGGCACGCTCACCCGCGGCAGCGAGGTCGTCGGCACGTGCGTGATCACGCCGTCGATGACCTGCACCGGCTCGACGTCGAAGTGCGCGAAGGTCGCGATCTCCCACCTCTACCGCGACCACCCCCTGCTGCCGTCGTTCCCGGGGCTCGGGGTGGTCCTGCCGTCCAAGGTCTCCTACGAGACGACGGCGGAGATCAACTCGTGACCGGGCGGTGGGCGCGTCTCGCGCTGCGGGGCGACGACCGCCGGCCCTCGCGTCGGCGCGACGAGCGCGGCTCGATCCTGCCGCTGACCATCCTCACGATGACGATCCTGCTGGGCTTCACGGCGTTCGCGGCCGACCTCGGCCTCCAGCGGGTGGCGGTCCGCGACATGCAGTCGGTCGCCGATGTCGTCGCGCTCGACGCCGCCCGCAAGCTGCCCACCTGTGACGCCACGACGCTGACGACCGCCGCGAACGCGAGCCTGGCCCGCCAGAACCGTCGCATCGGCCGGACCTCGCCGCTCGTGGTGACGCCGGGCCACCTCGACACGACGACGAAGACGTTCGTGGCGGGTGCGGCGAACGGCGTCTGCGACGCGGTGAAGGTCGAGTCCAGCACCACGGTCGACTTCGCCTTCGCACCGGTCATCGGTCGCAGCTCGGGCAGCGCGGCACGCAGTGCTGTCGGCGCCCGCGCCCAGCCCGCCGTCTGCTTCTCCGCGGGCACCAAGTCGCTCGTGCTCAACTCCTCGCAGAGCGCCCTGAGTCCACTGCTCGACCGCATCCTGCGGGTGAACCTGGGTCTCGTCGGCTACTCCGGTCTCGTCGACCTCAAGACCCTCTCCGTCCGGCTGGGCGACGTGGCCGCCGAGCTGGGCATCGGCACGACGCAGCAGCTCGCGACCGCGACCGTGACGCTGCGCCAGCTGATGGTCGCGACCGCGACCGTCCTGCAGCGCCAGGGCAGCACGGCACAGGCGACCCTGCTGAACACCCTCAGCGGCCAGGTGGGCGCACTGAACGTCAATCTCGGGCGCTTCCTGTCGGTGGGCACCGGTGGGGAGTCCGGCCTGGACGCCCAGCTGAACGCCCTCGACCTCATCGGCACCGCCGCCGTCTCCGCCGCGGTCGCGAACGGCAAGAACGCGGTCGCGATCGGCACCGACCTCGGCGTGCCGCTCGACCTGGTCACCGCCAACACGCAGCTGACGATCATCGAGCCGCCGGTCATCGCCTGCGGCGGGGTCGGGGCGCAGGCACGCACCGCCCAGGTCCGGCTCGACGTCAGGACCGGGGTGAGCGTCCTCGGGATCGCCGGCATCGGCAACATCTCGCTGGGCGTGCAGGTCGGCAAGGGAACCGCCACGCTGACCAGCGTCACGTGCGCGTCCAGTGGCGTGCAGGCCTCCACGACCGTGCGCGGCGACACCTCGCTCGCGACGCTCAGCGGGCCGGGCGGCACGGGCAGCGCCACGGTCACCCCGCTGTCGCTGCTGGGCATCCCCCTCGCGGGCGTCGTGCGGATCACCGGGACCGTGGGCGCGAAGTCCACCACGCAGCAGTTCCCCTATCCCCCGGCCCCGGACCTCACCCAGATCTACGGCGGCGGCGAGCGGATCATCCTGAGCAGCGTCGACAGCACCACGAACTCCGTGCTCGACGGCATCAACAAGCTCACCGGCACGCTGGACCTGCTCGTCCAACCCCTGCTGAAGATGCTCGGCATCCAGCTCGGGATCATGGAGGTCCGGATGCTGGGCACGCCGTCGTGCTCGGCCACCCGCCTGGCCGGCTGAGCACGGCTCAGCGGCGGGTGACGGTCTTCGTCCCCTCGGCGTCCTTGCGGACGGTGACGTCGTCGAGCACCGTCCCGGGTCGCAGCCGCGGCTGGGGCGCGTACCCGTGGGCGGCGACGACCGCGCGGTAGTGCAGCGCGTCGGGCCCGACGTCGACGACCTGGTAGGTGCTCACCTGCTTGGCCCAGCGCGTGCGCGTGGCTCCTCGGCGCGTCCAGTCCTCGCCCGAGATCTGGTAGTACTTCGGCCCGGAGTCCGAGACCGCGAAGACGGTGCCGTCCGGGTCGCCGTGGTAGCCGCTGGTGTAGACGTGGTCGTGCCCGTTGAGGAAGAGGTCGACGTCGTGCTTCTCGACCACCGGCAGGATCGTCGAGTACACCTCGGTGTTCGTGCGGTAGACCCGCGACGCGAACGGCCCCGCGTGCATGAGCACGACGCTCCACCGGTTCGGGTTGTCGGCGAGCCGCTCGTCGAGGAAGCGGGCCTGGGCCTCGAGGTCCGTGCCGAAGGAGTCGAGCACCACGAAGCGCACGCCCTGCTGGTCGAAGCTGTACCAGGTCGGCTGCTGGCCCTCGACGTCGTTCGACGGGTCGGTGAAGTAGGTGCGGAAGCCCTCGGCGCCGCCCGAGCGGCAGCCGCGCACGAGGATGCACCGCTCGTGGTTGCCGATCGAGACCGCGAGGTTGCGGCTGGTGCGCACGGGGGCGAGGGCCTTCATCAGGTCGACCCACTCACCGTGGCGCCACGGCTCGTTGACGACGTCGCCGGCGTGCAGGACGAGGTTGGCCTCCGGGTGCTCGTCGACGGCCTCGCGCACGATCCGCGCGGGGACGTCGGCGTTGTCGACCTGGGTGTCGCCGAGGGCGAGGAACGTCCACGGGGCGTCGTCGTCGCGGGGCGTGCGGAACGTGTACGGACCGGCCGTGCCCCCGGCGTTCTCGACGCGGTAGCGGTAGCGCGTGCCGGGCTGCAGCCCGCGCAGGGTGGCCGTGTAGGCCGGCAGCGCCGAGCCGCTGTCGCGCACGCTCGTCGCCGCCTTGCGGGTCGCGGCGGCGCGGACCTCGGGGCCGCCCCCGACGGGACGGGCGACCACCCGTTGGTCGTCGAACGCCTCGCGCGAGCGCCAGGTGACGGTCTGCGACGTCGCGGGGTCGGGGGTCGGGTTGAGGACGACGAACGTCGGCGTCGTCCCCGTGCCCCTCTCCGCAGGAGCGGTCTCCTGCGGGGTGCTCGGGGAGCATCCCGCGAGGACGAGGGCTGCACAGGTGGAGGCCACGAGTCCGCGCTTCACGGGACCAGCGTAGGGACTACCGTGTCGGGGTGCGCCTGCGACTCGACCTCTCCTACGAGGGGGCCGGCTTCCGGGGCTGGGCGACGCAGCCCGGGCTGCGCAGCGTGCAGGAGACCGTCGAGCAGGCCGTCGCCACCGTGCTGCGCCTGGAGGAGCGGCCCGGCCTGACCTGCGCCGGCCGCACCGACGCGGGCGTGCACGCCCGCGGCCAGGTGGCGCACGTCGACCTCGACGTCGACGTCGACCCCGAGGTGCTGGCCCGGCGGCTGCGCCGGCTGCTGCCCGACGACGTCGTCGTCCACCGGGTCCGCCGCGCGCCCGAGGGGTTCGACGCACGCTTCGCCGCGCTGGAGCGACGCTACGCGTACCGGATCCAGGACGACCCGGCCCGTGTCGACCCGCTGCACCGCGGCATGGTGGTCGCCTGGCCGCGGGCGCTCGACGTGGGGGCGATGTCCGCAGCAGGTGGTCTGCTCGTGGGCGAGCACGACTTCGCGGCGTTCTGCCGGCGACGCGAGGGCGCGACGACCATCCGCACGCTGCTCGAGCTGAGCACGGTCCGCTCCCCCGACGACGGGCTGCTCGTGACCACGGTGCGGGCCGACGCCTTCTGCCACTCCATGGTGCGGGCGCTCATGGGCGCGCTCGTCGCGGTCGGCGAGGGACGGCACCCCGCGTCGTGGGCGCGGGAGGTCCTGCTGGCCGGTGCCCGCGACCCCCGCGTCAAGGTGATGCCGGCGCACGGGCTGGTGCTGGAGGAGGTCGTGTACCCCGACGACGCCGGGCTCGCCGCCAGGGTCGGCGAGGCGCGACGACGCCGTGACGAGGGGCCCGGCACACCCACGCCGTAGCCTGGGACGGTGACGTCCCGTGCGCGCGCCCTGCGGCTCTGCCTGTTGCTCGTCGCTGCCGTCCTGGTCGCGTCGGCGTGCTCCGCGGCCGCCGACCAGGCGCCGCCCGAGGTGCGGCCGTTCCCGGCCGATGCCGTCGCCGACTACCAGCTGGGCGGTGCCTACCGACCGGCCGACGACGTCACCGTGGTCGTCCGCGACCGGACGGCTCCGGTCGACCCGGACCGGTACTCGGTCTGCTACGTCAACGCCTTCCAGACGCAGCCGGGCGACCTGGGCTGGTGGAAGAAGCACCACCCCACGCTGCTGCTGCGCGAGGGCGGACGGCTGGTGCGCGATCCCGGCTGGCCCGACGAGGTGCTGCTGGACCAGCGCACCGCGGCACGTCGGGCAGCCATCGTCGCGGTGGTCGCCCGCTGGTTCCGAGCCTGTGCCCGCGACGGCTACGCAGCGGTCGAGCCCGACAATCTCGACGCGTGGACGCGGTCGAAGGGCCTGCTGACACGCCGCCAGACGGAGGCGACGGCACGCGCCCTCGTGCGCGCTGCGCACGACGCCGGGCTGGCGATCGCCCAGAAGAACACCCCCGACCTGGACGGCCGGGCGCTCGGCTTCGACTTCGCCGTGGCCGAGGAGTGCGAGGTGTACCGCGAGTGCGCCGCCTACACCGACGTGTACGGCTCGGCCGTCGTGGAGGTCGAGTACACCGACAACGGCCGCCGGGCCTACGCCCGTGCCTGCAGCGAGCGCGCGGGCGAGCACCCCATCCAGCTGCGCGACCGCGACGTGCTGCCGCGTGGTGCCCGTGGGCACGTCTCGCGACACTGCTGAGCCGATCCCCGGGGCCGCTGGGAGGATGGTGCGCGTGAGCGGCCACTACTTCGACGACCGTCCCGACGGACCCGACCAGCGCCGCACCGTCGCGGTCGAGGCCTGGGGGCATCGGCTCACTTGCACCACGAGCACGGGCGTGTTCTCCGGCGACCACCTCGACCACGCCACGCGGATCCTGCTGGAGTCCGCCGACCCGCCGACGGGCACGGTCCTCGACCTCGGGTCCGGCTGGGGCCCGATCGCGTGCGCCGTCGCGGCGGCGTCGCCTTCGGCGCGGGTGTGGGCGGTCGACGTGAACGAGCGGGCCCGCGAGCTCACCCGGCTCAACGCCGACGCGCTGGCGGCGGACGACGGGGCGCGCGTCCACGTCGCCGCACCGGACGACGTGCCCGGCGACCTGAGGTTCGACGCGATCTGGTCGAACCCGCCGATCCGCATCGGCAAGGACGCCCTGCACGCGCTGCTGCTGCACTGGCTCGACCGGCTCGCCGACGACGGCCACGCCCGGCTGGTCGTGGGCAGGAACCTGGGTGCCGACAGCCTGCAGCGCTGGCTGGTCGGCCAGGGCTGGCCGACCGAGCGCACGGCCAGCAGCAAGGGGTTCCGCGTGCTGACCGTGCGCCGGGGCTGAGGACCCGACCTACTTCGAGGTGATCGTCCGGGCGCGCGACGAGCCCTTGAGCAGCGAGCTGCCCGCGTAGACGGCCTTGATGGTGTGCCGGCCCTTCGAGAGCCGCGGCAGCAGCACCGTCGCCCGGCCGCGCGAGAGGGTCACGGTGGTCACGCGGCGGCGGCCGTCGTAGACCTGCACGGTGCCCGTCGCGCCCACGGGGCCGGAGACCCGCACCTTCAGCGTCGCGCGCTTGGTCCGCGAGACCGACGTCCCGAGCGCCGTGGAGGTGGTGCTGGTCGACTTGCCCACGGTGGGCGTGCCGACGATCGTGTCGCCCTGGCCGGGCACCGTGACCCTGACGGCCAGCGAACGGCCCAGCGCCGAGTTCGGCACGGTGAAGGTCCGGCCCCGGCCCAGGACCTGCGTGGGATCGCCCATGAACCACTCGTAGGCGACGTCGCTGCGGCTGGTCTGCCAGCCCTCGAAGGAGACCGTCCGCCCGACGGTGGCGGTGCCACCGGTCCGGGGCGCGAACCGCTCGAGGTTCAGCATCCCGGTGCCGCAGCGCGACGTCGTGCAGTTCAGGTCGAACAGCCGGTAGTTCTTCCGCCCGTCGCTGACCACGACCGACGCGAACCGCTTGTCGCGGGCCGGGAAGGGGCTGACGGACCGCTTGAGCGTCTCCTCGACCTTGGCGGGCGACGTCGCGCCCTGGGAGTACAGCAGCGCCGCAGCCGCAGCGACGTGGGGAGCCGCCATGCTGGTGCCCTCGTACTGGCGGGAGACGTACCCGGTGTTCGGGCGGGTCGTGGCGGTGATCAGGCTGGACCAGATGCCGCCGTGGCCCCGGCCGTCGCTCTCGTCGCTCCGCGCGTCCATGATCGTGTCGCCACCCGGTGCCGAGAGGTCGACGGTGGAGCCGGCCTGGGAGTAGTACGACCGGTGCCCGGTGCGGCTGGTCGCGCCGACCGAGACCACGCCGGGGCACGCCGCCGGGACCGAGAGGTTGGCGCTGACGTTCTTGGTGAAGCTGTCGTTGCCCGCCGCCGCAACCACGGTGGCGCCCCGCGACCGCGCGAACGCCAGCGGCTTCGCGTAGGCCTTGCAGGCCTGCCGCCGCTGCGCGTCCGTGCGCATCGTGCTGCCGAGCGACATGTTCAGCACCTTCGCCGGCGTCGGGTTCACGGGCGTGCCCGCGAACTCCTTGTCCTCCACCGTGCCGAGGTCGGCCCCGGCCGCCCAGTAGATGCCGTGCATGATGCCCCAGGTGTCGCCCCCGCAGTGGCCGAGGACGCGCACGGGCTGCACCCGGACGCCAGGCGCGACGCCGGCGGTGCCGCGTCCGTTGTCCGCTCTGGCCGCGACGATCCCGGCCACGTGGGTGCCGTGCCACGAGCTGGCGTAGCTCGTGCCCTTCGGCGCGCCGCACTTCCTCGCCCAGGACGCGTCCATCCAGTCACCCGGGTCGGACGGGTCGGGGTCGAGCGCGTCGCCGTCGTCGGCGTTGGTGAAGGTCCCGCGCGTGTGGCACGTCTGCGCTCCCGTCGGGCAGACGTACTCGTCGGTCACCAGGTCGTAGCCGGGGACCAGCTGCCCCGCGAGGTCGGCATGGTTCGCCACGATGCCGGTGTCGAGCACGGCGACGACGGTGTCGCTGCTGCCGCGCGTGGTCTGCCAGAACGACGGGGCGCGCACGCTGTAACCACCCCTGGACCGGGAGCGGTCCCAGAGGTTGTGCTGGTCGACGAAGTACGGGTCGTCGGTCGAGACGGGCGGTGTGGAGAAGGCCTGCACCCGGTAGTTCGGTGTCGCGAACGCGACGTCGCCGCGCTGCTCGATCGCGTCGGCGACCGCGCTGGCCGTGCCACCCTCGAGCGCTCCGTCGAGCTCCACGAGCGACAGGCCTGCGGCGCCGTCGACCGTGTCGCGCACCTCGACGTCGGACGGGAGCGCGTCGGCGACCGCAGCCTCGACCTTCTCCTGCGACGCCGTGCTCTGCACGATGATGCCCACGGCCTCGGGCTCGGCCGACGGCTCCTGAGCCTCGGCCAGCGCGGCTGCGGCCACCGGCGCCGGGCTGGTCGGCGTGGTCGAGGCGGCCACCGCCGTGGCGGGGAGCAGTGCTGCGAGCACCGCTCCGGTGGCGAGCATGACGACTCCGGACCTGACCACGACGACTCCTCGGTGCAGACGACGAGCGCCCCCGAGTGACACGCCCGGCCCGACCCTATCGGCAGCCGAGCGCTCACCCGACCAGTATCGGGAATCTCGTCCCGTTCCCCGTACGTACGCACGAGGGCCCCCACCGCAGGTGCGGTGGGGGCCCTCGTGACGGGACCTGGGGTCAGGCCTTCGTGTTGTCCTCGTCGGTCGCACCCTCGACGGCCTCGGCAGCTGCCTCGACCTCGGTCTCGGTAGCCGGCTCGGTCTCGGCCTCCGTGGCGGGCGCACCCGCGACGACGTCGGTCTCGACCTCGGCGGAGTCGTCGGCCGCGTTCACCGCGGGCGTCTCCTCGGCCGTCGGCTCCTCGACCGGAGCAGCGCTGCTCGTCGCCGGAGCGGTCGCCTGCGCCGTGAAGGACTTCTCCTCGACGATCTCGATGACGGCCATGGGGGCGTTGTCACCCTTGCGCGGACCGATCTTCGTGATGCGCGTGTATCCGCCGGGACGGCTCGCCATGGCGGGACCGATCTCGGTGAACAGCGTGTGCAGGACGCTCTTGTCACGCACGACCTTGACGACCTGGCGGCGGTTCGCCACCGTGTCGGTCTTGGCCTTCGTGATGAGCTGCTCGGCGTAGGGCCGCAGACGGCGGGCCTTGGCCTCGGTGGTGGTGATGCGGCCGTGCTCGAACAGCGCCGTCGCGAGGTTCGCCAGGATCAGGCGCTGGTGCGACGGGCTGCCGCCGAGGCGGGCTCCCTTGGTGGGCGTGGGCATGTGTCTGTCTCCAGGTCAGTAATACGGTCGATGAGCGAGCAGCTCAGTACTGCTCGTCCTCGGCGAAGCTGGCGTCGTCGTCGTAGGAGTCGAGGACGGCCGACGGGTCGAAACCGGCCGGGCTGTCCTTGAGGGCCAGGCCCATCTCGGCCAGCTTGGCCTTGACCTCGTCGATCGACTTCGAGCCGAAGTTGCGGATGTCGAGCAGGTCCTGCTCCGAGCGCGTGATGAGCTCACCCACGGAGTGGATGCCCTCGCGCTTGAGGCAGTTGTACGAGCGGACCGTGAAGTTGAGCTCCTCGATCGGCAGGGCGAGGTCGGCGGCGAGCTGCTCGTCGACCGGCGACGGGCCGATGTCGATGCCCTCGGCCTCGACGTTGAGCTCACGGGCCAGGCCGAAGAGCTCGACAAGGGTCGAACCGGCCGACGCGATCGCGTCGCGCGGCAGGATCGAGGACTTCGTCTCGACGTCGATGATCAGCTTGTCGAAGTCGGTGCGCTGCTCGACTCGGGTGGCCTCGACCTTGTACGTGACCTTGAGGACCGGGCTGTAGATCGAATCGACCGGCATGCGCCCGATCTCCTCGTCGCCGGTCTTGTTCTGCACCGCCGAGACGTAGCCGCGGCCGCGCTCGACGACGAGCTCGATCTCCAGGCTGCCCTTCTCGTTCAGCGTGGCGATGTGCAGGTCCTTGTTGTAGACCTCGACGCCCGCGGGGGCCTCGATGTCGCCGGCCGTGGCGACGCCGGGGCCCTGCGCGCGCAGGTACATGACGAACGGCTCGTCGTGCTCGGAGGAGACGACGAGGTTCTTCAGGTTGAGGATGATCTCGGTGACGTCCTCGGTCACGCCGGGGACGGTCGAGAACTCGTGCTGGATGCCGTCGATCTTGATCGACGTGACCGACGCGCCCGGGATGGAGCTGAGGAGCGTGCGGCGCAGCGAGTTGCCGAGGGTGTACCCGAAGCCGGGCTCGAGGGGCTCGATGACGAACCGCGAACGGTTGTCGGCGACGACCTCTTCGGTCAGGACGGGGCGCTGTGCGATGAGCATGGAACTTCCTTTCCGGCTCTCCCGCTATTTGAAGAGCCGGCTCGGTGGAACAGGTCGATCAGATCTTGGAGTAGTACTCCACGATCAGCTGCTCCTGGATGGGGACGGTGATCTGCTCGCGGACCGGGCGCTGGTGCACCAGGATGCGGCCGCGGTCGGCGTCGACGTCGATCCAGCCGGGAACGGTGTCCCGGTCGTGGGTCTCGCGCGCGACGATGAACGGCGTCGACTCCAGGCTCTTCTGCTTGACATCGATGATGTCGTGCTTGCTGATCTGGAAGGACGGGATGTTCGTCTTCACGCCGTTGACGACGAAGTGACCGTGCGTCACGAGCTGACGCGCGTGGCGGCGCGTGCGGGCGAGGCCGGCACGGTAGACCACGTTGTCGAGACGGCTCTCGAGCAGGATGAGCAGGTTGTCACCCGTCTTGCCCGGCTTGCGGTGAGCGGTCTCGTAGTACTTGCGGAACTGCTTCTCGAGGACGCCGTAGGTGTAGCGCGCCTTCTGCTTCTCCTGCAGCTGGGTGCGGTACTCCGACTCCTTGATGCGGGCACGACCGTGCATGCCCGGGGGGTACGGACGACGCTCGAACGCGGCGTCGCCACCGACGAGGTCGACGCCGAGGCGGCGCGACTTCTTGGTGAGAGGTCCGGTGTAACGGGCCATGATTCAGACTCCTGAGTTCTTCGCGTCCGTCACAGACGACGGTGCTTGGGCGGGCGGCAGCCGTTGTGCGGGCTGGGGGTGACGTCGGAGATGGTGCCGACCTCGATGCCGACGCCGCTCAGCGACCGGATCGCCGTCTCGCGACCCGAGCCCGGGCCCTTCACGAAGACGTCGACCTTCTTCATCCCGTGCTCCATCGCCTGGCGACCGGCGGCCTCGGCCGCCATGCCCGCCGCGAAGGGCGTGGACTTGCGCGAGCCCTTGAAGCCGACGGTTCCGCCGGAGGCCCACGCGATCACGGCGCCCGAGGGGTCCGTGATCGTCACGTGCGTGTTGTTGAACGTGCTCTTGATGTGGGCCTGGCCCTGAACGACGTTCTTCTTCTCCTTGCGGCGCACCTTCTTGGCGCCGGTGTTCTTCGGAGGCATCTAGATCACTTCTTCTTTCCGGCGACGGTGCGCTTCGGACCCTTGCGGGTGCGCGCGTTGGTCTTCGTGCGCTGGCCGCGGACGGGCAGGTGCGCACGGTGGCGACGGCCCTGGTACGAACCGATCTCCATCTTGCGACGGATGTCGGCCGTGACCTCACGGCGCAGGTCGCCCTCGACCTGGTAGTTGGCCTCGATGTGGTCACGCAGCGCGACGAGGTGGTCGTCGGTCAGCTCGTGGACCCGCAGGTCGGGGCTGATGCCGGTGGCGGCGAGGGTGTCGGTGGCGCGGGTGCGCCCGACGCCGAAGATGTAGGTGAGTGCGATCTCGATGCGCTTGTCGCGCGGGAGATCGACTCCGACGAGGCGTGCCATGGTGGCAGTTCCTTCCGGTACGGCAGAGGTGTCGTCACCTGAGGCGCCCCAGCTGCCTCCAGGACCCGTTCCTTGGGGGTCCTGAGCCGGGCCCCGGCCTCTGCGCCGGGGGTGACCCGCCGCCGGTCCTGTCTCCAGGGGGCGTCGGGAGCCGTCAGATGTTCAGTGGGTCGCGGTGAAGAAGTGCGATCAGCCCTGGCGCTGCTTGTGCCGGGGGTTCTCGCAGATCACCATGACGCGGCCGTGGCGACGGATCACCTTGCACTTGTCACAGATCTTCTTCACGCTCGGGTTGACCTTCATCGAGAAGCTCTCTCTTCTTCAGTCTGAACGTGTTCGGTGTGCAGTTGTGGCGTGCTCGACGGTGTCGTTCCCGACGTGTCGATCACTTGTAGCGGTAGACGATCCGTCCACGGCTGAGGTCGTACGGCGACAGCTCCACCACGACCCGGTCCTCGGGGAGGATGCGGATGTAGTGCTGGCGCATCTTGCCGCTGATGTGCGCCAGGACCTTGTGACCGTTGGCCAGCTCGACCCGGAACATCGCGTTCGGGAGTGCCTCGACGACAGCACCCTCCATCTCGATGACGCCTTCTTTTTTCGCCATGGACCTCAGCTTCTCGGTTGATCGTCAGGGACGGCCCGGGCACGCGCGAGGACCCGCGACTCCGAGGAGCCGCTTCCGACGAGGGGTGAACCACGAGGGCAGGGGTCGATGCGCCCGACATAGGCCGACAGGGAAGTCTACGTCGGTCGGGGCACTCGTTTCAAATCGAGGGTCGGCGGGCGCTGGCACCGCACCGCCGACGCGCGTGAGGATGGGCCGATGAGGCTGGAGAACAACGTCGGCGCGCTCGGCGTCCGGCCGCCGACGTGAGCGGCGATCAGCCGGTGTAGCGGTCGATGAGGCGCGACAGCACGATCGCGGTATCGGTGTGGTCGACGTTGTCGACCTCGGTGCGCACCCGCTCGAGCGCCCGCTCCAGGTCGCGCACGTCGCGCGCGACGATCCGCAGGATCGCGTCGGCCTGGCCCGACACGGTGGCGGCCGCGTGGATCTCGGGGATCCTCGCGAACGCGGACCCGAGGGCCTCGGGCGTGATCGTGCCGCGACAGTGGACCTCCACGTAGGCCTCGACGGCCCAGCCCATGAGGTCGGGGTCGACGACCGCGGTGAAGCCCTTCACGACACCGTCGGCGACGAGCCGGTCGACCCGACGCTTGACCGCCGGGGCCGACAGGCCGACGTCGGCGGCGATCCGGGCGTAGCCGGCCCGGCCGTCGCGCACGAGGTGGTCGATGATCCGGCGGTCGACGTCGTCCATGGACCCATGGTGCAACGAATCGCCGCCCCTGGCCCCAGAACGTCAGGTTCCTGCGCAAGGACGCGCAGTTTCGAACTCTCGGATCACCAGAGCGGCGAACTACGATGGATTCGTTGCGTCGCAGGGGTGACGCCACTGATCCAGGAGGTCACCGTGACCGTGCTCGAGACCCGTCCCGCCACCCACGTCCCGGCGAGTCCCTCACCCGCGCGCCAGGTCACCCGGACCGCCCGGACCCGCACGTACCTCATGTGCGCACCGACCCACTTCGAGGTCACCTACGCGATCAACGCGTGGATGCGGCCGGGGGTCGCCGTCGACCGCCGGCGCGCGCTCGTCCAGTGGGAGGTGCTGCGCCAGACATACAGCGCGCTGGGCCACCGGGTGCACGTGCTCGACGGGGTGCCCGGCCTGCCCGACATGGTGTTCGCCGCCAACGGCGCGACGGTCGTCGGTGGGCGCGCGTACGGCGCTCGGTTCCGTCACCCCGAGCGGGCCGCCGAGGCCGTCGAGCACGCCGCCTGGCTCCGGGGGCAGGGCGTCGCCGTCGCCGACCCCACGCAGACCAACGAGGGCGAGGGCGACTTCCTCGTGCTCGGCTCGATGATCCTGGCGGGCACGGGCTTCCGGACGAGCCTGCACGCGCACGTCGAGGCGGCCCGCGTGCTCGACCGTCCGGTCGTCAGCCTGCAGCTCGTCGACCCTCGCTTCTACCACCTCGACACCGCCCTGGCCGTGCTCGACGACGGCAACGGCGACGCCCCGGCCGACATCGCCTACCTGCCGTCGGCGTTCTCCGAGCACAGCCGTCGCACGCTGCGCGAGCTGTTCCCGGACGCGGTCGAGTGCACCGAGGAGGACGCCCTCGTGCTCGGGCTCAACGCGGTGAGCGACGGACGCCACGTCGTCGTCCCCGTGCAGGCGCGCACCCTCGCTCGCCAGCTCGAGGAGCGCGGCTACGTGCCGGTCCCCGTCGACGTGAGCGAGCTGCTGAAGGCCGGCGGCAGCGTCAAGTGCTGCACGCAGGAGCACCACTCCTGAGCCCAGGACGCGGGACGCCTCGCGCCAGGCGGCCCGTCAGAGGCGGTACGTGTCGAGGTCCGCGGACAGCTCGGCGAACAGCGCCTCGTTGAGCCCGAAGACGAGGCGCACCTCGGCGAGGACGTCGAGCCGCTCCTGCGCAGTGAGGTCGAGAGCGTCGAGGCGCTGGCGGTACGCGTCCTTGTACGGCTTCGGCTTCGGCACGTCGGCGAACGCGTAGAAGGCGAGCCCGTCGTGGTCGAGGTCGAAGGTCCGCCCCAGCACCCGACCGATCGCGCGACCGCCGGAGAGGTCGCCCAGGTACCGCGTGTAGTGGTGCGCCACGTACCGCGCGGGGTGGTCACGGGTGGTCTCGATCCGCGCCACGTAGGCGTCGGTCGCCGGCGTCGCCGCGTGGCCGGTCCCCCAGTGCGCGACGTCGTCGAGGATCGCCGACGACCGCTCCAGGGCGGGGTCGAGCACGGCGTCGACCACCGGGTGCCCGGCGAGCGCCCGCCCGGCGGCCTCGAGCGCCGCGTACACCCGCTGCAGCCGTGCCAGGTAGTCCGCGTACCCGCGGGGCGACACGCGGCCGGCGAGCAGCTCGCTCATGAAGGCCGAGCCCTCCGCGGACTCGTGCTCACGTCGGGAGCCGTCGCGCAGCAGGCGCGACAACGAGGAGGTGTCCGGCTCGATGATCGTCATGTCTGCCTCTCGTCCACCCCGACCGTACGGGTCGGCCGACCCGTGCTTGAAGCATAGGCTAGGCAACCCTAAGCAGTCCATGGGGGTCCCCGGCGTGGGCGAGCACCCTCTCACCGCCTGCGCGACCGTCCGCGAGGTCCTGACAGCGACCACTTCCGTCACACAGGTCCCACGCGCCCCCGAAATCCCGTACGCTGCTCGGCGTGTCGCGTTCCCGGGTGCTCTCAGCGCTGCTATCTTCCCTCGCCGCCGTCCTGGTGGCCGGGACGCTGGCCGCTGCGCCCACCGCGCAGGCCGCCTCGACCCTGCTGTGCTCGGGCTACGCGAACTGCCTGCGCGCCGGGTACGACCACCACGGCTACGAGCAGAACCAGCGCACGAGCTACTGGAACATGTACGGCGGCACGAACTGCACGAACTACGTCGCGTACCGCCTCGTCACCACCAACGGCATGCCGAACCGGCGTCCGGCCTCCGGCGTCGGCAACGCCCGCGACTGGGGCACGACGATGGCCTCCATCACCGACGCGACGCCCGCGGTCGGCTCCGTCGCCTGGTGGGGCCGCACCGGCAACCACGTCGCGTACGTCGAGCGGGTCGCCTCCCCCACCGAGATCATCGTCTCGGAGTCGAACTGGGGTCGCGACTTCGACCACCGGCGGATCACGAAGTCCGGGTCCGGCTGGCCGGACGGCTTCATCCACTTCGCCGACCCCGACGTCACCCCCCGCTTCACCTCGGCCCCGAGACCCACGTTCGCCGGCGCCGAGAAGGTCGGCAGCCTGCTGACGGCGCGAGCCGGCTCCTGGTCGCCGACGGCCACCCTGACCTACCAGTGGGTCGCCGACGGCACGCCGATCCGCGGGGCCACCGCGTCGACCTACCGGCTGACCGCGGCCGAGCGCGGCCGCAAGGTCCACGTCGTCGTCACCGGGCGGCGCGCCGGGTACCCCGCGACGCCCTCGACCTCGGCCCGCACGTCCAAGCCGATCGCGGCGGGCGACTTCGGCACGACCGCACGACCGACGCTGACGGGCACGGAGCGCGTGGGCGCCCAGCTGGTCGCGTCCGCTCCCGCCTGGAAGCCTGCGGCCACGCTCGACTACCAGTGGTACGCCGACGACGAGATCATCCCCGGGGCCACGAGCAGCACCCTGCCGCTCGACGCCGGCCTGCTCGGGCAGCGCATCGGCGTGGTCGCCACGGGCTCGCGTCCGGGCTACAACACGCAGGTGCTGGAGTCCGCCTCCGTGACCGACCCGGTCGCCCCGGGCGTCTTCGACCTCGCGCCGGCACCGGTCGTCGCGGGCACGTCCGCGGTAGGGTCGGTCCTCACCGCGAGCACGGCGGCGTGGTCGCCGACGGCCACGCTCGCCTACCAGTGGTTCTCCGACGACACCCCGATCGCCGGCGCCACGACGGCGCGCTACACCGTGACCCCGGACGATCGAGGGCACCGTCTGCACGTCGTCGTCACCGGCTCGCGCACCGCCTACACGACCACGCAGGTCGCGTCCCAGCCCACCGACGCCGTCGCGCCCGGGCAGTTCAGCACGACGGCGCAGCCCGTGCTGTCCGGTCCGGCCCAGGTGGGCACCACGCTGCAGGTCCGGACCGACGCCTGGTCGCCGGTCGCCACCTTCACCTACCAGTGGTTCGCCGACGGCCGCCCGATCCCCGGCGCCACCGGCACCAGCTACCGCCTGACGTCCGCGGACCGCGGCAAGCGCATCCGCGTGGCGGTCACGGGCACGCGCGACGGCTACGTCACCCGCACGCTGTCGTCGAGCCGGACCACCCCGCCCGTCCAGGCGGCACCGGTGGCGTTCAGGACGGTGCACCGGCCAGTGCTCTCCGGGGCGGCCCAGGTGGGTGCGGTGCTGCGAGCGAGCACCCCGGCGTGGTCCCCCGTGGCCACCTTCAGCTACCGCTGGTACGCCAACGGCCGACTCATCGCCGGCGCGACCGGGAGTGCCTACCGCCCGGTGGCCGCCGACCGCGGCAAGCGCATCCACGTGACGGTCACGGGCAGCCGCAGCGGCTACGTCGCCCGCACGATCGCCTCGACCCGCACGACCGCGCCGGTCGTCGCCGCGCCGCGTCGCTGAACCGCGACGGCTACGACGCGTCGTCGCCCGCGTAGGGCACACCGAGCTCGGCGAGCCGCGCACGCCCGCCGTCGAGCGCCGTCAGCACCCATGCGCCGTCGGCGGTCCAGGTGACCGTGTGCTCCCAGTGGGCGGCCCAGGACCCGTCGTCGGACACGACCGTCCAGTGGTCGTCGAGGGTGCGGGTGTCGGCCGAGCCGAGCGTGACCATCGGCTCGACGGCCAGGACGAGACCGGGCACGATGCGCGGACCCTTGCCGGCTCGCCCGACGTTCGGCACGTCGGGCGCCTGGTGCATGGCCGTGCCGATGCCGTGCCCCGTGTAGCCGTCGGCGATGCCGTAGTCACCGGCCGAGCGCACGCTGCGCTCGATCGCGTGGCTCACGTCGCCGACGCGTCGGCCCACGCCGCCCGCGGCGATGCCGGCCCAGAGCGCCCGCTCGGTGTTGTCGACGAGCTGCTGCACCTCGGGGGCGACCTCGCCGACGGTGACGGTCACGGCGGAGTCGCCGTGCCATCCGTCGACGATCGCGCCGCAGTCGATCGAGACCACGTCGCCCTCGCGCAGGACCCGCGACCCGGGGATGCCGTGCACGACCTCGTCGTTGACCGACGCACAGATGACGCCGGGGAAGCCCGGCACGCCGGGCTCGGCGCCGTAGTGCAGGAAGTTCGACGTCGCGCCGTGTGCGCGGATGGTGTCGTGCGCGACGGCGTCGAGCTCGGCCGTCGTCACCCCGGGTGCGACGGTCTCGCGGACCGCCTCGAGCGCGTGCGCGACGACGAGTCCGGCGCGGCGCATGAGCGCCACCTGCTCGGGCGTCTTGATCTCGATGCCGCGACCGAACACGGTCTCCCCCGGCCTCGGGTCAGAGGCCGAGTGCGGCGTCGATGCGCGCCTCGACCTCGTCGACCGTGCCCATGCCGTCGACCTCACGCAGCAGGCCACGCTCGCGGTACACCGGCAGCAAGGGCGCCGTCTCTGCGATGTAGACCTCCTGGCGGTGCCGGATGACGTCCTCGGTGTCGTCGGCGCGCCCGCTGGTCTCGGCCCGCTTCAGCAGCCGGGCGATCAGCTCCTCGTGGTCGACCGTCAGCACGAGCACGTGGTCGAGCTCGGAGCCGAGGTCGGCGAGGATCCGGTCGAGGGTCGAGACCTGCTCGAGCGTGCGTGGGTACCCGTCGAGGATGAAGGACTCGCGTGCGTCGTCCTGGGCGAGGCGGTCCTGCACCATGGCGTTCGTGACCTCGTCGGGCACGTACTCCCCCGCGTCCATGTAGCGCTGCGCGGTCCGGCCGAGCTCGGTCTGCTGCTGCACGTTCGCCCGGAAGATGTCGCCGGTCGAGACGTGCGCGCCCTGGATCCGCTGCGCCAGCGTCGCCGCCTGGGTGCCCTTGCCGGCACCGGGCGGACCCATGATGAGGAGACGAGTCACCGCAGGAACCCTTCGTAGTTGCGCTGCTGGAGCTGGCTCTCGATCTGCTTCACCGTGTCGAGGCCGACGCCCACGATGATGAGGATCGAGGTGCCGCCGAACGGGAAGTTCTGGCTGGCGCCGAGCAGCGCCACGGCCACCATCGGGATCAGGGCGATGAAGCCCAGGTACACCGCGCCCGGTGCCGTGATGCGGCTCAGGACGTACGCCAGGTAGTCCTGCGTCGGACGGCCGGCACGGATGCCGGGGATGAAGCCGCCGTACTTGCGCATGTTGTCGGCGACCTCCTCCGGGTTGAAGGTGATCGCCACGTAGAAGTAGGCGAAGAACACGATCAGCGCGAAGTAGGTGATCATGTAGTACGGGTGGTCACCACGCACGAAGTGGTCGGTGATGAACACCGCGCCCGGTCCGTCGGGTCGGAACTGCGCGTACAGCGCCGGCAGGTACAGCAGGCTCGAGGCGAAGATGACCGGGATGATGCCGGCCTGGTTCACCTTCAGCGGGATGTAGGTCGAGGAGCCGCCGAACATCCGACGCCCGACCATGCGCTTCGCGTACTGGACCGGGATCCGACGCTGCGCCTGCTCGATGAGGATGACGGCCGCGACGATCACGAGACCGACGAGCACCACGACGGAGAACGTCGCCCAGCCCTTCTGCTCCTTGATCAGCCACATGGCGCCGGGGAACGTCGCGACGACCTGCGTGAAGATCAGGATCGACATGCCGTTGCCGACGCCGCGGTCGGTCACGAGCTCGCCGAGCCACATGATGACGGCGGTGCCCGCGACCATGGTGAGGACGATCAGCAGGAAGGCCGGGATGCTGTCGGGGCGGTAGAGCAGCTGGCCGCAGTCGACGCCACCGAACAGCTGGCCGCTGCGCGCGAGCGCCACGATGCCCGTGGCCTGCAGGACGGCGAGGCCGAGCGTCAGGTAGCGGGTGTACTGCGTGATCTTCGCCTGGCCGGACTGGCCCTCCTTCTTGAGGGCCTCCAGCCGCGGGATGACGACGACGAGCAGCTGCAGGATGATGCTCGCGGTGATGTAGGGCATGATGCCCAGCGCGAACACGGTCAGCTGCAGGAGCGCGCCGCCGGAGAAGACGTTGATGAGCGCGAAGAGGCTGCTGTTCTCGCCCTGCGAGGCAAGGTCGACGCAGCGCTGCACGTTGCTCACGTTGATGCCGGGGGCCGGCAGGGTCGAGCCGAACCGGAACAGCACGATCACGGCGAGCACGAACAGCAGCTTGCGTCGAAGGTCAGGCGTCTTGAACGCGTTG
Organism: Aeromicrobium erythreum; assembly: GCF_001509405.1. NCBI lineage: Bacteria > Bacillati > Actinomycetota > Actinomycetes > Propionibacteriales > Nocardioidaceae > Aeromicrobium > Aeromicrobium erythreum. The sequence goes on from NZ_CP011502.1 coordinate 2,859,813, forward strand.
ACGAAGGCGCTGAGCACCGGGTGTCCTCCTCGATCGTGGGCCCCTGGCGGGACCTCGGCGACTCTAACAGTCAGTTCTCGCAGATCGGCCGTTGCCCGGTCGTTGCACCCCACGCGTGGGGCGGGCGCCCGGGACGGGCCGCGGCCTGCGAGGGCCGGACGACGAACGACGGCGAGGTCCGGTGGCCGCTAGGGCCACGAACCTCGCCGTCGTCTCGTCAGAGCGTCATTCAGAGCTCGGTCGCGCTGCCGCCGGCGGCCTCGATCTTGCTGCGGGCCGAGCCGGAGAACTTGTGGGCGGTCACCTGGACGGCCACGGAGAGGTCACCCTCGCCGAGCACCTTGACCAGCTGGCCCTTGCGGACCGCGCCCTTCGCGACCAGCGCGTCGACGTCGATGGCGCCACCCTCGGGGAAGAGGGTGCCGATGCGCTCGACGTTGACGACCTGGTACTCCTCGCGGAAGGGGTTCTTGAACCCCTTCAGCTTCGGCAGACGCATGTGGAGCGGGATCTGTCCACCCTCGAAGCCGGCGGACACCTGGTAGCGGGCCTTGGTGCCCTTGGTGCCGCGACCGGCGGTCTTGCCCTTGGAGCCCTCACCGCGACCCACGCGGGTCTTGGCGGTCTTGGCGCCGGGGGCGGGGCGCAGGTGGTGAAGCTTCAGCGCCATGTCAGTCAACCTCCTTGACGGCCACGAGGTGCGGGATGGTGTTCGCCATGCCGCGGATCTCGGGGCGGTCCTCCTTGACGACGACGTCGCCGATGCGCTTCAGACCCAGCGACCGCAGCGTGTGGTGCTGGTTCTGCGGGCGACCGATCGCCGAACGAACCTGGGTGATCTCGAGGCGCGCCATCAGACACCGACCTCGGCGGGCGCGTTCTGCGCCTCCTTGATGCCCTCGGCCTGAGCCTTGAGCAGGGCCGACGGGGCGACGTCCTCGACCGCGAGGCCACGACGCTGCGCGACCGCGTCGGGCGACTCCAGGCCCTTGAGGGCCTCCACCGTCGCGTGGACGATGTTGATGGAGTTCGACGAGCCGAGCGACTTGCTCAGGACGTCGTGGACACCGGCGGCCTCGAGCACTGCACGCACCGGGCCACCGGCGATGACGCCGGTACCGGGCGACGCAGGACGCAGGAAGACGACACCGGCCGCCTTCTCGCCCTGCACCGGGTGCGGGATGGTGCCCTGGATGCGCGGGACGCGGAAGAAGTTCTTCTTCGCCTCCTCGACACCCTTGGAGATCGCCGTGGGGACCTCCTTGGCCTTGCCGTAGCCGACACCGACCTGGCCGTCACCGTCGCCGACGATCACGAGGGCGGTGAAGCTGAAGCGACGACCACCCTTCACGACCTTGGCGACACGGTTGATCGTGACGACCTTCTCGATGTAGTTGGACTTGTCGCCGCCGCGGTCGCCTCGACCACCGCGACGGTCTCCGCCTCCGCGGCGGTTACCACTCTGCTGGGCGCTCATGCGGCACTCCCCATGTCGTAGTTGTTCGTCTTGGTGGACATCAGAACTCCAGCCCACCCTCGCGCGCGCCGTCGGCCAGGGCGGCCACGCGACCCGCGTAGCGGTTGCCCGCGCGGTCGAAGACGACGGCCTCGATGCCGGCAGCCTTCGCACGGTCGGCGACGAGCTCGCCGACCTTCTTCGCCTTGGCGGTCTTGTCGCCGTCGAAGGCGCGCAGGTCGGCCTCGAGGGTCGAGGCCGAGGCCAGCGTGTGTCCCTCGAGGTCGTTGACGACCTGGGCCACGATGTGCTTGCTGGAGCGGGTCACGACGAGACGAGGACGCTCGGGCGAGCCGTGCAGCTTCTTGCGGCCACGGATCTGGCGACGCGCGCGCGACGTGGCGCGGGCCGAGCGACCCTTGACCTGCTTGATGGAGACGGCCATCACTTACCAGCCTTTCCAGCCTTGCGCAGCACGCGCTCGCCGGCGTAACGGACACCCTTGCCCTTGTAGGGCTCGGGCTTGCGGATCTTGCGGATGTTCGCGGCGACCTCGCCGACCGACTGCTTGTCGATGCCGATGACCGAGAACTTGGTGGGGGCCTCCACGTTGAACGTGATGCCCTCGGGGGCCTTGACGATCACGGGGTGGCTGAAGCCGAGCGCGAACTCGAGCTCCGTCGGGCCCTTGGACAGGACGCGGTAGCCGACGCCCACGATCTCGAGCTTCTTCTCGTAGCCGTCGGTGACGCCGACGACCATGTTGCTGATGAGCGTGCGGCTCAGGCCGTGCAGGGCCTTGCTGCGACGCTCGTCGTCGGGACGCTGGACCTCGAGGCTGCCGTCCTCACCACGGTTGACCGTGATGGGCTCGGCGACGCGGTGCGAGAGCTCGCCCTTGGGGCCCTTGACGCGGACGTCCTGACCCTCGATGGTGACCTCGACGCCGTTCGGGACGGCGACGGGAAGCTTGCCGATGCGCGACATGTGTGTGCTCCTCCCTCACCAGACGTAGGCGAGGACTTCTCCGCCTACACCCTTGGTCGTGGCCTGACGATCGGTCAGCAGGCCCTGGCTGGTCGAGATGATGGCGACGCCCAGTCCACCGAGCACCTTCGGGAGGTTCGTGGACTTGGCGTACACCCGCAGGCCCGGCTTGCTGATGCGGCGGATGCCGGCGATCGAGCGCTCGCGCTGGGGGCCGTACTTGAGGGTCACGTGGAGGGACTTGCCCACCTCGCCCTCGGCGGGCTCGACGACCTTGTAGTCGGTGATGTACCCCTCCTGCTTCAGCAGGGCGAGCACGCCCTCCTTCAGCTTGGAGTAGGGCGCCGACACGTCGTCGTGGTACGCCTGGTTGCCGTTGCGGATCCGCGTGAGCAGGTCCGCGATCGGGTCGGTCATGGTCATGTGATGTTTCCGTTCCTGCCGTGGTTTCGCATCCCGTCCCCGGGCCCGGGTTCCCGGACGGGTGAGGGAGGACCTGCGACGGTCGTGGTGGAAGGGGTGGTGGTCAGCGGCACGAGGCCGACGAGTTCACCAGGAGGACTTGGTCACTCCGGGCAGCTCGCCGCGGTGGGCCATCTCGCGCAGGCAGATCCGGCACAGGCCGAACTTGCGGTACACGGACTTCGGACGGCCGCAGCGCTGGCAGCGCGTGTAGCCACGGACCGCGAACTTCGGCTTGCGGGCCGCCTTGATCTTGAGGCCGGTCTTCGCCATGTCAGTTCTCCTTGAAGGGGAAGCCCAGCTGCTTCAGCAGCGCGCGACCCTCGTCGTCGTTGGTGGCGGTGGTGACGATGGTGATGTCCATGCCCCGCGACCGGTCGATCTTGTCCTGGTCGATCTCGTGGAACATGACCTGCTCGGTCAGACCGAACGTGTAGTTGCCGCGACCGTCGAACTGCTTGCCGTTGAGGCCGCGAAAGTCGCGGATACGGGGCAGCGCCAGCGTGAGCAGGCGGTCGAGGAACTCCCACATGCGGTCGCCGCGCAGCGTGACGTGCGCACCGATCGGCATGCCCTCGCGCAGCTTGAACTGCGCGATGGACTTGCGAGCCTTGGTGACCTGCGGCTTCTGGCCGGTGATCGCCGTGAGGTCGCGGATGGCGCCCTCGATGAGCTTGCCGTCGCGGGCAGCCTCGCCGACACCCATGTTGACGACGATCTTCGTCAGTCCGGGCACCTGCATGACGTTCGCGTGGTCGAACTCCTCGCGCAGCGCCGGGAGGATCTCCTCGCGGTACTTGGCCTTCAGCCGCGGAGCGGTGGTCGTCTCAGCCATGCTCAGATCTCCTTTCCGGTCTTGGAGGACACGCGCACGGAGCGCTGCGCCTCGTAGCTGGAACCGTCGGGACGGTTCTTGGTGACGTCGTCGCGGCGGTGCGAGACGCGCGTCGTGGTCTTGTCGCCGTCGACGTCGACGACGAGCATCACGTTCGAGACGTGGATGGGGGCCTCACGCGTGATGATGCCGCCCTGGGTGCCGTCGGCACCGGCGCGGGTGTGGCGCTTGATGCGGTTCACGCCCTCGACGATGACGCGCTCGCGCTCGGCGAGCACCTCGATGACCTTGCCCTCGACGCCCTTGTCGGCACCCGCGATGACCTTGACCTGGTCACCCTTGCGGATCGACAGCGTTCGCTTGTTGCTGGCCATGTTCAGAGCACCTCCGGGGCGAGCGAGATGATCCGCATGAACTTCTTGTCGCGCAGCTCGCGGCCCACGGGGCCGAAGATGCGCGTTCCACGCGGGTCGCCGTCGGCCTTGAGGATGACGGCGGCGTTCTCGTCGAACTTGATGTACGAGCCGTCCGGACGGCGGCGCTCCTTGACGGTGCGCACGACCACGGCCTTGACGACGTCGCCCTTCTTGACGTTGCCGCCGGGGATGGCGTCCTTGACGGTGGCGACGATGGTGTCGCCGATACCGGCGTAGCGTCGACCCGAGCCGCCGAGCACGCGGATGCAGAGGATCTCCTTCGCACCGGTGTTGTCGGCGACCTTGAGTCGCGACTCCTGCTGAATCATCTGTCTCTCACTTCGCCTTCTCGAGGATCTCCACGACGCGCCAGCGCTTGGTGGCCGACAGCGGGCGGGTCTCCTGGATGAGCACACGGTCGCCGACGCCGGCCGCGTTGGCCTCGTCGTGCGCCTTGAGCTTCACGTTGCGTCGCAGCACCTTGCCGTACAGCGGGTGCTTCACGCGGTCCTCGACGATGACGACGACGGTCTTGTCCATCTTGTCGCTCGTGACGAGGCCCTCGCGCACCTTGCGGTAGTTGCGGGTGGTCTCGGTGTTCGTGGTCACGGTGTCCTTCTCGCTCGTGCTCATGCCTCGACCGCCTCGATGATGCCCAGCTCGCGCTCGGTCAGCACCGTGTAGATGCGGGCGATCTCGCGGCGGACCGTCTTCAGACGAGCCGTGTTGTCGAGCTGTCCCGTGGCGTTCTGGAAGCGCAGGTTGAACAGCTCTTCCTTGGCCTCGCGCAGCTTGGTCTCCAGAGCCTCGGCATCGAGGCCGCGCAGCTCTGCGGCAGTGGTCTTCGCAGCCATGCTCAGAACCCTCCCTCGGTGTCGCGGGTGATGAAGCGCGCCTTCATGGGCAGCTTGTGGATGGCGCGACGCATCGCCTCGCGCGCAACGTCCTCGGAGACACCCGAGAGCTCGAACATGACGCGTCCGGGCTTGACGTTCGCGACCCACCACTCGGGCGAGCCCTTGCCGGAGCCCATGCGGGTCTCGGCCGGCTTCTTGGTCAGCGGGCGGTCGGGGTAGATGTTGATCCACACCTTGCCGCCACGCTTGATGTGACGCGTCATGGCGATACGAGCGGACTCGATCTGACGGTTGGTCACGTAGTGACCCTCGACCGCCTGGATGCCGAAGTCGCCGAACGCCAGCTCCGTGCCGCCCTTCGCCATGCCGCGGCGCTTGGGGTGGTGCTGCTTGCGGTACTTGACCCTACGAGGCATCAACATCAGGACTGCCCTCCTTCGGTGGCAGCGCCGGCGCCGGCCGTGGCAGGAGCCTCGGCGGCGGGAGCGGCCTGCTCGGCCTGGGGAGCACCCTGGCCGGCCTGGTCGTCACGAGCGGGACGGCGCCCGCGCTGGGGGCGACGGCTGCCGGGAGCGGCGGCGCGACGCGCGGCCTCGGCCTCGCGCTCGGCGCGCGTGCCCGCGACCTCACCCTTGTAGATCCACACCTTGACGCCGATGCGACCGAAGGTGGTCTTGGCCTCGTAGAAGCCGTAGTCGACGTCGGCGCGGAGCGTGTGCAGGGGCACGCGGCCCTCGCGGTAGAACTCCGAGCGGCTCATCTCGGCGCCGCCGAGACGGCCCGAGCACTGGATGCGGATGCCCTTGGCGCCGGAGCGCATGGTCGTCTGCATCGCCTTGCGCATCGCACGACGGAACTGCACGCGACCGCTCAACTGCTCGGCCACGCCCTGCGCGACGAGCTGGGCGTCGAGCTCGGGCTGCTTGACCTCGAGGATGTTGAGCTGCACCTGCTTGCCGGTGAGCTTCTCCAGCTCGCCACGGATGCGGTCGGCCTCGGCGCCACGGCGACCGATGACGATGCCCGGACGCGCGGTGTGGATGTCGACGCGGACGCGGTCACGCGTGCGCTCGATCTCCACGCGGCTGATGCCGGCGCGGTCCATGCCCTTGGTGAGGAGCTTGCGGATCTTGACGTCCTCGCCGACGTAGCTGCTGTACAGCTTGTCGGCGTACCAGCGGCTCTTGTGGTCGGTGGAGATGCCCAGGCGGAAGCCGTGCGGGTTGATCTTCTGGCCCATGGTCAGCGACCGCCCTTCTTGGTGTTCTTGCGCGACTGCGGCACGTCGGCGGACGGCTGCACGACGACGGTGAGGTGGCTGGTGCGCTTGAGGATGCGGCTGGCCGAACCCTTCGCGCGCGGACGCCACCGCTTCATCGTCGGGCCCTCCTCGACCAGGAGCGTGGAGATCACGAGGTCGGACGCGTCCAGGCCCTCGGTGGTCACCGCGTTCGCGACGGCGGACTCGACCAGCTTGTAGAAGTTGGAGGCGACGGCCTGCGGGGCGAACTGCAGGATGGCGAGCGCCTCCTGCGTGTCCATGCCGCGGACCAGGTCGCCGACACGGCGAGCCTTCTGCGGGGTGACCCGCACGAAGCGGGCCACGGCGAACGCGCCCGCGGCGTCGCCCAGCAGGCGCGCACGACGCTCGCTCACGTTCTCTCGGGTAGCTGCACTCATCGCCTCTTGGCCTTTCGGTCGTCCTTCTCGTGACCGCGGAAGGTGCGGGTGGGGGCGAACTCGCCCAGCTTGTGCCCGACCATCGCGTCGGTGATGAACACGGGGACGTGCTTGCGGCCGTCGTGCACGGCGATCGTGTGTCCGATGAAGGACGGCAGGATCATCGAGCGACGCGACCAGGTCTTGATCACGGTGTGGGTTCCGGCATCGTTCTGAGCGTCCACCTTCTTCTCGAGGTGGCCGTCGACGAAGGGACCCTTCTTCAAACTACGGGGCATTCTCTACTCCTGGATTCCTGAGCTCGTCGAGGCTCAGCGGCCGGACTTGCGGCGGCGGACGATCATCTGGTCACTGGCCTTGCGCTTGCGCGTACGGCCCTCGGGCTTGCCCCAGGGCGAGACCGGGTGGCGACCACCCGAGGTCTTGCCCTCACCGCCACCGTGCGGGTGGTCGATCGGGTTCATGGCCACACCACGGACGGTCGGGCGCTTGCCCTTCCAGCGGTTGCGGCCGGCCTTGCCCCAGTTGATGTTGGACTGCTCGGCGTTGCCGACCTCGCCGATGGTGGCGCGGCAGCGGACGTCGACGTAGCGCATCTCGCCGGAGGGCAGACGCAGCTGGGCGCGCGAACCCTCCTTGGCGACGAGCTGCACGCGCACACCGGCGGAGCGGCCCATCTTGGCGCCACCACCCGGACGCAGCTCCACGGCGTGGATCTGCGTGCCGACGGGGATGTTGCGCAGCGGCAGGTTGTTGCCGACCTTGATGTCCGCGGTCGGGCCGGCCTCGATGGCCTGGCCCTGGCGGATGCCGTCGGGCGCGATGATGTAGCGCTTCTCGCCGTCGGCGTAGTGCAGGAGCGCGATGCGCGCGGTGCGGTTGGGGTCGTACTCGATGTGAGCGACCTTGGCCGGCACGCCGTCCTTGTCGTAGCGCTTGAAGTCGATCACGCGGTAGGCGCGCTTGTGACCGCCACCCTGGTGACGCGTGGTGATGCGACCCTGGTTGTTGCGGCCACCCTTCTTGGGCAGCGGCTCGACGAGGGACTTCTCCGGCGTGGTCCGGGTGATCTCGGCGAAGTCGGCGACGCTGGAGCCCCGACGGCCCGGCGTGGTCGGCTTGTACTTACGGATAGCCATGTCTGATCAGTCCTCAGCTCGGGCTCGAGAAGATGTCGATGCTCTGGCCAGCGGCGACGCTCACGATGGCCCGCTTGGTGTCCTTGCGCTTGCCGAGCCCGTTGCGGGTGCGGCGCGTCTTGCCCTTGCGGTTCAGCGTGTTCACGGCCGTCACCTTGACGCCGAACACGTTCTCGACGGCGATCTTGATCTCCGTCTTGTTCGCGTCCGGGTGAACCAGGAACGTGTACTTGTTGTCGTCGATGAGCGCGTACGTCTTCTCGGAGACGACGGGCGCGATCAGGACGTCGCGGTGGTCCTTGTGCAGGGTGCTCATGCGGTCACTCACCAGCCTTCTCGAAACCGGCGGCCTGCGCGGTCTCCTCGGTGTCGAACCAGACCTCGGCGACCGTCTGGTCGTACCAGGGGCTGTCCGGCGTGTGGAACTTCATCGAGTCGACGTTGCCCTTGATCTCGTGACCCTTGGGCGCGTTGCCGCTCTTGAGCGGGGCCTTGGAGCCGGGGCCGTAGGGCTGCGTCTTGGTCGCGCCCTCCGCGCCGGACTCCTCGGTCGCCGGGGCGGCCTCGGCCTGCGCCGGAGCCTCCTGGGCGGCCGGAGCCTTCTTCGCGGACGCCTTCTTCGCCGGCTTCGCGGCGGGCTTGGCGTCGGCCTCGACGACGGCCGCGCTGAGCGCGATCGTCTCGGCGCCCTCGGTGGAGCGCGCCGCGACGAACGCCTCGAAGGCGTCCTGCGTGAAGATCACGTCGTCGCTGAGCACGACGTCGTAGGTGTTCAGCTGGTCGAAGGTCAGCACGACGAGGTCGGTGACGTTGCGCAGGCTGAGGGCCGTGAGGGCGTCCTCACGGCGCACGACGACGAGCACCCGGCGACGCGTGGTCAGCTCGGCGATCGCGGCGACGGCGGCCTTGGTGGAGGGCGCCTCGCCCGTGACCAGCGACTCGACGACGTGCAGGCGACCCGAGCGGGCCCGGTCGGAGAGGGCGCCGCGCAGGGCGGCGGCCTTCATCTTCTTGGGCGTGCGCTGGTCGTAGCTGCGCGGCGTGGGCCCGTGCACGATGCCACCGCCGGTGAAGTGCGGCGCGCGGATCGAGCCGGCGCGGGCGCGACCCGTGCCCTTCTGGCGCCACGGCTTCTTGCCACCGCCGGACACCTCACCGCGCGACTTGACGTCGTGCGTGCCCTGACGGGCGGCGGCGAGCTGCGCGGTGACGACCTGGTGGATCAGGGGGATGTTCGTCTGCACGCCGAAGATGTCGACGGGCAGCGCGGCATCGATGGTCTTGACAGCCATGGATCAGGCTCCCTTCACGCCGGTGCTGGAGGCGGACTTGACCGCGGAGCGGACCACGACGAGTCCACCCTTCGGGCCGGGGACCGCACCCTTGACGAGGATGACGCCCTTGGCGACATCCACGGCGTGGACGGTCAGGTTCTGGGTGGTGACGGTCTCGGCGCCCATGTGGCCGGCCATGCGCAGACCCTTGAAGACGCGCCCGGGCGTGGCGCACGCACCGATCGAGCCGGGCTTGCGGTGGTTGCGGTGCGCGCCGTGCGAGGCGGACACACCGGCGAACCCGTGACGCTTCATGACGCCGGCGAAGCCCTTGCCCTTGCTGGTGGCGGTCACGTCGACCTCGTCGCCGGCGGCGAAGATCTCCGGGGAGATCTCCTGGCCGAGCGTGTAGTCACCGATCGCCTCGGTGCGGATCTCGACGACGTGACGGCGCGGCGTGACGCCGGCCTTCGCGAAGTGGCCGGCCTGCGGCTTGGTGATCTTGCGGCCGTCGATCTCGCCGAAGCCGATCTGGACGGCGGTGTAGCCGTCGGTCTCGGCGGTGCGGATCTGCGTGACCACGTTCGTCTCGGCGGCGAGGACGGTGACGGGGACGATCTTGCCCTCGTCGTCCCAGACCTGCGTCATGCCGAGCTTGCGGCCGAGGAGGCCGCGCGCGTTGACGGTGGAGGAGGTGCTCATGGTGTTCTCGTCCTCCCTCAGAGCTTGATCTCGATGTCGACACCGGCCGGCAGGTCGAGACGCATGAGCGAGTCGACGGTCTTCGGCGTCGGGTCGATGATGTCGATGAGCCGCTTGTGCGTACGCATCTCGAAGTGCTCGCGGCTGTCCTTGTACTTGTGCGGCGACCGGATCACGCAGAACACGTTCTTCTCGGTCGGCAGGGGCACGGGGCCGGCCACGGAGGCTCCGGTGCGCGTGACCGTGTCGACGATCTTGCGCGCCGAGGTGTCGATCACCTCGTGGTCATAGGCCTTGAGCCGGATACGGATCTTCTGTCCCGCCATGCTCTGGTCGTCCTTACTCTTCGTCAGCTTGGTGTGCCCCTGGGGCTTGTTCTCCCTGGAGGGGATCGCTCCCCTCCGCCCCCCGAGGTCGGGCGTGTCGCGGTGGTGGCCACGAGCGTGCGCGAACCTTCTGGAGTTGGGTGGTTGGACTTCCGGTCGCGGGCCGCGGCCTCCAGGGAGTCCGCGTCACGTCGCTTCCAGCAGTCAGGCCGGACACCGTGCGGCGCGCTCGTCGATCCCGGCGTGAGTTCCGGGCGGGCGCGCCCCAGCGATCCGGCCGGAGCAACCGCACTAGTCTGACAGACTCCCCCGCCCCAGCACAAATCGCCCTCCCACAGTCGTCCGCGTCGCCCCGGTGCGGCGCCGCTCGCCGTCGCGGACCTGCCCGGGGAAGCGCGACCAGGCGGCTCGCCTCAGCCGTGTCCAGCGCGTGCACGTCCGGGCACCCGCTCACACACGAGATCGCGCGCCGGTCCGGTCGCCGTCGTCGCCCGCCGACGTCATGCGAGCGCGGGCTCGCCCAGCAGGTCGGCCACCACCTGCACCCCCGGTCCACGGAGCACCTCGTAGTGGTCGACCGGGATCCTGACACGCTGCGGCACGAGATCCAGGTCCAGTCGGTCGAGGAAGGACCACCCGTCACCTTCGGCGTCGATCACGCGGGCTCTCTCGACCACCGCGCGCAGGTGTCCCGCCTCGGCAGCGCGCAGGCCGAAGGTGGCCAACACCACGTCGACGATGCGAGCGGCGAGACCCCGGTCGAGCTCGGGACGCTGCTCGCGCAGGAGCCGCTCGAAGCCTGACCGATCACGCGTCGCAGCGACGAGGACAGGCGCCGGCAGCCGACCGAGGAACACGGACCAGAGGATGGTCCGGAAGTAGGGATCGGCGAAGTCGGCCTCGCCAGCGGGGTCGGGCGCGTCGGGCACCAGCGGCGACCCGGGCGCGAGCAGCACCAGCTCGACGTCGATGCCACGCTGCGCCAGGCTGCACGCGACGTCGGTGGCGACCCGCGCCCCGAAGGAGTAACCGATGAACGTCGGCGCACCTGCCGAGAGCAGTGGCTCGATCTCCGCCAGGTCCGACCTCACGAGCTCGTCGACGTCGTCCACCGGACGTTCGCCCTCGTTGAGGCCCCGCGTCTGGACGGCGACCACCGGGCGGCCACGCGCGACGAGCCGGGCCAGCGGTGCGAGGCTCGCGGGGTAGCCGCCGAGGCCTGGCCACAGCACGATCGCCGGACCAACGCCGTCGACGAGCCGGACGAGCCGGCTCGCACTCGCGGGAGCCGGGTCGCCCTCGGCCTTCGCCACCCGCGCCGCGAGCTGACGCACCGTGCCGTGCGTGAAGAGCACGTGTACCGGCAGCGCAGCGCCCAGGCGGTCGTTGACCAGGTGCACGAGGCGCACCGCGGCGAGGCTGTTCCCGCCGGCCGCGAAGAAGTCCAGCTCGACATCGAGGACGTCCTGCCCCAGGACCTGCGTCCAGCAGTCGGCGATCCGCTGTTCGATCGGGCCGACCGGCGGCCTGTGCTCGCCGCGCGGGACCGTCGTCTCGTCCTCCAGCGCCGCGAGCAGTGCCGCCCGGTCGACCTTGCCGGTCGCACCGATCGGCATGCTGGGCACCACCATCACCCTGCTCGGCACCATGTATCGCGGCAGCGCCGCAGCGAGGTCGTCGCGCAGGATCTCCTGTGGGCCGCTCATGTGCACGACGTCCTCACGCATGTCCTCGGCACGCTGCTGGTCCTCGCTGACCCGACCGGCGAGCGCGATGTAGGACAGCTTGTCGCCGTCCTCCGGAACCAGTGCCGTGAGACGTGCCGCCGCGGGAAGCTCTCGACCCGACAACGAGGAGTATCCCGAGGAGAGCAGGCCGATGCCGACGGAGTTGTCCTGCAACCGGTGCAGCGCCCGGCCGAGCGCACGCAGGCCGGAGAGGCCCGCTGCGCGCGGGCACCGCAGCGCGACGGCGAACGCCGAGGCAGCGTAGCTGCGCTGGTTGATGGCGACGACGTGACGACGCTCGACGAGCTCGTCCCCGATCGGCTCGAGCGACGCCCCACGCCGCGACTCCGAAGCCTCACCGTCCAGCCGGACGCGGTACAGGCCGGGCCGCAGTCCGACCACCTGCCCGTGCACCTGGACGAGAACCTCGACCCCCTCCGGTCCGACCCCAGGGTCGGGACGCTCCGCGACGGGGAGGGTGGGGGCCACGAGGTCGACGGTGGTCCAGCAGACATCGCCCTCGACCCCGACCTCCGGCGGCACGGCGTCGTCCACGATGAGGACCGCACGGCCGTGTGCTGCGGCGACGTCGTCGAGCAGTCCGAGGAGGTGACCGACCTCGAAGGCCAGCACCTCGTCGACGTTGACGGCGTAGACCGAGCGGATGGCGTCCCGCACTCCTCGAAGGTGCAGGCGCACTCGCGCGGCCGGGCGGCCTTGATGGATGTTCGACGGTGGCGCGCCATCGCCGACTCGATGCAGCGCGTGACGTCGCGGGTGGTAGTAGTGCACGCCGTCGTCGAGACCGTGCACCCCCGACACCTCGACGTACACCTGGGTGGCGTACAGCGCACCGGGCGAGGCGTAGGCGTACTTCGGGAGCAGTCGGTCCTCGCTGTCGAAGGCCCCGAACCAGCGCAGCAGGTCGGCGACGTCGGCGAGGTCGGCGAGCGCGCGCGGTCCGGTCAGCGACAGCCGCTCGCCCTGCAGCAGCCGGAGCACGTGGTCCGACGTCACCGTCCCGCCCTCGAACGTCCGGTACGACGTGCGCCGGAAGGCCAGCTCCCGCTGCTCGGGTCGCCCGTCCTGCCCTGGTAGCACAGTGCCGGACGCCGCGTGCAGGTCGTGACGGACGCCGGGATCGGCGAGCTGGGCGTGAACCTGCGTGTGGTCGTCCTTGGACAGGTGGTGCTGTCCGGTCGCACCCTGGTCCATCAAGGGCGCCTCGTCGCTGTCGAGGACCACGAACGCCGCGAGGGTGCTCGCGCCGGTGCGCGGATCGACCCACGGGAGCACCTCGGCGTCGGCCACCCAGTGGTGCGCCTCGATGGCGGTCTTGACCTCGAGGGTCTCGATGCGATGCCCGTTGACCTTGACCTGGTCGTCGGACCGGCCGTGGAACTCGAGAAGTCCCGCCGCGTCCCGACGCACCAGGTCACCCGTCCGGTAGACGCGCCGGAGTGCACCTTCGAGGACGACGGACGGGAAGCGTTCCTCGGTCAGCTCGTCGAGACCGACGTAGCCGGCAGCGAGCTGCACCCCTCCGATGCACAGCTCACCCAGCTCACCGGTCGCGCACGGGGTGTCGTCGTCGCCCAGGACCACCGTCCACGACCCTGGAACCGGTCGACCGATCGACACAATCCCCCCAGCGTCGAGGTCGTCGGGCGTGACGACGTGCGCGGTGACGTTGATCGTCGTCTCCGTCGGACCGTAGAGGTTCACAAGTCGGGCCGACGGGTGAAGCTGCACGAGCTCACGCGCGAGCGACGCGGTGAGGGCTTCTCCCCCGCTGAACAGGGCGGTCAAGGAGGTGCACGTGGCGAAGCGCGGGATGGCGACCATGGCCGACCAGACCGTGGGGACGCACTGCAAGTGCGTGACCTGGTGCCGGTGCACGAGGGTGCACAGCTCGCCGACGTCACGGTGGGCGCCCTGCGGTGCGATCACGACCGTCGCGCCGGTCGCTCCAGCGAGAAGCTCCCACTGTGCGGCGTCGAAGCTCGTCGGCGTCTTGAACAGGATGCGCGCCCCCGGCCCCAGGTCGTGGTCGCTGCCAAGCCACCCTAGCTGCGCGACCAGCCCACGATGCCGGATCGAGACGCCCTTGGGTCGACCGGTGGTTCCCGAGGTGTAGATGACGTAGGCACGATGGTCAGGCCCGATCTCGACCCCGGTCCCGTCGGCGGTCTCGATCGTCAGGACGTCGGCGCTGCTCCTGTCCTCGACGATGAGGATCCCGACGCACGCCGGGAGGATCGACTCCGCACGCGCCCGCAGACCCGGAGCCGTCAGCACGAGGCGCAACCCTGAGTCGCGCGCCATCAGCTGGAGGCGAGGCGTCGGGTAGTCGACCGCGAGGGGGACGTACACCGCACCGGCGCGCAGCACGGCCCAGACGCTCACGACCAGGGAGCGACCCGGCTCCAGGAGCAGACCGACGCAGTCGCCGCGACCGACGCCGGCGTCCAGGAGACGGCGCGCGAGGATGCCGGCGTCGCGCCAGAGGCCCTCGAAGGTCAGGACCCCCTCGTCGTCGACGACGGCAGGCGCGTCGGGTCGATCGCGCACCACGCCGGCGAGCATCGCGACGACGGTCGGAGGACGGGAAGGGTGGCCGTGCCGGGGGCCCGCCGCGATCGCGGCTGTGAGGGGACTCGTCATGCTGGTGCTCCTGCGGTTCGGGTGGACGACGGTGTCGGAAGGGGCGGGCTCAGTGGGCTCCGCGGTCGCGGCGCGCCGCACGCAGACCGACGAGCTGGCCCGACGCAGCCCCGCCGAGGGCCAGCGCGAAGCCCAGGCACTGCAGGGGATCGAGGGACTGACCGAGCACGACCCAGCCGAGCACTGCGGCCATCAGCGGGCTGAGCATCCCCAGCAGCGCGGTGCTTGCCGGCGGCAGCTGCCGCGCGCCGTGCAGCCAGACGCCGTACCCGATGGCACCACCGACGAGAGCGAGCCACAGGTAGCCCAGGACCGCCGCCCCGTCGAGCACGAGGGCGCCGCTGTCGGTGAACGGCACGAGGGGCGCGATCACCACGCCCCCGACGACGAGCTGCCATGCCGTGCACGTGAGCGGGCGGTACCCGGCAGGGAGGCGCCAGCGGCTCGAGAGCAGGATCCCGACCGCCATGCTCGCCGTGCCGGCGATCGCTGCCGTGAGTCCCCAGGCGTCGACGGTCGTGCGCGAGGTGACGGTCATGAGCGCCACGCCGGCGGCCGCGACCACGGCGAGCGCCACCTGCCGCCGGGGCGGCTGTCGCCAACCGAGCGTCGCGGTGAGCGCGGCGATGATGAGAGGCTGCAGCGATCCGACGACGGCGGCCAGTCCACCAGGGAGTCGATACGCGCTGATGAACAGCAGCGGGAAGAAGGCTCCGATGTTGAGCACCCCCAGCACCACGGTGCGCAGTCGCCAACCGACAGGTGGCACGCCCGGTGCGATCGCGAGCAACAGCAGACCCGCGACCGCGGCGCGGAGGAAGCCTGCCGTCAGTGGACGATCGGGCGGCAGCATCTCCGTCGTGACGACGTAGGTGGTGCCCCACACGAGCGGCGCGATCGCCGCCAGCAGCGTCAGGCCGACGAGCGATGCCTGCGCCGGCGGCGACGGCGCGGGACGCACCTCCAACCCACTCATGCGGTCGTGCCGTAGAAGCGGTCACCGAAGTCGCCGATGCCGGGGTGCATGAATGCCTGGTCGGTGAGCCGTTCGTCCACGAAGCTGGTGACGACGCGCAGACCGGGGGCTGCCTGTGCCAGTCGCTCTAGCGCCGACGGGCAGGTGAGGACGTTGGCGAGGATCACGTCCTCGAGCAGCACACCGGCATCCAGGAGGGTGCTGAGCGCGAGCTGCACCGTGCCGGACGTGGCCATCATCGGGTCCAGCAGGATGACGTCGTGTCCGCGGGTCAGTCGCGGAAGCTTCGCGTAGAACAGCTGCGGCTGCGTGGTCACCGGATCGCGCTGGATCAGGATCTTGCCGAATCTGGTGTCCGGGACGATCTCCCGCAGCTCGTGCTCCATCGCGTCGCCGGCACGCGGTACCGAGACCGCCGTGAGCTGAGGCGCACGGGGAGTGGCGCCGGCGAAGGTCGCCCCGAGCGGGGTGCGCACCAGGTGCGGCTCGTGCCGTCGGACCGCGAGGGCCTCCTCTAGCACGAGCCGGATGATGCGGCGAGCGGCTCGCACGAACCCGGACTGCTCGGCCGTGTGGTCGCGGGCCGACGCGTGCAGGTGCACCAGGCCGGCAGTCCGCGACAAGCAGGTAAGTCGCAACGGGAGCGCCGCGACGGCGTCGGGCACGGCCGCCGATCCGACGAGGGTCCCGGCGAGAGCCGCGGGCGGGTGGGGGGTCGACTGGGCGATCAGGTGGTCCACGGTCATGTCAGGTCCTCGTCGGGGCGTGGTCGAGCAGGAGAAGGGTCAGCGCGTCGAGGTGCGACAGCACGTCGTGAGCTCCCGCCGCCCACAGGGTCTCGGCCGGGTCGACTCCGTGGTCGAGGCCCACGCAGTGCATTCCCGCAGCCCGAGCCATCTGGACGTCGTGTGCGGTGTCGCCCACCACGACACTGACGTCGGCATCACGGCCGAGGGCACGGAGAGCCTGGAGGGCGTGCTCAGCATGCGGCTTCGGGTGCTGCACGTCGTCCGCACCGACCACGACGGAGAAGGCATCGCAGATCCCGGCGGCGTCGAGGATCGCGACGGCGCTGTCGTGGTACTTGCTCGTCACGACGGCCAGCGACAGGCCGGCGTCCTTCAACTGCGCGACGCCGTCGAGGACGCCCGGGTAGAGCAGGCTCGCGGCCGCGGGCACGATCCGCTCACGGAACCGGCGCCGGTACTCCGCGACCGCCTCGGCACGCTCCGGCAGCGTCGCGCCGGGAGCGAGCCGAGCGACCATCACGTCGAGCGGCAGGCCGATGAGGCGGCGCGCTGCCTCTTCAGAAAGTGCAGTCCCCGTGGCGTTGCCCACGGCCGCCGCCAGCTCGCTGGCGATGGCTCGCGGCGTGTCGAGCAGCGTGCCGTCGAGGTCGAAGAGCACGCACTCCACGTGGCCCGACGCGGTCAGCGAGGCGCGCGCCGGCGTGGTCATCGCGCCTGCCGCGGCGGGGTCACGGCGAGTGCCGCGGCCACCTCGGCGCCGACGGCGGCGACCTGCAGCACGACGGCCTCGTTCGCGACGGAGGACCGACCAACGGTCGCGGCGGCGACCTCCCGGGTGAGGAAGTTCGTCACTGCCGCGCCCCGGACGCCCTCGGCGGCGGCCCGAACGAGCGCGCGTTCGATGGCCGCACCGACCTCCTGCTCGTCGAGCGCGTCGTCCACCGCGATGGGATGGGTCACGAGGACCGAGCCCGTACCCGGCAGCGTCCGGTGCAGACGGATCGCGTCGGCCAGCACCTGCGGATCGTCGATGCGCTGGGGGTTGGGCAGACCGCTGGACCGGCAGAGGAACGCAGGAAAGTCGTCGCAGCGGTACCCGATGACGGGCACGCCCCTGGTCTCGAGGAACTCCAGGGTTCGCGCGATGTCGAGCACCGACTTCACCCCGGCCGAGACGACCACGACACGCGACCGCGCGAGCTGGTGCAGGTCGGCGGACACGTCCATGGTGTCGCCGTAGTCCCGGTGCACTCCGCCGAGTCCCGCGGAGGCAACGACGTCGATGCCCGTCAGCTCCGCTACGGCCATGGCCGCGGAGATCGTCGTGGCGCCTGACCCCCTGCTCGCCACGGTGGCGGCGAGCTCACGGCTCCCGATCTTGCGCGCCCCCTCCGCGAGCCGTTCGTGCTCGTGCTGGACCAGCCCGACCACGACCGTTCCGTCGAGGACGGCCAGGCTCGCCGGCACGGCTCCTGAAGCGCGGACGCGACGCTCGCACTCCAGACCTGCGGCGACCCGTCGAGGCCCCGGGAGGCCGTTGGCGGTCACATTCGTCTCGAGCGCGACGACCGGCCGTCCGTCGTCCAGCGCCGCGCGTACCTCCTCTCCGAGACGGATCGGGACCTTCAGGTCGTCGGATCGCCGGATCGCCAGTGCAGCGCGTGGTGTCGTGAGCGTGGATCGGGTCATGGCTCTCACCCCCGCCGGATACCTTAGCGCTCATCCTTTCAATGCTCAACTATTGAAGTGAACAGCAAGTGTTAGTCTCGTGACGTGGGAGATCTCGTGGACGACGTGGTGGAGCAGTGGGGCCTCGAGCGGCCGGAGATCGACGTCAGCCCCATGCAGGTGGTCGGCAGGGTGAGTCGTGCTGCAGCCCTCCTGGACCGGCGCATCGCCAAGCGGCTGGCGACGTTCGACCTCCAGCCCGGGGAGTTCGACGTCCTGGCCACCCTGCTCCGGTCGGGGGCGCCCCACCGACTGCCGGTCGGTCGCCTCACGTCGCACACGATGGTGACCTCCGGCGCGGTCTCGCACCGACTCAACCGGCTCGAGGATCGGGGTCTGATCCAGCGATCGACCGAACCGACCAATCGACGCAGCGTCAACGTCCAGCTCACCCCGGCCGGTCGGGACCTCGTCGACGCCGCGCTCCCCGCGCACGTCGAGAACGAGGACTCGCTCCTCGCCCCCCTGGACGTCGACCAGCGACGACAGCTGGCCTCGCTGCTGCGCACCTTGCTGATCGGCCACGGCGACTCCCTGACCTGACGTCCGCGGCTCGGACCCGCCGGGGACGGGCGGGCCGTACTGCCTCGCCAGCACGACGAAGCCCCCCGGACCCGAAGGTCCGAGGGGCTTCGCTCAGCAGTGCTGGTGTGTCGTCAGATCACTTGTTGATCTTGGTGACACGGCCGGCGCCGACGGTACGGCCGCCCTCGCGGATGGCGAAGCGCAGGCCCTCCTCCATGGCGATCGGCTGGATGAGCTGGACGCTCATCTCGGTGTTGTCGCCGGGCATGACCATCTCGGTGCCCTCGGGCAGCGTGACGACGCCGGTGACGTCCGTGGTCCGGAAGTAGAACTGCGGACGGTAGTTGTTGAAGAACGGCGTGTGACGGCCACCCTCCTCCTTGGACAGGATGTAGACCTGGCCCTCGAACTCCGTGTGCGGGGTGGTCGAGCCGGGGGCGATGATGACCATGCCGCGCTCGACGTCCTCGCGCTTCGTACCACGGAGCAGGAGGCCGACGTTCTCGCCCGCCTGGCCCTCGTCGAGGAGCTTGCGGAACATCTCGATGCCGGTGACCGTCGTGGTCTGCTTGGTCTCACGGATGCCGACGATGTCGACGGTCTCGTTGACCTTGATGATGCCGCGCTCGATACGACCGGTGATGACGGTGCCACGACCGGTGATCGTGAAGACGTCCTCGACCGGCATGAGGAACGGCTTGTCCGTCTCACGCGGGGGCAGCGGGATGTACTCGTCGACCGCGTTCATGAGCTCGAGGATCGACTCGCCCCACTTGGCGTCACCCTGCAGCGCGGGGTGGGCCGCGACCTTGACGACGGGCACGTTGTCGCCGTCGAACTCCTGGTCCGACAGGAGCTCACGGACCTCGAGCTCGACGAGCTCCAGGATCTCCTCGTCGTCGACCATGTCGCACTTGTTGAGCGCGACGACCATGGCCGGGACGCCGACCTGGCGGGCCAGGAGGACGTGCTCACGCGTCTGCGGCATGGGGCCGTCGGTGGCGGCGACCACGAGGATCGCGCCGTCCATCTGCGCCGCACCCGTGATCATGTTCTTCACGTAGTCGGCGTGGCCGGGGCAGTCGACGTGGGCGTAGTGACGGTTCTCCGTCTGGTACTCCACGTGCGCGATCGAGATCGTGATGCCGCGCTGACGCTCCTCAGGAGCCTTGTCGATCTGGTCGAAGGCCGAGGCCTCGTTCAGGTCGGGGTACTTGTCGTGCAGCACCTTGGTGATCGCCGCGGTCAGCGTCGTCTTACCGTGGTCGATGTGACCGATGGTGCCGATGTTCATGTGCGGCTTGGTCCGCTCGAACTTCGCCTTAGCCACTGTGGGCTCCTCCTGGGTTGAGTGTTGCGCTGTCTGATGTGGTGCTGGGTCTGAAAGCCGTCGGGTCCCGCTGGGAGACCTAGGCCACCTTACCGATGACGCCGTTGGTTACTCGCCGCGGGCCTTCTTGATGATCTCCTCCGCGACGGCCTTGGGGACCTCGGCGTAGGAGTCGAACTGCATCGAGTACGAGGCACGGCCGGAGGTCTTGGACCTCAGGTCACCCACGTAGCCGAACATCTCCGAGAGCGGGACCAGGGCCTTGATGACCTTGGCTCCGCCGTAGCCCTCCTCCATCGCCTGGACCTGTCCACGGCGGGAGTTGAGGTCGCCGATCACGTCGCCCATGTAGTCCTCGGGCGTCGTGACCTCGACGGCGAACATCGGCTCGAGCAGGGCCGGGTCGGCCTTGCGCGCGGCCTCCTTGAAGGCCATGTTGCCGGCCAGCTTGAACGCCAGCTCGCTGGAGTCGACGTCGTGGTAGGCGCCGTCCTCGAGGGTGAACTTGACGTCGACCATCGGGTAGCCGGCGAGGACGCCGAACTCCATGGCCGCCTGTCCACCGGCGTCGACCGAGGGGATGTACTCCTTCGGCACGCGGCCACCGGTGACCTCGTTGACGAACTCGTAGCCGCCCTCGCCACCGGCGTCGGGGCCGTTGGGGGCCACGCCGATGACGACCTTGGCGAACTGCCCCGAACCACCGGTCTGCTTCTTGTGCGTGTAGCTGTGACCGGTGACGGCGCGCTTGATGGTCTCGCGGTACGCGACCTGCGGCTTGCCGACGTTGGCCTCGACCTTGAACTCGCGCTTCATGCGGTCGACCAGGATGTCGAGGTGCAGCTCGCCCATGCCGGCGATGATCGTCTGACCGGTCTCCTCGTCGGTGTGGACCTGGAACGTCGGGTCCTCCTCGGCGAGCTTCTGGATCGCGACGCCGAGCTTCTCCTGGTCGCTCTTCGTCTTCGGCTCGATGGCGACCTGGATGACCGGGTCGGGGAACGTCATCGACTCGAGGACGATCGGGCTCGCCGAGTCCGCCAGGGTCTCGCCCGTGGTGGTGTCCTTGAGGCCCATGACGGCCACGATCTGGCCGGCGCCGACCGACGCGATCTCCTCACGCTTGTTGGCGTGCATCTGGTAGACCTTGCCGATCCGCTCCTTGCGGCCCTTGGTGACGTTGAGCACCTGGGTGCCCGCCTCCAGACGACCGGAGTAGACGCGCACGAAGGTCAGCTTGCCCAGGTGCGGGTCGGTCGCGATCTTGAACGCCAGACCGGCGAACGGCGCGTCCTCCGACGGCGGACGGGTGGCCTCGACCGACTCGTCCTTCGCGTCGTGACCCTTGACGTCACCGACGTCGATCGGCGACGGCAGGAAGTCGACGACGGCGTCGAGCAGGGGCTGGACGCCCTTGTTCTTGAACGCCGTGCCGCACAGGACCGGGTTGAGCTGCGCCGCGAGCGTCGCGCGACGGATGGCCGCCTTCAGCTCCTCGACGGAGATGTCCTCGCCCTCGAGGTACTTCTCGGCGATCTCGTCGTCGACGTCGGACAGCGTCTCCAGCAGGGCCTCGCGACCCTCGGCGGCGGCGTCGGCCAGGTCGGCGGGGATGTCCTCGACGGTGTAGTCCTCACCGATCGTGGTCTCGCCGCGCCAGGTGAGCGCGCGCATGCCGACGAGGTCGACGACACCGAGGAAGTCGCTCTCGGCGCCGATCGGGATCTGCAGCACCAGCGGCGTGGCGCCGAGGCGCTCGCGGATGGTCTTGACGCAGAAGTCGAACGAGGCGCCCGTGCGGTCGAGCTTGTTGACGAAGCACATGCGCGGCACGCCGTACTTGTCGGCCTGACGCCACACGGTCTCGGACTGGGGCTCGACACCGGCGACACCGTCGAAGACGGCGACGGCACCGTCGAGGACGCGCAGCGAGCGCTCGACCTCGACCGTGAAGTCGACGTGCCCGGGGGTGTCGATGATGTTGATCTGGTGGTCCTTCCACCAGCAGGTGGTGGCGGCGGACGTGATCGTGATGCCGCGCTCCTGCTCCTGCTCCATCCAGTCCATGGTGGCGCCACCGTCGTGGACCTCACCGATCTTGTACGTGATCCCCGTGTAGAAGAGGATCCGCTCGGTGGTGGTGGTCTTGCCGGCATCGATGTGCGCCATGATGCCGATGTTGCGGACGCGGGTGAGGTCCGTCGTGATGTCGGTTGCCACGGTGAGCTACCAGTTCCTTACGTCGAAGATGGATGCTGCTGGGGTCACCAGCGGTAGTGGGCGAAGGCGCGGTTGGCCTCGGCCATCTTGTGCGTGTCCTCGCGCTTCTTGACGCTGCCGCCGAGGCCGTTGCTGGCGTCGAGGAGCTCGTTCATGAGGCGCTCGGCCATGGTCTTCTCGCGACGCTCGCCGGCGTACTTGACCAGCCAGCGCAGCGCGAGAGTGGTCTGACGCGCGGGGCGCACCTCGATCGGGACCTGGTAGGTCGCACCGCCGACACGACGGGACTTGACCTCCAGGGCCGGCTTGACGTTGTCGAGCGCACGCTTGAGCGTGACGACCGGGTCGGTGCCGGACTTGTCGCGGGTGCCCTCGAGCGCCGTGTAGACGATGCGCTGCGCGGTCTGCTTCTTGCCGTCCACGAGGATCTTGTTGATCAGCTGCGTGACGAGCTGGTTGTTGTAGACCGGGTCGGTCTCGGGAATCCGCTTCGGCGCGGGGCCCTTGCGAGGCATCAGCTCTTCTCCTTCTTCGCGCCGTAACGGCTGCGAGCCTGCTTGCGACCCTTGACACCCTGGGTGTCGAGGGAGCCGCGGACGATCTTGTAGCGCACACCCGGGAGGTCCTTCACACGACCACCACGCACGAGCACGATCGAGTGCTCCTGGAGGTTGTGACCCTCACCGGGGATGTAGGCCGTGACCTCGGTGCCCGAGGACAGGCGCACGCGAGCAACCTTGCGCAGCGCGGAGTTCGGCTTCTTCGGCGTGGTGGTGTACACGCGGGTGCACACACCGCGGCGCTGCGGCGAGCCCTTGAGGGCCGGCGTGCTGGTCTTGGTCACCTTGCTCTGGCGACCCTTGCGGACCAACTGGTTGATCGTGGGCACTACGAACTTCTTTCTTCAGGCGAGAAGGACTCTGAGTCGTGCTGCACTCGCCGCCGGAACTGGTGCGAGGTGGCGGGATGCGCGCAGCGTCCTGGACAATCCAGGCACAGCACTCAACAGTACCTCCCGGCACCAGCCCGGGCAAATTCCGGGGTGCGCGGTCGCGGTCGTCGTGCTGGTGGGCTCGGGCTGGGGGTGCGTCGGGGGGCTCCTCGCTCGACCTGCGGCTGCGCTGGCGCGGCTTCTCGCTCGAGTGGGGCTGCGTCGGCGCGGCTTCTCGTGGACCTGCGCTGCGAAAGGGCCTCGACCGGACGGCTGGGTGCGACGGAGGGTCGGGTTCTCGGGCTGTGGCCCGCGTTGGACGCAAGATTCTGCGTTTGCGCGGGCCATCGGTGGATCTGCCACCTTGTCAGCGCTCTACAGGTGGTAGATCCACCGCCGGCGGGGTCAGACGTGGCAACGCTTCTCCCTTCTCGTGGACCGTGCCACGAGAAGGGAGAAGCGCTGCCCTCCCCACCCCAAAGTGCACCCACGATTCTTCCTTCGTGCGACGAAGGACGAACACTTCTGCGTTCACGACGGGATCCCGTAGCAAACGCAGAAGCCTTGGACTCCAACCCACCAACGCAGATCCCTGCGTCCCACGCGGGCCACAGCCCGAGACCCCAGACCAGCGCCGCCGCCAACCGCCCGGTCGAGGCCCTTGCGGAGACCACCCCCAGCGCAAGCCGAGGCAGCGCACCAGCACGACGAGACCCCCGCAGGCAGCGCACCAGCAAGGTCACGACCCCGCAGGCAACGCACCAGCACCACCGACCCCCGACGCACCGCAGCCCCGACCTCGGCGAGGTCGGGGCTGCGGCGGGCGCGCTGCGTCAGAGGGTGGTGCCGGCGGAGCGGAGGTTCTGGCAGGCCTCGACGACGCGGGCGGACATGCCGGCCTCGGCGGCCTTGCCCCAGGCGCGGGGGTCGTAGGCCTTCTTGTTGCCGACCTCGCCGTCGACCTTGAGCACGCCGTCGTAGTTGCTGAACATGTGGTCGACGACGGGGCGGGTGAACGCGTACTGGGTGTCGGTGTCGACGTTCATCTTGACGACGCCGTAGTCGACGGCGGCGGAGATCTCCTCGGGCAGGGAGCCGGAGCCGCCGTGGAAGACGAAGTCGAACGCGTCCTCCTTGCCGTACTTGGCGGCGACGGCCTCCTGCGCGGCCTTCAGCACCTCGGGGCGCAGCTTGACGTTGCCCGGCTTGTACACGCCGTGCACGTTGCCGAACGTGAGCGCGGTCAGGTAGCGGCCCTTCTCGCCCAGACCGAGCGCCTCGACCGTGGCCAGTGCGTCCTCGGGGGTCGTGTAGAGGTGCTCGCCCATGCCGCCCTCGACGCCGTCCTCCTCGCCGCCGACGACGCCGATCTCGACCTCGAGGATGATGTGCGCGGCGGCGGCCTTCGCGAGCAGCTCCTGCGCGATGACGAGGTTCTCCTCGAGCGGCACGGCCGAGCCGTCCCACATGTGCGACTGGAAGTACGGCAGGCCGCCTCCCTTGACGCGCTCGGTGGAGGCCTCGATGAGCGGGCGGACGAAGCCGTCGAGCTTGTCCTTCGGGCAGTGGTCGGTGTGCAGGGCGACGTTGATCGGGTACTTCTTGGCGACCTCGTGCGCGAACGCGGCGAACCCGAGCGAGCCGGACACCATGTTCTTGACGGTGGGGCCCGAGAAGTAGTCGGCGCCGCCGGTGGAGACCTGGATGATGCCGTCGGACTCGGCCTCGGCGAAGCCGGCGAGGGCGGCGTTGAGCGTCTGCGACGACGACACGTTGATGGCCGGGAAGGCGAACGACTCGCTCTTGGCCTTGTCGAGCATCGCGGCGTAGGTCTCGGGGGTGGCGACGGGCATGGAGTCTCCTTGCAGGGCGGCCGGACGGCGGTGCGCCCAGCCTACTGGTCGAGCTGCTTCACGAGCGCACGGGCGAGGACCTGCACCTGGCTCCACACCGACGAGAACGGCGGCGCGTACGACAGGTCGGTCATCACCAGCTCGTCGACGGTCATCCCCGACCACAGGGCCATGGCGGCGGTGTCGATGCGCACCGCTCCCCCGCGACCGACGAGCTGCACGCCGAGCAGCCGACGGGTGCCGCGCTCGGCGAGGCCCCAGAGGGTCATCGGCTCCGCGCCGGGGTAGTAGCCGGCGACGGTCGTCGTCTCGACGTCGGCACTCACCGTGTCGAGCCCGGCGTCGTCGGCCTGCGCGCGACCGAGGCCGGCGCGGGCAATCTCGAGGTCGCAGAACTTCGTGATCGCGGTCTGCACGACGCCCGGGAAGACCCGCCCCGACCACGCGGCGCCGAGCGACGCCGCGACCGACTCGCCCGCGACCATGCCCTGCTTGTTCGCGTGCGTGCCGAGCGGCAGGTGGATCCGGGTCGACGTGAGCCGGTCGTGGGTGACGACGCAGTCGCCCGCCGACCACACGTCGGCGACGAGCGAGCCGTCGGGCGCGAGCACCCGCTGCTGGTCGTCGGTGACGATGCCGTCCTTCACGCCGAGGTCGGCGACGTCGGCGAGCAGCTCGCTGCGGGGCACGACGCCGAAGGCCGCCACCACCAGGTCGGCCGGGAACGTGTCCTCGTCGGTGCGGACGGCGGTCACGGCACCGTCGTCGCCGACGTCGAAGCCGGTGACCGCGGCCTCGGTGACCATGTGCGCACCCTTCTCGCGCATGGCGTCGGCGATGACCTCGCCGATCTCGTCCTCGACGATGGGCAGCGGCGTCGACTCGCGCTCGACGACCGTCACGTCGAGTCCGCGTGCCAGGCAGGCCTCGGCCATCTCGATGCCGATGTAGCCGCTGCCGACGACGACGGCGCGTCGGGCGCCGGCGTGGATGCGGTCGATGACCTGCTGGCCGTCGACGAGGTCCTTGACGCTCATCACGCCGGGCGCGTGGACGCCGGGCAGGTCCGGCCGGATCGAGCCGGCCCCCGTGGCGACGACGAGCCGGTCGTAGCCGAGCGTGTGCTCCCCCGCCAGGTCGCGGTAGCGCACCTCGTGGGCGTCGACGTCGACGGCGAGCACCTCGCTGCCGAGGCGCACGTCGATGCCGCGCTCGCGGTGCTCCTCGGGCGAGCGGGCCACGAGGCCGTCCGGGCCGTCGATCTCGCCGGCGACCCAGTACGGCACGCCGCACGCGGAGTAGGAGGTGTGGTGGCCGCGCTCGAGGACCACGACCTCCACGTCGGGGAGGAGGCGGTGGACGGCCGACGCGCTGGTCATCCCGGCCGCGTCACCCCCGACGACGACGACGCGACTCATGGCTCGAGCCTAAGGTCGCTCGTCGCGGTCCGCAGTCTCGAACGCCTTCTCGAACCAGTGGCGGGCGTGCGGGTTGTCGTTGTAGCGCTCGACCTCCGCGTACCCGGCGGAGCGGTACAGCGCGAGCGCGGCGACGAGCTGGTCGTTGGTGTCGAGCCGCACCCGCTGGTAGCCGAGGCCGCGGGCATGCTCCTCGAGGGCGGCCAGCAGGCGACGACCCAGGCCGGTGCCGCGCGCCCGCGCGTCGACCCACATGCGCTTCACCTCGGCCGACCCATCGCCGAGGTCGCGCAGCGCCCCGCAGCCGAGCACCTCGCCGTCGAGCGCCCCGCCTCCGGCCGTGGCGAGCAGGAAGACGCCCGTCGGCGCGCGGTAGGGGTCGAGGTCGTCGGGCCCCGGCGCGTAGCCGTCCGCGAGGGTGGCGTCGACCTCGCCCAGGTACGACGTGAGCGCGGCGTGGGCGCGCGGGTCGTCGGGGTCGACGGCGTCGAGACGGACGGACGAGACGGTGGGGGCGGTCACGGCGACTCCTCGGCGTGCTCTCGGATCCAGGCGTGCATGGCGATGGCGGCGGCCGCTCCGGCGTTGATCGAGCGGGTCGAGCCGAACTGGGCGATGGAGAGGGTGGTGGCGCAGGCCTCGCGGGCAGCGTCGCTCAGCCCGGGGCCCTCCTGGCCGAAGAGCAGGACGCAGGCGCGCGGCAGCGAGGTCGTCTCGAGCGGCACCGCTCCGGGCAGGTTGTCGACGCCGAGCAGCGGCAGACCACGCGTCGCCGCCCAGGCGGCGAGGGCGGCGGCGTCGGCGTGGTGCTCGACGTGGAGGTAGCGGTCGGTGACCATCGCGCCCCGGCGGTTCCACCGACGCCGGCCGACGACGTGGACGGCCGCGACGTTGAACGCGTTCGCGGTGCGCACGACGGAGCCGATGTTGAAGTCGTGCTGCCAGTTCTCGACGGCCACGTGCAGCGGGTGACGTCGGGTGTCCAGGTCGGCGACGATCGCGTCGACCGTCCAGTACCGGTAGCGGTCGACGACGTTGCGGCGGTCGCCGTCGGCGAGCAGCGCGGGGTCGAGACGGGGGTCGTCGGGGACGGGCCCGACCCAGGGGCCGACGCCGACCTCGTCGGTGCGCTCGCGCTGCTCGCTCACGCGCCGTACTGGTCGCGGTACGCCCGGGCCGCCTGCAGGTGCTCGTCGTGCCGGCCGGACTCCTCGAGGTACTCGATGACGTGGTCGAAGGTCACGATCGCCTCGACCGGGACGCCGAGGTCGCGGCGCACCTCATCGACCGCCGACAGCTCGCCGGTGCCGCGCTCCTGGCGGTCGACGGCGACGACGATGCCGGCCAGCTCGGCGCCGGCGTCCTCCACGATCGGCACGACCTCGCGGATCGCCTTGCCCGAGGTGATGACGTCGTCGACGAGCAGCACCCGGCCGCGCAGCGGGGCGCCGACCACGACACCGCCCTCGCCGTGGTCCTTCGCCTCCTTGCGGTTGAAGCTCCAGGGGACGTCGCGGTCGTGCGCCTCGGCGAGCTGCACGGCGGTGGCCGCCGCGATCGGGATGCCCTTGTAGGCGGGGCCGAGCAGGACGTCGAACGCGGGGGCCCGCTCGGTGATCGCCGCGGCGTAGAAGCGGCCGAGGCCGGCGAGGCGGGCGCCAGTGTCGAAGCCGCCCGCGTTGAAGAAGTAGGGCGACGTGCGGCCCGACTTCAGCGTGAACGAGCCGAAGCGCAGGACGTCGTGACCGATCGCGAACTCGACGAACGCGCGCTGGTAGTCGTGCATCGGGGCAGGGGCTCCTAGGCGCTGGGGAGGGGGATCTTTCGCTCCGGGTCCGACTTGTCGACGATGCGGACGAGGTCGCCGACCACGACGTTGCGGTTGTCGGTGTGGAACAGCTCCGAGCAGGTGAGCATGGTGAGGACGCTCTTGGTGGGCGGCTCGCCGCGCAACGCAGGGTCGGGCACCTGCTGCAGCGGCCAGCCCTCGGTGAAGTCGACCGTGATCGAGTCGCCCGCGTTGCGCAGGACGTAGGTGAAGACGGCCGTGCGCGTCTCGACGTACACCTTGTCGCCCTTGCGCAGCTTGAGGAAGTCGCGGAACGGCTCGCCGTGCGTGACCCGGTGGCCGGCGATCGCGAAGTTGCCGAGCTCGCCCGGCAGGTCGCCCTTGGGGTAGAAGCCGACGCCCTTGGCGAGCGAGCCGGGGTCGAAGCCCTTGACGATGGGGACCTCGTAGTCCTTGCCGAAGCGGGGCACGCGCAGCAGACCGATGTTCTTGCCGTCGGTGCCGTTCTTCCAGTCCTCGGAGATCGCCTCGCGCACCTGGGCCTGCTGCTGCTTGGAGACGATGTTGGTGCCCCAGTACTGCCAGGCGACGTAGCCGAGCACGCTCAGCCCGGCGAGCACGAGGACGAGGCCGATCGCCCCGACGACCGAGAACCGGCGCCGCGGACCCCGACGTCCACCGCCAGGGGCGGAGTGGGACGCGGCCGCGGAGCTCATGTCGGAGATTGTGTCATCCCCGTCCTGAGCTCCCGCCCGATCGTCGATGTGACCCACATCTCAGCCTGCGTCCGGAGATTTCTGGCCGTTCCGGTGGAGACGCTCCGGACGCGTGCCTATAGTGAAGTCGCTGCCCCGCCGTTTCACCCCCCGAGAACGGCGGGGCAGTTTCATGCTCAGGCCATGACGCCGAGCGGACGCTGCACGAGCCCCGGGAACACGCCGGAGACGTCGACCTCCGGGAAGCGCGAGCGCAGCACCTCGGCCACGACGTCGCGGTAGTCGGTGGTGACGGCGAGGTCGCCGTCGACCTGCTGCTCCGTGCCGAGACCCGGCCACCGGGCGTGCACCCGACCGCCCTTGACGCCCGCGCCCATGAGCAGGACGCAGCTGCCGTACCCGTGGTCGACGCCGTTGGCGCCGTTCTCGCGCAGCCGACGTCCGAACTCGCTCATCGTCAGGAGCGTGACGCGGTCGGCCGCCGGACCGAGGTCGGTGAAGAACGCGGCGAGGTTCGTGGCGAGCTCCTCGATGCGGGAGGCCACGTTCCAGCGCAGGCCGATGTGGTGGTCCCACCCGCCGGCGTCGATGGCGATGGCGCGCACGCCGAGGCCCGACGTGACGAGGCCGGCGGCGTGCGCCATGGCGCGGCCCGTGTCGCCGGAGGCGTAGCGCGCACCGTTGGCGGGCGGTCTGCGGGCGGCGTCGGCGATGCTGCGGGTGCGTCGGGACAGGGCGTACGCGTCGAGGCCGGCGGAGCCGACGACGCCGCCACGGCGGCCGTAGGTCGTCTGCAGGAAGCTGCCCAGCGCGCCACTGAGCCGAGCGTCGTCGGCGAACGGCAGGCCGAGGTCGTCGACCGTCTCGGTGGCGACGGCCGGCGCGGGACCGAGCAGCGACGTCGGCATGGTCGTGCTGCCGAGCTGCATCGCGTCGAGCACGTCGGGCTGCGCGCCGAGCCCGGTGATCATGCGGTTGATCCAGCCGACGCGTGCGCTGCTGCCGGGGTCGGCGTCCTCGAGCTCCTCCATGGCCTCGAAGTGGCTGCGGTTGGGGGCCGGGAGCCCGACGGCGTGCACCGCGGCGAGGCTGCCGGCCTGCCACCAGCGCGACACCGGCGCGAACTTCGGGTGCAGGCCGAACGTGGCGTCGGCGTGCAGCAGCTCGGTGGCCTTGAGCGCCGTGGTCGGGCGGGCGGCGTGGTAGGCCGCCTCCGCGTGCGGCACCACCATCGACAGGCCGTCCGCCCCGCCGCGCAGCGACAGGACGACGAGGACGTTCCCGCCCGTGGCGCCGTAGACGGCCGACGTCAGGACGTCGCCGACCATCGACGTGACGACCCCGCCGAGCCCGAGGGCCGCGCCGGAGGCGAGCAGCGAGCGTCGGGTGAGGCCGTAGTCGGCGCACCCGCAGTCGTCGGTGCCGGTCATCGCAGCATCCCCTCCGGGGTGTTGAGCACGGTGCCGCGGATGAGCGTGAGGTGCCAGCCCGACACGTCGGCCACGGTCTTGTAGACCGACCCCGAGGCGCGGTTGAGCATGGTCGCGACCGCGGCCTGGGTGGTGGCGTCGGCGGGCCGCCCCACCAGCAGCAGCGACTGGTGGTCGACGATCTCGGCGAGCGTGCGCGGGAAGGCGGTCGGGAGCACCGACGCGGGAGCGGGGAACGCCTGCCCGTCGGCGGAGTTCCAGCGCCCCGCCAGGCTGTAGTGCTGGTTCCAGGCGCCGAGCATGCGCGACGGCGACGCCCACGTCGTGGACCCCTCCGGGTAGCCGTCGGGGCGCGGCCACCCGTAGGGCTCCTGGCCGAGGCGGCCCGCGGCCCACACGAGGTTGGCGGGGAACGCGTCCGTGCCCCGGAAGCGCACCGGCCGGATGCCGAGCGCCCGCACCGACGCCACGACGTCCTCGACCGGCGCCCGCAGCGTGCGGCGCCGGGCCGCGAGGAACTCCGGATGGGTCCGCAGCGCCTTGAGCGTCGCGCGGACGTCGCTGCGCGAGGAGCGGTAGGCGGCCGTCACGCTGCGCACGAGCGACGGCGACGGGTCGTCGCCGACGAGCCGCACGCACAGCCGGCGTGCCACCCGCTCGGCGGTGGCGGGGTGCAGCGCCAGGTGGTCGAGGTAGGCCGCCAGCGCCGGTCGACCGTCGGCGGCGGCGTTCGCGTGGGTGAAGCCGAGCACGCGCACGCGACCCGTCCAGTGGTCCTCGGGCGCGTACGAGGCCGCGAAGGTGTCGAACACCTTGACCTTGTGACCCGTGAGCAGACGGGCGGAGTCCTTGACGTCGTCCTCGGTGTAGCCCGACGCGCGCCCGACCGTGTACAGCTCGAGGAGCTCGCGGCCGAGGTTCTCGTTGATGCCCCGCTTGGTGTTGAGGTCGTTGTTGAGCCAGCCCGACATGGCCGGGTGCACGACCGCCGCGCGCAGCAGCTGCCGGTAGCTCGTCAGGGCGAGGCCGCGCAGGGTCTGGTCGTAGTGGAAGCGCCACGGGAAGCTGCGGTCGTGGCCGACCGGCACGTACAGCAGGTTCGACCACACGTCGTGCAGCACCTCCTGCAGCTGACGGCGCGTGAGGATCTTCTGCACCATCGAGTACTGCGCGAGGTCGAAGCCGTACTGCCAGGCGCCCGACCGTCCGGACTTGACCTCCGCCCATGCCCTCGCGGGCGTGTGCCCGAGCCGCGGCCACCAGGTGTGCACGGTGGCGGACGGGTCGGCGACCGACGTCGGGGTCAGCTGCGTCGCGAACCACCGCTCGGCGCCCCCGACCGCGCGTACGGCGGCGGTGAGCTGCTCGTCGACGCCGAAGGAGAAGCGCGTCACGAGGTGACGGTCGCGCTCGGTCAGCGTGTACGGCCGCACCGACGCCGAGATGCGCGTGGCCATGGTCCCCCTCTCCCGCGGACGTCGAGGACGTCCGGCCCGGACCGGCTCCCCCCGGTCCGCGGGCCGCTCCCTCGACCCACCCACCATCATGGGACCAAAGTCCCAGGCCGTCAGGGAAACGCGTCAAGTGGTGCCGGGCTCGCCGTCCCGCGGGCGCGTAGGGTCGCGAGGGATGAGGACGCAGAGCAGCCGGATCGACGGCCTGGGCACCACGATCTTCGCGCGGATGAGCGCGCTCGCCGCTGCGACGGGCGCCGTGAACCTGGGTCAGGGCTTCCCCGACTCCGACGGGCCCGACGTCGTGCGCGAGGCGGCGGTCGAGGCACTGCGCGGCGGCGCGAACCAGTACGCGCCGGGGGTCGGCGTGCCCGTCCTGCGCGAGGCGGTGGCCGAGCACCAGCGCCGCTGGTACGGCCTCGACGTCGATCCCGACACCGAGGTCGTCGTGACGACGGGCGCCACCGAGGCGATCGCGGCCGCGGTGCTGGGCATCGTCGAGCCGGGCGACGAGGTCATCGTCCTCGAGCCGTACTACGACTCCTACGTGGCGGTGCTCCAGATGGCCGGCGCGGTGCGTCGACCCGTGACGCTGCGCGCCCCCGACTTCCGGCTCCCGCTCGACGAGCTGCGCGCCGCGGTGACGCCGCGGACGACGGCGATCCTGCTGAACACGCCGCACAACCCGACCGGCACCGTGCTGACCGCCGACGAGCTCGCGGCCGTCGCGCAGGTGGCCCGCGAGCACGACCTCGTCGTCATCAGCGACGAGGTGTACGAGCACCTGACCTTCGACGTCCCGCACGTGCCGATCGCGACGCTGCCGGGCATGTGGGAGCGGACGCTCACGATCTCCAGCGGCGGCAAGACGTTCTCCTTCACGGGCTGGAAGGTCGGGTGGGCGAGCGGACCGGCGGCCCTCGTCGCGTCGGTGCTCGGCGCCAAGCAGTTCCTGACCTTCACGTCGGGCTCGCCGCTGCAGCCTGCCGTCGCCGCGGCCCTGCGGCTCGACGACGACTACTTCGCGGACTTCCGCGCGGGGATGCGCGAACGTCGCGACCGGCTCTGCGCGGGGTTGGCCGACGTCGGGCTGGGCGTCGTCGTGCCCGACGGCACGTACTTCGCGTCCACCGACATCCGCCCGCTCGGCTTCGAGGACGGCCTCGACTTCTGCCTGCGGCTGCCCGAGCTCGCCGGTGTCGTTGCCGTCCCCCACCAGGTCTTCCACGACCCCGACACCCCGCTCGAGGACAACCCCGGCCGCCCCTACGTGCGGTGGGCGTTCTGCAAGCGTGCCGACGTGATCGACGAGGCCGTGCGTCGGCTCGGGTCGCTGCGCGCCTGACGG
Source organism: Aeromicrobium erythreum (assembly GCF_001509405.1). NCBI lineage: Bacteria > Bacillati > Actinomycetota > Actinomycetes > Propionibacteriales > Nocardioidaceae > Aeromicrobium > Aeromicrobium erythreum. Next base: position 2,892,805 of record NZ_CP011502.1, read on the forward strand.
TTTACCACGGTCCCGTGGTAAACGTCGTCCTCCCTCGGGAAGCTTGCCTCGGGGGGACGGGGTCTACCACGGGACCGTGGTAAACCGCGCCGGGCGGTCAGCGGTAGCGGGGGGCGCGGCCGCCGGTCTGGACGTCGCGGGCGAGGACGGGGAGGACGCGGGGGGCGACGAGCTCGCTGAGCACGACGATGCTCGTGGAGCGGACGATCGAGCCCGAGGTGCTCATGTGGAGGAGCACGTCCTGCAGGTCGGCGTGCGACGACGCGGCGATCTTGCAGACCACGTCGGCGGTGCCGCTCGTGACGTAGGCCTCGAGCACGTTCGGCAGCGACTCGAGCTCGGCGCGCACGTCGTCGAGGCGGCCCTGCGCGATCTCCAGCGTCGCGAAGGCGAGGACGGTGTGGCCGGCGGCGGCGAGGTCGACGTCGGGGCCGTAGCCCGTGATGACGCCCGACGCCTCCATCTTCGCCAGCCGTGACTGCACCGTCGCACGGGCGACGCCGACGACCCGCGACAGCTCGAGGTCACCGGCGCGCGGGTGATCACGCAGCGCTTCGACGAGGGCGAGGTCGAGAGCATCCACGGCGACTCCTGGGCAGATCGACTAGTTCACTGCCACCCTACTCGGCAGAGGTGGCCGACCTGACCAGGACGAGACGGGCAGGTTGCCAAGACGCGGCCCAGCAGGTGACCTGGGGCACATGACGACGACGCCGACGCACGCCCCGACGACCGACCAGACGACCGCCCTGACCGGCAGCGAGCGGCTCGCCGAGCTCGACCTCGACCAGCTCCGCCAGCTCGTGGGCCTGGTCGAGTACGACGCCTCGCACGACCCGTTCCCCGTCACCGGCTGGGACGCCGTCGTGTGGGCCGTCGGCAACGCCACGCAGGCCGCCGGCTACTACGAGAACGTCTACGGCATGGAGGTCGTCGCCTACTCCGGCCCCGAGACCGGCAACCGCGACCACCACGCCTACGTGCTGCAGGGCGGCGCCGTCCGGTTCGTGCTGTGCGGTGCGGTCGACCCCGACTCGGCGATCGCCGACCACCACCGCGTGCACGGCGACGGCGTCGTCGACATCGCCCTCGAGGTCCCCGACGTCGACCGTTGCGTCGAGCACGCGCGGTCGCAGGGCGCCACGGTGCTCGAGGAGCCGCACGACGTGTCCGACGAGCACGGCATCGTCCGGCGCGCAGCGATCGCCACCTACGGCGACACGCGGCACACGCTCGTCGACCGCAGCCGGTACTCCGGTCCGTACCTGCCCGGCTTCGTCGAGCGCCGTACCAGCGCCTCGGGCCGTGGGCGGCAGGAGGGCACGGCGGGGGTGCCGGGCCGTGGGCGGCAGTACAGCTCCGTGTTCCAGGCGCTCGACCACGTCGTCGGCAACGTCGAGCTGGGTCACATGGACGAGTGGGTCGACTTCTACCACCGCGTCATGGGCTTCACGAACATGGCCGAGTTCATCGGCGACGACATCGCCACCGACTACTCGGCGCTGATGAGCAAGGTCGTGGCGAGCGGCAACCACCGGGTGAAGTTCCCGCTCAACGAGCCGGCGATCGCGAAGAAGAGGTCGCAGATCGACGAGTACCTCGAGTTCTACCGCGGGCCCGGCGCGCAGCACCTCGCGCTCGCGACGGCCGACATCCTGGCCGCCGTCGACGCGCTGCGCGAGCGTGGCGTGGAGTTCCTGGCGACGCCCGACAGCTACTACACCGACCCGGAGCTGCGGGCCCGCATCGGCGAGGTGCGGGTGCCGATCGAGGAGCTGCAGCGTCGCGGCATCCTGGTCGACCGCGACGAGGACGGCTACCTGCTGCAGATCTTCACGAAGCCCGTAGGCGACCGGCCGACCGTGTTCTTCGAGCTGATCGAGCGGCATGGCTCGCTCGGCTTCGGCAAGGGCAACTTCCAGGCGCTGTTCGAGGCGATCGAGCGCGAGCAGGCCAAGCGCGGGAACTTCTGATGGCCCACTACCGGCGTGCCGGGTCGGTGCCGCCGAAGCGGCACACCCAGCACCGCGACCCCGACGGCCGGCTCTACCGCGAGGAGCTGATGGGCGAGGAGGGCTTCAGCTCCGACTCCTCGCTGCTCTACCACGTGGGCGTGCCGTCGGCGGTGCTCGAGGCGCGCCGGTGGGAGCTGCCCGACCAGGCGACGACGCCCAACGAGCCGCTGCTCCCCCGGCACCTGCGTCTGCACGACCTCTTCACCGACGACCCGGCCGGCACCGCCGGCGGGGGTGCCGGGCCGTGGGCGGCGAAGGAGTCGAACCCGGTCGAGCACCGACGCCTGGTGCTGGCCAACGGGGACGTGCGGATCTCCTACGTGGTGGCGGGCGCGACGTCGCCGCTGTACCGCAACGCCACGGGCGACGAGATCGTGTTCGTCGAGGCCGGCACGGGCGTGCTCGAGACCGTCTTCGGCCACCTCCCCTACGGCCCCGGTGACTACCTCGTGGTCCCGCGGGCGACGACGCACCGCTACGTCGTGGGGACCCCGACCCGTCTCTACTGCATCGAGGCGAACGGCCACGTGGCGCCACCGAAGCGGTACCTGTCGCGCTACGGCCAGCTGCTGGAGCACGCGCCCTACTGCGAGCGCGACCTGCGCGGCCCGGGCGAGCCCGAGGTCCGCGAGGAGACCGAGGTCGAGGTGCTCGTGAAGCACCGCGGCAGGGGGCCCGGAGGCCTCGCGGGCACCGTGCACGTGGTGCCGGAGCACCCGTTCGACGTCGTCGGCTGGGACGGGTGCCTGTACCCCTACGCGCTCAGCGTGCACGACTTCGAGCCGATCACGGGCCGCATCCACCAGCCTCCGCCGGTGCACCAGGTCTTCGAGGGGAACAGCTTCGTGGTCTGCAACTTCGTGCCCCGCAAGGTCGACTACCACCCGCTCGCGATCCCCGTGCCGTATTACCACGCGAACGTCGACAGCGACGAGATCATGTTCTACGTCGACGGCGACTACGAGGCACGCAAGGGCTCCGGCATCGGCAAGGGCTCGGTCAGCGTGCACCCGGGTGGGCACTCCCACGGTCCGGTCCCTGCGGCGATCGAGGCGAGCCTCGGCGCGGAGTCCTTCGACGAGCTGGCCGTCATGGTCGACACGTTCCGCCCGCTCGAGCTGGGCGAGGGCGGGCGCGCGGTCGACGACGGCGTCTACCACCGCTCCTGGTCGCGATGACGTCGGCGGCACCGGACTGGGGCACGACGACGCTGCCCTGGTGCTCGTTCAGCGTCGACGACGGCCCGCGCCGGGTCGGGGTCGGCGTGGGACGCTCGGTGCTCGACGCCGGCGCGGCGCTCCCGTGGCTCGCCGACGAGGTGGCCGACGGGACGCTCGACGCGCTGCTGGCGCACGGCCCCGACCGCCGCGACCAGGTGCGTCGGGCGGTCGCCGACCTGGTGGGCACGCAGACCGACGACCTTCCGCTCGTGCCAGCGGACGACGTGACGCTGTACCTGCCGTGGACGGTGCGCGACTACGTCGACTTCTACGCCTCCGAGCACCACGCCGCCGCCGTCGGCCGGCTGTTCCGCCCCGGCACCGACCCGCTGCCGGCGGCCTGGAAGCACCTGCCGATCGGCTACCACGGACGTGCGGGCAGCGTCGTCGTCTCGGGCACCGACGTCCGCCGGCCGGGCGGCCAACGTCGCGAGCCCGACGGCGCGGTGACGTTCGGTCCCTCGACACGGCTCGACCTCGAGGCCGAGGTCGGGTTCGTCGTCGGCGGGCCGGCCACCCGTGGCCCGCTCACGCTGGCCGAGGCCGAGGACCGGCTGTTCGGCGTGGTGCTGGTGAACGACTGGTCGGCGCGCGACCTGCAGGCGTGGGAGTACGTGCCGCTCGGGCCGTTCCTCGGCAAGTCGTTCGCGACGTCGGTCTCGGCCTGGGTCGTCCCGATGGACGCGCTGCGGCACGCCCGGACGGCGCCGCCACCGCGCGACGTCCCGTTGCTGCCCTACCTCGACGACACGTCGGCGCCGGCAGGTGCGCTCGACCTCGCGCTCGAGGTGCGGATCGGCGACGAGGTCGTGTCGCGGCCGCCGTACCGCGCGATGTACTGGACCCCGGCGCAGATGCTCGCGCACTCGTGCGTCAACGGTGCGGCGGTGCGCCCGGGCGACCTGTTCGCGTCGGGCACCGTGAGCGGCCCGGCACGCGGGGAGGGCGGCGCGCTCATCGAGCTCACCGCGAACGGCGCCGAGCCGATCGTGCTGGGCGACGGCTCGACCCGCGCGTTCCTGCACGACGGCGACGAGGTGACCGTCAGCGCGACGGCACCCGGCCCGGCCGGCCGGCGGGTGCCGCTCGGCGAGGTGCGCGGACGCGTCGTCGCCGGCTCCTGAGACCACCCGCCGTCCACCGCGCGCGAGCGGACGTTTGGCGAGGTCGCGACGGGGTACGGGCCCCCCGGCGGCCACCCGGTCGCGACGCCCGACCCGAGGACGGCGATGCACCTCACGGCCGACGTGCTGCGCGAGCGGACCCGCGAGTCGCTGCCGCTGCCTGGGTCCGGTCGGACGCAGGAACGGTTCGACGCCCTGCGTGGGCTGGGCCGCGAGGACCTCGCCCTGGCCAAGCTCGTCGAGCCGCACCACGACGCGCTCGCGATCGCCGCGGAGCTCGACCACGCCGCGGACCCCGACGGCGTGTGGGCCGTCTGGGCCGCGGAGCCGCCGTTCGCCCAGGTGCGAGCCGTCGCGGACGGTCCACGCTGGCGGCTGCAGGGTCGCAAGGCCTTCTGCTCCGGCGCCGACCTCGTGACGCACGTCCTCGTGACCGCGGACGACGACGGGCGCCCGAGGCTGTTCGCGGTCGACCTCGACCAGCCCGGCCTCTCCCCCGACCCGGACGGCCCTGCGTGGGTGGGCCCGGGGATGGCGCGGGCCCGCACCGTGACGCTGCGGCTCGACGACGTCGAGGCCGAGCCGGTCGGCGAGCCGGGCGCCTACGTGGACCGCCCCGGCTTCTGGCACGGCGCCGTCGGCGTCGCCGCGGTCTGGGCCGGGGGTGCCGACCGCGTCGCCGAGACGCTCGAGCGGTCGTCACGGCTCGACGAGCACGGCCTGACCCACCGGGGCGAGGTCCGCGTGGCGCTTGCCGGCGTGAGCGCCCTCCTCGCGGAGGCGGCGACGGCGTTCGACGCCGAGCCAGGACGTCGCGACGAGCACCGCGCCCTCGTCGTGCGCGCCGCGGCGGCCCGCGCCGTCGACGACGTCGTCGCCCACGTGGGGCGCGCGACCGGTCCGGGACCCCTGGCGTTCGACGCGGCGCACGCGCAGCACGTCGCCGACCTGCAGGTCTTCGTGCGTCAGCACCACGCCGAGCGAGACCTCGCCCGGCTCGGCTCGCTCGGGGCGCCATGACGTCCCCCGCGTCACCAGTCCGCTGGGACGCCACCCTGCGCGAGGCGGCGCTGCCCACGGTCGACGACCCGGGCGGTCCCGTCGTCGTGCTCTCGGCGCACCCGGACGACGAGGTCCTCGGCGTCGGGGCGTGGCTCGCCGGACAGGTCGGCCGCCGCCTGCACCTCGTCGTCGCGACCGACGGCGAGCAGTCGCACCCCGGGAGCCCGACCGTCACGCCGGACCAGCTGCGCACCGTGCGGCGCCGGGAGCTGGCCGAGGCATTCGCGGTCCTGGGACACCCGCACGTGCGCACGACCCACCTCGGGCTGCGCGACGCCGCCCTGCCCGACGACCGCGAGCCGCTCACCCGCCTCCTGCAGCCGCTGCTGCAGGACGCGGCCGTCGTGCTCGCGCCGTACGAGCACGACGGCCACGGCGACCACGACGTGCTGGGTGCGGTGGCACGCGAGCTGGTCCCTGCGGGGACGACGCTGTGGCGCTACCCGGTCTGGCGGTGGACGCGCAGCACGCCCGACGTCGGCCCGGACTGGCTGCAGGGTGCCGCCCTGCTGCCCTCGTCGGCCGGTGCGGCGCAGCAGAAGGCAGCCGCCCTGCGCGCCTTCCGGTCGCAGCTGGAGCCGTGGTCGGACCATCCCGCCGACCAGGTCGTCGTCACGCCGGCGCTGCTCGAGCACGCGCTCACGGCCCCGGAGGTGGTGCTCACGTGACCGACCCGGCCTACTTCGAGGACCTCTACCGGACCGACCCGGACCCCTGGCGGCTCGACACCGCCCCGTACGAGGAGCGCAAGCGTGCCCTGACGCTCGCGAGCCTGCCCCGCCCTCGCTACGCCCGCGCCTTCGAGCCTGCGTGCGCACGCGGCCAGATCACCGCCCTGCTGGCCGAGCGGTGCGACGAGCTCGTCGCGCTCGACCCGGTCGAGGCGGCGCTGGAGCGGGTGCGCGGGCGCGACCTTGCCGGGGTGAGCGTGCGGCGCGGCACGATCCCCGACGACTGGCCCGCCGGGACCTTCGACCTCGTCGTCCTGTCGGAGGTGCTCTACTTCCTGACCGCCGAGCAGCGCGCCCGGTGCGCGGAGCTGACCGTCGCCAGCCTGCGTCCCGACGGCCACGTCGTCGCCGTCCACTGGCGCCACTCCTTCACCGAGGCGGCGTCGGTGCCCGACGAGGCGCACGTCGACCTGCATACCTCGGCGCTGCGCCCGGTGTCCGGCTACCTCGACGACGACGTCCGGCTCGAGGTGCTCGAACGTGCGTGACCCGGAAGTCGACGGCGTGGGGGTCGACGGCGTGGGGGTGGTCGTCCCGGCGCGCGACGAGGAGGACTCGTTGGCGCGGTGCCTGGCCGCGCTGGACCGGGCCGCCGGCGCGGTCGCCGTCCCCGTGGAGATCGTCGTGGCGGTCAACGCGACGCGGGACCGCAGCGCCGACGTCGCACGGGCCGCGGGTGCCATCGTCGTCGAGCTCCCGCTGCCCGGGGTGGGCGCTGCCCGCGCCGCGGGGGCGTCGAGGCTGCTCGAGGGCCGCGACGCCGCCCGCACGTGGCTGGCGACGACCGACGCCGACTCCGTGGTGCCGCCGGGCTGGCTGGCCCACCACCTCGCCCTGGCGGCCGACGGCGCGGACGCGGTGGTCGGGACGATCCGTCTCGACGACGCGGAGTTGGACCACCACACGACGTGGTGGCGGCGCTACCTGGGCGGGCTGAGCAGGACCCCGCACGTCCATGTCCACGGCGCCAACCTGGCGGTCCGCGGCAGCCTCTACCTGCAGGTCGGCGGCTTCGCGGCCGTGCCGGCCCACGAGGACCTCGACCTCGTCACCCGCCTGGACGCCGCGACCGACCGCGTCGTCCGCACGGTCGTCGAGCCGGTGCTGACCTCGGCCCGGACCGAGGGACGGACGCCGCGCGGCGTCGCCCACGACCTGCGCGCAGCCCGTGCGGCACCTGCGACGGCGCCGTCGATGCCCTGCACCCTGGAGGGCTGAGCGCTCAGTGCACGCGTGACAGGCTGCGTCCGCGGGCCGCGACCCGGAGTCGGACGGCAGCGCGCAGGTCGTCGCGACCGAGCACGTCGTGCAGCTGCGCCGACACCTCGTCGGCGCGCTGCGCCACGTGCGTCAGGTCGGCCTCCGGCTCGATGGTGGCGTCGATCCGGGCCACGAGCTCGCCGCGGTCGCGGACGACGGACCCGCGTGCGGAGCGCACACCCTCCGTCGCGGCGAACGCGTCGGCGGCGGCGGAGAGCACCTTGCCGGCCAGAGCCTCGCTGCGTCCGTCGTCGCCGCTGCCCTCCAGCCGGAGCCGCGAGACGGTGGGGCGGGTCAGGTGGGCGAGGATCCAGCGCAGCGCCACGAGCGCGACGACGACCGCGACGGCCGCCGCCCCCCACGCCACGGCGGGGTTCTCGAGCGCGTCGGCGATGCGCGTGGTGCTGCTGGTCGCGGGGAGCGTGCTGCCGGAGACCTCGCGGCCGGACCACCACCACAGGCCGGCGAGCCCAGCGGCGGCCAGCAGCGCGACGAGCACGAGGGTGGCGAGCCGGTCGATGAGGAGCGTGGTGCGACTGACCATGGTGCTCAGCCCTTCTCGGGTCGGATGGTGACGTCGACCCGCGGGGCGGGGTCGACGGCGGAGCAGACGCGCTCCGCGCGGGCACGGACGGCGCCCTCGAGCTCGCTCTCGCGGTCGCTGGTGGCGACGGACCGCGCCACGACCTTCACGCGACGGCGCCGGACCGAGACGTCGGCGTCGGTGACGCCGTCGGTGCCGTCGATCGCGGCGCGGACGACCCGCACGAGGTCCTGGCGACGCAGGTGCACGCCGCTGCTGGCGCGCAGCGCCAGGGTGCGGCGCGGTCGGGGCTTGAGCGCCACCGGCAGCAGCAGCACGGCGACGACGAGCGCGACGACCGCGCCGGCGAGCACCGCGGAGGTGCGACCGTCGATCCCGTCGGCCGCGTCGACGACCGTCAGCAGCCACGAGCTGCCCGACACCGAGCCGAGCTGCACGAGCAGGTGCTGGACCGCGACGACGGCCAGGCCGACGAGCGCGAGGGCGATCAGCTGGGCGACGAGGGGCGACGCGCCTGTGCCGGCGGGCGACTTCGCCGCCGCGAGCGGGCGGGTACCCGTCGGGGAGGAGGTCTCGGAGGTCATGCGGGGTCCTTCGGTCGGGTGGGAGAGGTCAGACGACGCGGCGGGCGGGGGCGTCGAGGTGCACGACGTCGGCGACCGTGACGTCGACACGGCTCACGGTGACGCCGACGAGGGTGTCGACGCGCTCGGTGACGTGCGCGCGGACCCGCTCGACGAGCGGGGCGAGCGGCGTCGGCCAGGTCGCCGCGACCTCGACCGTGATCGACGACGTCTCGCCGGCGACCGTGGCCTCGGCGTGCGGCAGGCCCTTGCGGACGAGCTTGGTCCAGCCCTTGCGGGTGTCGACGACGGCCTCGATCTCCGAGGCCGCGATCGACGCGACCCGGCTCACGACGCCGTCGGCGATGGTCGTGCGGCCGCGGTCCTCGGGGGCGGGCAGCGGTGCCCGCTCCTGCGCGACGGGGGCGAGGGTGGCCGTGTCAGCCACGGTCGCGCCGTCCGAGCAGGCCGGAGAGGTCGACCTCCCCGTCGACGTGGCCGCCGACGAGGTAGCCCGCGCCGCCCAGGACGAGGGCGAGCAGGAAGCCGAGGAAGCCGCCGGTCGCGATGGCGATGGCGAGCAGGAGGCCGGCGATGAGGCCGACGGTGGAGGTGGTCATGGGGTGTCTCCTTGGTGCCGGGATGGGGGTCGTGCGAGGGGTCAGAGGTCGATGTAGCGGCGGCGACGCAGCCGCCGCGTCGGGCGGCGCAGGGCCGCCCGGAGGGTGTGGAGCACTCGAGGCAGGGGCCTCGGGTCGGACGGCTCGGGGCCAGAGCTTCGGGGCCCGACCGTTCGAGGAACGCGTAGCGCCGGTCGAGCGCCGCCAGCCGGACCTGCAGCTGCTCGGCGTCACCTCCGGCGTCGGGGTGATGGCGACGCACCAGGGCGCGACGGTCGCGACGCCACTGCTCGCGCAGTGCGGCGTCGGCCGGACCCGCGAAACGGTGTCCGGTCGGTCGCGCCCCGGTGCTGCCGCTCACGACGCGGTCGTGCCGTCCGGGACGACGTCCTCGACGACCACGCGCACGGGTGTGTCGACGAGCGGCGACACGACCGAGCGAACGGCGTCGGCCAGGTCGCGCAGCCGGGTGCCCATCGTCGCGACGACGTGCACCTCGGTGTCGCCGTCGCGCAGCCGGACCCCGGTGACGCGACGACCGGGCAGGTAGGTCGCCACCTCGCCGAACGAGCCGGCGTGCAGCCCCGCGACCCCGGGCACGCCCAGGGTCGCGGACGCCACCTGCTCGGCCACCGTCGCTCCGGTGTCGGCGGGCTCGGGCGTGTCGGCCGGGGTGGTCACTGGACGCGCGGCTCGCCGGCGGTGTCGTCGGCGCCCTCGTCGGACTCGATGTGGATGTCCTGCACCTCGATGTTGACCTCGACGACGTTGAGGCCGACCATGCGCTCGACCGCGTTGATCACGTTGGTGCGGATGCCGTTGGCGAGGTCGGCGATGGAGACGCCGTACTCCGCGACGAGCTGGATGTCGATGGCGGCCTCCTTCTCGCCCACCTCGACGGAGATGCCCTGCGAGTGGTTGGTGGAGGAGCCCGGGATGCGCTCACGGATGGCGCCGACGGCGCGGGCGGTGTTGCCACCCAGCGCGTACACGCCGGAGACCTCGCGGGTCGCGATGCCGGCGATCTTCGACACGACGGTGTCGGCGATGGAGGTACGACCCTGCGTGCTGTCCAGGTCGCTGGAGGTGGTGGTCTTGGCGACGGCCTTCTCGCTCACGTCATCAGTCCTGTTCTGTGTGGTGGGGTGGATCGATCGAACAACCGTGAGAGTCACCCCGCACGCCGAACGTCACGGTGATGTGACCGACGTCACGGTGTGAGTCCGTTCGAGGTGCGCCCCTCCCCACGCGGTGGGACGGTCGGAGCGATGACCAGGGGGACGGACGACGAGCGGGTGCCGGGCACCGACGACGGGAGCGCCCGTCCGTCCGACAACGCCCTCGCCCGCCGCGCCGGCCTCGGCGACCGGGCGGCGTTCGAGGAGCTCTTCGCCCGCCTCTTCCCCGCGACGCTGCGCTACGCGACCCGTCTGCTCGACGGCGACGAGCGGTCCGCGGAGGACGCCGTGCAGGACGCGTGGATCACCGCGTGGCGCGCGCTGCCGGACTTCGAGGGCCGCTCGAAGGTGCAGACGTGGATGTTCACGATCGTGCAGCGCGAGGTCTACCGGCGCCGCCGTCGCACCCGCCCCCTGGCGGTCGACGACCGCATCCTCGAGCCCCTCGGCCGCGACGACGCCGACCGGCTCGGCGCCGCGCGTCGCCTCGACCCCGAGCAGGAGGCTGAGCTCGGCGACCTCTGGCGCACGCTGGACCTGGCCCTCGGGGAGCTACCGTGGACCCAGCGCGCGGCATGGACCCTCCGTGAGCTGGAGGGCTTCTCCTACGCGGAGATCGCCCAGGTGCTCGACACGACTCCGACCGTGGTCCGCGGACAGCTGCACCGCGCCCGACGAAGTCTCGCGATCCGGATGGAGCAGTGGCGATGACGAACCCCGACGTGCCCGACCTCGACCGCTCGAGCGGCGAGCGTGCCCTCGACGTGGCGACCGACCAGCTCCGCGACCAACCGGCGAGCCCGCAGGTCGCGCAGGCGGCCGGCCGCGTCCTCGCCCGGGCCCTCGCCGCTCCCCGTCGTGCGACCACGATCGAGACCGCCGACCCGCTGCTGCAGGTCTCCTCGGTCGCGCTCGTGGCGCTGCTGCGCTCGGCACTCGCCGACGCGGTCGCCGACGCGGCCGTGCGACGCATCCGGCTCGACGTCCGCGACCGCGGCCGCCTGCACGCCGTGCACGTGGAGCTCGTGGCGCGCTACGGGACGTCGGTGCCGGAGTCCACCGAGGCGACGCACGCCGTGACCCGGCGCGTCCTGACCCAGACGCTCGGGACGGGGCCGGCACCGGGCGCCGACGACGTCACCCAGCACGTGCACGTCAGCGACGTCACCCACGGCGACCCGCACCTGGCGGAGCCGCTCGACGAGGACGAGGTGGGCGACGCGTGAGACAGCTGACCGTGCACCGCCACGTCGACGCCGAGCCCGACATCGTGTGGTCGCTGCTCGTCGACCTCGACGCGTGGCCTCGCTGGGGCCCGTCGGTGCAGCACGCGAGCCTCGACGACGAGGCGCCGCTCGGCCTCGGCAGCACCGGCCACGTCCGCACGGCCGTCGGTCTCTCGCTCCCCTTCGCGATCACGTCGTTCGAGCCGGGGCGCGCCTGGGGCTGGTCGGTCGCCGGTGTGCCCGCGACGACGCACGCCGTGCGTCCGGAGGTCGACGGCTGCCGGCTGTCGATGGGTGCCCCGCTGTGGGCGCCGGCATACCTGCCCGTGCTGGCCGCGGCGCTCGTGCGGATCGACCGGCTGGCCACCGCGCGCCGCTGACCGCGGCAGAAGGTCAGGCGGGGTACGGCTCGCGGGAGAGCAGCCGGGCGAGGTGCACGGCGTTCGCGGCCGCCGTGCGCAGCGTGCTGAGCGTGGCCTCGGGGGTCTCGTCGAGGTCGTTGTAGTCGACTGTGTGCATGGCCTCGCCGTTCCAGTACGTGCCGCCCTGCGCGGGGATCGTCAGGCCGCAGTCGTCGAGCGCCTGGTACAGGTCGGCCGTGATCTTGTGCGCGCCGTCCTCGTTGCCGACGACCCCCACGAGCGCGACCTTCCCGTAGAGGATCGGGTTCCCGTCGTCGCGCGTCTCGGACAGCTCGGCGTCGAGCCGCTCCAGCACGCGGTTCGCGACGCTCGACATCTGCCCCACCCACGTCGGTGTGACCACGACGATCACGTCGGCGTCGAGCAGCTGCCGACGGATCGCCGGCCACTCGTCGCCGTCGCCCATGTCGGTCTCGACGCCGGGCTTGACGTCGAGGTCGACGACCCGCACGGCGGTGCCGACGACGTCGTGCTCGGCGAGGGCGTCGAGGTACTGCTGCGCCATCAGGGCGCTGCTCGACGGCGCGTCGCCGGGCTTGAGGGTGCAGTTCAGTGCGAGGGCGGTGAGGGGCACGGGGACTCCATCGGTCGAGGGAGCCGACGTCACGCCGGCTCCCTCCCGACGTACCCGCCCCGTGCGAGACGAACCGTCACGGGACGGCCGACCCTCGCACCCGGCCGCCCCCGCGGGGTGAGACATTGTGGTCTCATGTGAGACACTACTGTCTCACGACGACCCGGGGAGTGCGATGACACCCGACGAGATCCTGGCTGTCGCCCAACGGCAGCTCAACGCCGACCCCACGTCGTCGATGGCCGACATCGCCCGAGCCGCCCACATCGGCCGCGCGACGCTGCACCGCTACTTCGCCGGACGCGACGAGCTGCTCCTCGAGATCGGCACTCGCTCCCTCGACCGCTGGGAGCAGCGTCTCGACGAGGCAGCGGTCGAGGACGTGGCCGCCGGCGGCGACGGCGGCCTCATCCGGAGCACCGTCGAGCAGCTGCTCGAGCGCTTCACCGACGACTCCGACGACTTCGGCTTCGCCCTCACCGACCACTTCCTGACCGTCGAGCCGGGACTCGCCGCCCGCGCCGAGGCCCTCCACCGGCGCGAGGTCGTGCTCTTCGCCGCCGGACAACGGGCGGGCGTGCTGCGCGACGACGTCAGCGCCGCCTGGCTGTCGACCGCCGGCTACGGCCTTCTCGTCGCCGCGCGCGAGGCCATCCGGGTCGGCGACGTGCCGCGACGCGGCCTTGGCGCCCTCGTCTCCTCCTTCTTCCTCGACGGAGCCTCTGCCCGTCAGCACGACTGAGGCTCCGCACTCCCCACCACGAAGCCTCCGCACTCCGCCACCACGAAGCCTCCGGCTTCGGGAAAGCCTCGGTGACACCGTGACCACCTCTCCCTCCCCCACGACCCCCGCCGTCGACCACCCGCGCCGCTGGGCCGGTCTGGCCGTGCTCGCCGCCAGCCTCCTCGTGGTGGTCATGGACATGACGATCCTCAACGTCGCGCTGCCGGACCTGGCCGCCGAGACCGGCGCCAGCGCTCTGCAGCAGCTGTGGATCGTCGACGCGTACGCCCTCGTCCTGGCCGGCCTCCTCGTGCCCGTCACCGCCCTTGCCGACCGCGTCGGTCGCAAGCGCATGCTGCTCACCGGCTTCACGATCTTCGCCGTCGCCTCCACGGCCGTGCTCTGGGTCGACGACGCATCGGCCGTCATCGCGCTGCGTGTGGCCCTCGGCCTGGGCGGCGCCATGATCATGCCGTCGACCCTGTCGCTCATCCGCACGCTCTTCACCGACCCGCGCGAACGCGCCTACGCGCTCGGCATCTGGGCCGCGATGGCCTCCCTGGGAGCGGCCGTCGGCCCGGTCGTCGGAGGCGCGCTGCTCCAGGCGTGGAGCTGGCACGCGGCCTTCCTCGTGAACGTGCCCGTCATGGTCCTCGGCGTCGCGTTCGGCGTGTGGCTGCTGCCGGAGAGCCGCTCGGCGCGACCCGGCCGCATCGACCCGTTCGGCGTGGTCCTCACGGTCGCCGGCATGGTCACGATGGTCTACGGCGTCAAGGAGCTCGGCAAGGACGGGTTCAGTGGAGTCACCCTGGTCTGCGTCGTCGCGGGCATGACGATGCTGGCCCTCTTCGTGCGACGCAGCCTGCGCCAGGACGCCCCCATGCTCGCGGTCTCGCTGTTCCGCAGTCGCATCTTCCGCGGCGGGGTGGTCGCCGCGCTGGCGAGCAGCATCGCCATGATGGCGCTGCTCTTCGTCGGCTCGCAGTGGCTCCAGCTCGTGGAGGGCCACGGTCCGCTCCTGGCGGGCGTCGCGCTGCTGCCGCTCGCCGTCGGCGGCCTGGTCGCCTCCCCGCTCGCCCCGCGGATCGCCGCCCGCATCGGCGCCCGACGGGCGGTGGTGCTGGGCATGGTCCTGCTCGGCGCAGGACCGCTCCTCATCTTCGCGGCGCCGCAACCGCTCTCCTACGTCGTGGTCGGCCCGGCACTGCTCGTGGTCGGCGTGGGGACGGGTGCGCTCGCGCTAGCCTCGGCCCTCATCATCGGCAGCGCACCACGCGACCAGGTCGGCTCGGCGTCCGCCGTCGAGGAGATCTGCTACGAGTTCGGCGCGGTCATCAGCATCAGCGTGCTCGGCGGCCTCGTCGCCGCGCTCTACCGCAGCGGGCTGCCCGGCGACGCCACCGACGCGACCCGCGAGTCGCTCGCCCTCGCGCTCGACACGCCGGTCGCCGCAGCCGCCCAGGCCTCCTACGCCGAGGCGTTCGGCTGGGTCGGCCTCGCCGCCGGGCTCGTCATGCTCGCGGCAGCGTGGCTCGTGCACCGGCTGCTCCCCGCCGACCTCGACCTCGACGCGCTCGAGCACTAGCGGGGCGGACGTCAGCGCGGCAGCGGGATCCGCAGGAACCGCGGGCGGTAGACGAACGGGTCGCGCGCGACCTCCGCGAGGTCGGTGTCGTTCTGGCTGTAGGAGACGACGACCGACCCTCGCTCGGGCAGCAGGTCGGGGTGGGCCAGCGGCATGTACCGCAGGCGACCGTCGGGCTCGCTGGGGATCTGGGCGACCGGGGCGCTCGGGGTGAACGGCCCGGTCGGTCGCGACGCCGACCACACGACGAGGTCCTTGCCGAGGAACTCGTCGCGCTTGCTCACCGCGTACCAGCGTCCGCCTCGCTCGAAGACGCTGAGCGTCTGCGAGACCCCGCCCTCGGCCGGGACCAGGGTGGCCAGGTCGGAGGCGTCGCGGGTCCACGCCCGACCGTTCCAGTAGCGGTAGCGGTCGGGGCGCAACACGTCGTCGGGCCGCACCCGCGCCACGTGCAGGCTGAACCCGAACACCAGGCCGCGACCGGGACGCGCCGTCCCGTAGAGGTAGACCCAGCCGTCGGACACGGCCGTCGCGGCGCCCCACGTCGGACGACGGGGGTCGTCGTCGTCCGGGCCGACGTCGCGCACCCCGAGCAGCTGGGGCGTCCGCCCGCGCTCCACGACGAACAGCGCGACCGCGGGCCCCAGGTTGTCGAACGCGAGCGGGCCGTCGGGCGCGTCGGCGCCCTTGACGCGCTGCGCCGACACACCCACCAGGTCGTAGCCCGGCCGCTCGATCTTCGCGACCGACATCGGCCAGTAGCCGACGCCGTCGGCCCGGTCGGGGATGAGCGCGCCGTGGTCGGCGGGCAGCACCACCTGTGCGCAACCTGGCTCGAAGACGAGCATCGAGTTGCGCACGAAGCGCTGGCCGTCGAAGTCGGCCGACCGGAGGGTGTCGCCGAAGAGCCAGAGCCGCCGCCCGTCCTGCAGGGTCACGTCGGCGCCGACGTCGGCGCCCTGGAACGCACCCGAGCCACGGACCTGCGTGACGAGCCGGTTCAGGTCGGGTACCGAGCGGATCGGCTCGATCGGCAGGCAGCGGGTCTCGCTCGCCTCGGGCACCGTCGGCGCCGACGGCGGGTCGGCCCGGCCCGAGAAGGCGACGAGGGACAGCATGAGCAGGAGCGCCGGCCCGGTGACGGCCGCCACCCGGATCCGCCACGGCACGCGCTGCACTCCCACGGCACCACGATGTCACGGCGACGGGGCGGGCCCTGGCGTGACCTACAGTCGGCGCGTGAGGGGTCGCGTCTGGGTGCCGCTGGTGGTCGCCGTCGCCGTGCAGCTGGCCGGCGTGGTCGCGGTCTTCGCCTGGGTCGCGGGCGACGACCTGCACGAGGCGCCGCTCGGCGTGGTCGCGCCGGCCGTGGTCGGCCAGACGCTCGCCGACCGCGCTGCCGCCGATCCCGACAGCCCGTTCACGGTCGTGCGACCGCCGTCGGCCGCAGCAGCCCGTGGGCTCGTCGACGACGGCACGCTGGTGGGCGCTGCGGTGGTCGACCTCGCTCGCTCCGACGACGTCCTGCTCCTGCCACGGCGGGCCTCGCCGGACCAGCGGGCGGCGGTCGAGGCAGCCGTCCGGGTCACGTCGGCGCGGCTGGGTCGGGGCGTGGAGGTCGAGCTGGTCGGGCCGTCGCTGTCGGCGGGCGGACGCGCCGCCGTCACCTGGCTCCCGGTGCTGGCCGTCGGCGCGGGCATCCTCACGTCGGGGGTGCTCACGGTCCGCTCCGGCCGGCTGCCGCGGACGTGGCCGGGCGCCCTGCGACGTCTGCGCGTGATCGGGGCAGTGGCGGTGCTGGTTGGCGGCGTCGGCGGCCTGGTCGGCGCACTGCTCGCGACGGGACCGGTGCTCCTGTGGTGGCCGGCGCTCTCCCTGCTGGTGCTGACCGGCGCGCTCGTGTCGCAGGCGCTCGAGCACCTGATGGACGCGTGGGGCTGGGGGCTCGCCGTCACCCTCCTCGTCCTCACGGCGCTCCCCGACCTCGCCGGCACGGGCACCTGGATGCAGCCGGTCGTGTGGCGCGAGGTCACGACGCTACTGCCGCACGCGGCCGGCATCGAGATCCTGCAGCAGCTCACCGGCGGCACGGCCGGCGCGCTCTGGCGCCCGTGGGCGGTGCTCGCCGTCTGGTGTGCCGTGGGTGGCGCCACGTCGACGCTCGCCCGGCGCGAGCGCTCGGCTGGCTGAGCGCACCAGTTCGTCCCGGCGCCCGGCGGCGTGAGCGGGCGGGGCGCGGGAGCTCAGTCGCCGAGTGCGCCGACCTGCGACAGCAGCTCGACCTGGTCGAAGTACAGGTGCTCCGACCGCAGTCGGCTGCCGTCGACCTCGTAGACGGCGGCCCACCGGAACGACACCTCGCGCCCGGTCGGCGCGAGACTGCCGCCCGCACCGCGCAGGGTGCCGGTGTGCGTGCCGACGAAGCGGCCCTCCGCCGCGACGCGTGACCCGCTCCCGAGCACGGAGACCAGCTCGAGGCGCCCGTCCGGGAAGCCGTCGTGGAAGACCCGCAGGAAGGCGAGCACGGCCTCCCGACCCGAGGCCGACGCACCGGGGGCGATGATCTCCGCGTCCTTGGACCAGGGCTCGGCGGCCTCGTCGCGGGCGTTGAACGCGTCGACGTGACGCCGGACGACCTCGTGGCTCGACATCTCATGACTCCTTCGTGAGGGGCGGGTAGGAGGACTCCTGGACCAGCGCCTCCACGTCGTCGACCAGCCCGACCACCCCGCTGGACCGGGCGATCGCGACGCCGACCTCGTGCGCTCGGCGGGCGTACGCACCGTCGTCGAGCACCGCCCGCACGGCACGCCCCACGGCGGCCGGGGTCGGGCGGCCGGTCCGCAGGTTGATGCCGACCCCGGCGTGCTGCACGCGGGTCGACGTCTCGACCTTGTCCTCGGAGTCCCCGGCGATGACGATCGGGACACCGTGGCGCATCGCGTGGTGCAGCCCGCCGTAGCCACCGTTCGTGACGAGCACGTCGGTGCGGGCCAGCAGCTCGTCGTAGGGCAGGTAGCTGGCGACGAAGACGTTCGCGGGCAGCGGGCCGAGGTCGTCCAGCGCGGACGTCGGGCGACCGCCGGTCGTCACGGCGACCTGCACGTCAAGGTCCGCCAGGGCCTCGACGGTCGGCCCGACGACCTCGGTGAAGTCGGTGTTGGCGACCGTCCCTTGGGTCACGTGCACGAGCGGGAGGTGCGGGTCGAGGTCGTCGAACCAAGCGGGTGTCGCGACGTCGGCGACCTCGGCTGCCGGCGGGACCATCGGGCCGTAGAAGCGCAGGCCTGCCGGCGCGTCGGAGCGCGCGTACTCGAACTCGGGGACGGTGAACTGGGCGAGCAGGTCGCTGCGGTCGAGCACGTCCATGAAGAAGGCGCCGTCGAGCCCCGGCGCGCCGACGTCGGCGAGGAAGCGGTCGAGGCTGCGGTGGACGGGCCGGAGCACCACGCGCGACGTGCGGTACAGCAGGCGGTTGCGGAGCCGGTTCGGCACCGTCCGTCGCCACGGCACGAGTCCGAGTCCGTAGGGCGCGGTGTCGACGCTGCTGAACCCGGCCGGACCGATCCCGCACAGCACGGTCGCGGGACGCTGGTCACGGGGGCGCGAGAAGAGCGTCTGCACACCCAGGAAGGTCATGTCGTGGAGGACGACGTCGGCGGGCTCGTCGGCGAGCATCTGCTCGAGTGCCTGTCCGGCCGGCGCAGCTGGGGCGACGAAGGCCTGTTCCACGCCGTGGTTGATGGTGGCGAGGCCACGGGTGCGCTCCCCCGCCCCGATGGAGTCGAGCGTGTCGGCCTCGGCCGGCAGCGCCACGAACTCCGCTCCGCTCGCGCGCACGGGAGCCTCGTAGCCAGCTCCCGTGAGCATCCTCACCCGCCATCCGCGGCGGACGAGCTCGCCGGCCACCACGGACAGCGGTCCGACGTGTCCGGTCGCCGGCATGCTGCACAGCACCGCGCTGCGGCTCATGGGCGTCTCCCTCAATTGACTAGAGTGAGACTAACCCCAATATGGGTCACCCGTCGAGCGCCGCCCCCAGCTCGTCCAGCTGGCGACGCAGCCACACGCCGTAGCGCGTCGGCGTCCACCCTCTCTCGCGGACGAGGTGGATCCACGGCTCGGGGCCGACGACCAGCCCGAGCAGGTCGGCCGCCTCGGACGCCTGGTCGGCGCGGAGCCGTCCGCGCGCGACGAACCACCCGGCGGCGATGGTCATGTCGCGGTGCCGGCGCTCCTCCAGGTCCTGCACCGCCGAGCGGACTCTCGCGTCGACGTCCGCGGCGGACACCATGGCGTGCAGGAGCGCCGCGGACCGCAGGTTCGCCTCGACGAGGAAGTCGACGTACCGCTCGATCGCCACGCCCGTGTCGGGCTCGGCCATGATGTCGACCAGCTCCGGACGCTCGGCGAGCGGATGTCGACCTTCGTCACCGGCCAGCGTCAGCTCGTGCGCCGCGACGAGCAGTGCGTGCTTGGGACCGTGCGCGTGCACGGTCTGCACCGACGTGCCCGCCTCGGCCGCGATCGCCTGCATCGACGTCGCCGCGTAGCCGTCGCGCACGAAGAGCGTCCCCGCCGCCTCGACGATCCTGCGGCGCGTGGCCGCGGCGACGGCGTCGCGGGTCGGGGAGCGGTACGCACGCGGCATGCAGCGAACCGTATCGGAGCACGAACCGCACCACCTGGGGTCGAGCCCGCCTCGAGCCCGAAGGGCCGTGACGCGGTTCAGGCGTCTCTCAGGCGAGAGTTGTTAGCGTCGACGGGTCGTCGCGGCGCGCAACCAGACGGCGAGCAACCGGCGACACGAGGGAGAAGCATGCTGAGGCAGATCGGTGCGACGGAGCTGTTGATGGTGCTGGGGGTCGCGGTGCTCCTGTTCGGCGGCCGCAAGCTCCCGGAGCTGGCCCGCGGCTCGGGCCAGGCGCTGCGCATCTTCAGGCAGGAGATGCGCGAGGAACCCCCGAGCTCGGAGGAGGAACCGGCCCGGACGGCGGAGTAGCTCGTGGAGCAGGAGCGCACCCCCACCGCGACCGCCCCTCCCACGCGGGCCCGACGACGCATGCTCCAGCGGCGACGCCGCACCGTGCGCGTCGTGCTCGTCGGTGTCGTCAGCCTCGCGCTGGTGGCCGGCGTGGCGCTCGGCGTGCTGCAGTGGCGTCTGTCCGCGAACCTCAGCACGGCGACCGTGGGCGACCACCTCGTCGAGGACGACACCGACACCGGTGCCCTCAACGTCCTGTTCATCGGCTCGGACTCGCGCGACCTCCGGACCTCGAAGCACGGCAACGGCGACGGCAGCCGACGCAGCGACGCCCTCGTGCTGGCTCACGTCGCCGCCGACAACAGCCGCATCGACGCCGTGCAGATCCCGCGCGACACGCTCCTCGACCTGCCCTCGTGCGACGACGCCGACGGGACGTCGCACGCCGGGGGTCCAGGCATGATCAACGCGGCGCTGCAGCACGGTCCCGCCTGCAGCGTGCGTGCCGTCGAGGCACTCAGCGACGTGCACGTGCACCACTTCGTCGAGCTCGACTTCGACGGCTTCGCCGACATGGTCGACGCGCTCGGTGGAGTCGACGTGTGCCTGCCCGAGGCGCTGCGCGACGACGACGCGCACCTCGACCTGCCGGCCGGGAAGCAGCGCGTCGACGGCACCGACGCGCTGGCGCTGGCCCGCACCCGTCACGCGATCGGCGACGGCAGCGACCTCAGCCGCATCGGCCACCAGCAGGTGGTGATGTCGGCGATCATCCACGAGGTGCGCTCGGCCGAGGTGCTGACCCGCCCCGACCGGCTCGTGAGGTTCCTCGACGCAGCCACGCAGTCGATGACCGTCGACGACGACCTCGCCAGCACCAGAGCCCTCGGCCGCCTCGCACAGCGGGTGCGATCGGTGGACCCTGCTCGCATCACCTTCATGGCGATGCCCACGGCGGCTGCCCCACAGGACCCCAACCGCGTGGTCGCCACCGACGACGCCCGCACCGTCTTCTCCGCCATCGACGCCGACGAGCCGGTGCGCCTCGCGTCGGACCGACCGGCTCCCTCGCCGAAGCACGCACCGATCGAGGTGCTCAACGGGGCGCGGGTCCCTGGCCTCGCCGCGTCGGCCGCCGGCCAGCTCGAGTCGCTCGGTCACACCGTCGTCGCCGTGGGCGACGCGCAGGAGCCGGCCGAGCGGACGATCCTCGTCGTCGACGGCTCGGACCGCGCGAAGCGCACCGCAGCCGCCGTCGCCCGCTCCTTCGGGCTCGACGTGGAGCCGCAGGTCGACCCCGACGTCGCGGGAGTGCGCCTCGTCCTGGGCGCCTCCGACGCCACGGGCCTGCAGGTCCGCGACACCCCCGCCGTCGAGACCACCTCGCGACACGCCGACGAGGACCTCTGCAGCTGAGCGAGAAGCCGGGTGGACATGCCCATCGAGTGCGACAGCTGCGAGCACGACGAAGGCCCGGTCCGCTGCTGCGTGACCGGGCCTGGTGGAGCCGCCTGTCGGAATCGAACCGACGACCTTTTCATTACGAGTGAAACGCTCTACCGACTGAGCTAAGGCGGCGAAGGTCCCGCGAGGATCGCCCGCAGAACCTCGTACAGCCTACCCCTGCCCCTCCAGCGGGACACACGGGCCCCCCTACACTCGACCCCGTGACCGGGACAGAGGACGTGCGGGCCGAGCTGGACGACATGCGCTCCAGCATCGACAACATCGACGCCGCCCTCGTGCACCTGCTGGCGGAGCGGTTCAAGTGCACCCAGCGGGTGGGCCGGCTGAAGGCCACGCACGACCTGCCGGCCTCCGACCCCGACCGCGAGGCACGCCAGATCGAGCGGCTCCGCTCGCTCGCCGTCGAGTCCGACCTCGACCCCGCGTTCGCCGAGAAGTTCCTGACCTTCATCATCGACGAGGTCATCCGCCACCACGAGGCCATCCGCTCGGCCTGAGCCCGCCCCCGTCGCCGCGGCACCGCCGGGCGGTGCGAGGCCGGACTGCGGCCGGACTACTCGTCGGGGCAGGTCGTGCCGTCGCGCGGGACGGTGCCGTCGACGAGGTAGGCGTCGACAGCCTTGACGATGCAGCGGTTGCCGGAGCTGTAGGCCGTGTGGCCGTCGCCCTCACGGGTGAGCAGCACGCCCTCGCGGTCGCCCAGCTGGTCGGCCAGCGCCTTGGCGTTCTCGTACGGCGTCGCAGGGTCGCGGGTGGTGCCGATGACGACGATCGGCGACGAGCCCTCGGCGTCGATCTCCACCTGCGGTCGCTCGGCGGGCTCGGGCCAGTCAGTGCAGCCGAGGGTGCCCCAGCCGAGCGCGGCACCGAAGACCGGCGAGACCTTCTCGAAGCGGGGCAGCTCGGCCTCCACCTCGGCGACGCTCGGCCGCTCGCGGTTGTCGAGGCAGTTGACTGCGATGTTGGCCCACCCGATGTTGCCGTCGTAGCTGCCGTCGCTCTGCCGGGAGAAGTAGAGGTCGTTGAGGCGCAGCAGCAACGACCCGTCGCCCCGCAGCGCTGCCGTGAGCGCCTGCGACAGGACGGGCCACGCCGCCTTGTCGTAGAGGGTGACGGCCACGCCGTAGAACGCCCGGCCCTTCGTCAGCTCGCGGTCGGTCCCAGTGGGCAGCGGCTGGTCCTCCAGCCGGGACATGAAGGTGGCCAGCGCCCGGTTGGCGGCGTTGGGGTCCTGGCCGAGCGGGCACGACTCGAGCTTCGCGCACGCGTCGAGATAGGCGTCGAGCGCGCGCTGGAACCCGGTGGCCTGCCCGAAGGCGGACCCGAACACGTCCTGGGCGGGGTCGACGGCGCCGTCGAGCACCATGGCGCCGACCTTCTGCGGGAACAGCGTCGCGTAGGTGGCGCCGAGCTGCGTCCCGTACGACGCGCCGAACCAGTCGAGCTTCTGCTGCCCCATCGCGGCGCGCGCGACGTCCATGTCGCGGGCGGCCTCCTCGGTGGAGACGTGTCCGGCGAGCTCGCCGGAGTTCTTGGCGCACGCCTCGCCCAGCTTGCGGACGCCGGCGCGCAGCTCGCGCACCTCGGCCGACGTGCTCGGGTCGGGGTCGCTGGCCGCGTAGGCGTCGAACTGGGCGTCGGGCAGGCACTCCAGGGGCGAGCTCTCGCCGACGCCGCGGGGGTCGATGCCGACGATCGTGAAGGCGTCGCGCACCGTCGGCGCCATGCTGCCCGCCAGGCTCGCGGCGAAGTCGATCGCCGACCCGCCGGGTCCGCCGGGGTTGACGAACAGCACGCGCGTGCCGTCGCCGGTGCTGAGGTAGCGCGCGGCCTTGAGCGTCGTGGTCGCGCCGTCGGGCTCGTCGTAGTCGATGGGGACGGTGATCGTGGCGCACTCGGAGTCACCGCCGCAGCCCTTCCAGGTCAGCTTCTGGTCGTAGAAGCGCTGCAGGCCGTCGGGAGCCTGCTCGCCGGTGGGCTGGATCGCCTGGGCGGCGGGCGAGTCGTCGGACGCGCCGTCGCCGTCGCGGACCACGAGCAGGACGCCCGCGACGACCGCAGCCACCGCGGCGAGGGCGATCAGGACGATCAGCGGTCGTTTCATCGGCTCCGGAATCCCATCATCATGCGTTCGAGGGTGAGCAGCGGTGCTGCGTTCGCGGTGAGCGCCTCGCGCGCCTCGACGATCGCACCGATCCGGCTCAGCGTCGACTCGGGCGTCCACAGACGGGCCGCCTCGCGCACCGCGTCGGCGACGTCGGCGTTCACGAGCGGTGCGCCGGGGGCGGTCTGCACGGCGACGACGTCGCGGCAGAACGACAGCAGGTCGAGCAGCACCCCGTCGATGGAGTCGCGCGCCAGCCGGGTACGACGTCGCTTCTGGTCCTTCTCGAGCGAGGAGACCGCCCCGGCGTAGCCGGCGGGGCGACGGCCGCGGTCCTCCACGCCCCACGACTGCTTGAGGTCGGCGCTCTCGCGCTCGTCGGCGACGTCGGCGATCGCGGCGGCACGGGCGGTGGCCTCGTCGTTGATGCGCTGCGCCGCCACCAGGCAGTCGCCGAGGGAGCGCAGCGACGTCGGCAGCGACAGGATCTCCCGGCGCCGCTCCCGCGCCTGGGGGTCGCGCGCGAGGCCGCGAGCCCGGCCGATGTGGCCCTGGGAGGCGGCCGCCACCTCGTGCGCCAGCTGCGGCTCGACCCCGTCGCGCTCGACGAGCAGGCGGGCGATGGCGTCGACCGGCGGCGTGCGCAGCAGCACCGGCCGGCAGCGCGAGCGGATCGTGACGATCACGTCCTCCGTGGCGGGCGCGCAGAGCATCCACACGGTGAACGGCGACGGCTCCTCCACCGCCTTGAGGAGGGCGTTGGCCGCCTGCTCGGTGAGCCGGTCGGCGTCCTCGACGACCAGCACCTGCCAGCGCCCGAGGGCCGGGCTGAGCGCGGACTTGCGGACGTACTCGCGGGCGACGTCGGTGCCGATCGAGAGACCGTCGGTACGGATGAGCGTGATGTCGGGGTGGCTGCCCGCCGCCGCCGTGGTGCAGGAGCGGCACTCGCCGCAGCCGCCGCGCTCGCACTGCAGCGCCGCAGCGAACGCCTTCGCCGCGTTCGAGCGTCCCGATCCGGGCGGGCCCGTGAACAGCCAGGCGTGGGTCATCGAGCGACCGTCGCCACCGGCCGAGCGGACCGCGGCCGACAGCGTGTCGACGACCGGGGCCTGCCCGACGAGCTCGTCCCAGACGCTGGTCACCGCGCCTGCCCCAGCCACGGCTCGACCGCCGCCCGCACGGCGGCGTGGACGACGTCCGGCGACTGGTCGGCGTCGACGACGAGGTAGTGCGCCGGGTCGGCGGCGGCCAGCGCCAGGAAGTGGCTGCGGACCCGCTGGTGGAAGTCGAGCGGCTCGGCCTCGATGCGGTCGGGCTCCCCCGCCCGCGCGAGCCCGACGACGGGGTCGAGGTCGAGCACGACGGTCAGGTGCGGGCGAAGGTCGGCCGTCGCCCACCGCGCCACGTGCTCCAGCTCGGCGGCGTCGAGGGCACGTCCGGCACCCTGGTAGGCCAGCGTCGAGTCGACGTAGCGGTCGGTGACGACCACCTCGCCCCGCGCCAGCGCCGGGAGCACGACGGCGTCGACGTGCTCGGCCTTGTCGGCGGCGTAGACCAGCGCCTCCGTGCGCGGCGACAGGTGCCCCGTGGCGGGATCGAGCACGATGCCCCGCAACCGCGCCCCACCTCCGTGCCACCCGGCTCGCGCGTGAGCAGCACCTCGTGACCGGCGGCGCCGAGCCAGTCGGCGAGGAGCCGCGCCTGCGTCGACTTCCCGCCCCCTCACCGCCCTCCAGCGCGACGAAGACGCCCGAGTCGGTGTAGCGCGGCTGCATGGGGCCGATCCTAGGGGGCGGGTACGACGGGGTGGGGTGCTGGTTGCGGTCGTCGTGACCTTGCTGCTGCGCTGGCTGCGGTCGTCGTGTGGTTGCCGCTGCGCTGGCGCAGGGGGCTTGGTCTTGCCGCTGCGCTGCCGCGGGGAGTCTGACCTTGATGGTGCGCTGCCTCGGCCGGCGCTGTGTCTGGTCTCCGAAAGGGCCTCGACCGGCAGCGGGCCTGAGGGTGGTCTGGGTCTCGGGGTCTGGCTTCGGCCTGTGGGTGACGCACGATTCGTCGTTTCAGCGTTCTCGGGCCAAGGTTCTGCGTTCGCGCGGCCTATCGGTGGATCAGCAACCGCAGGAGCGCTCCTGCGGTTGCCGATCCACCGATGGAGGGCTGAGCGGCGGAAGGATTCTGCGTTCACGACGGGATCCCGTCGCAAACGCAGAAGCGTTGGCCGCCAGTGCACCAACGCAGAATCTTGAGCCCACCCTCAGCACCAACCCACAGCCCGAGACCCCAGACCAGCGCCGCCGCCAACCGCCCGGTCGAGGCCCTTTCGGAGACCACCCCCGCCGCGAGCCGAGGCAGCGCACCGGCAAGCACAGACCCCCTGCGCCAGCGCACCAGCACGACGCTGTCCCCTACGGCAGCGCACCAGCAAGGTCACGACCAGGAAGCCGAGAGGATTCAGCTCTTCTTCGCCGCCGACGACTTCGTCGCCGTCTTGGCCGTCGTCGTCTTCTTGACCGTCGTCTTCTTCGCAGCGGTCTTCTTCGCCGCGGTCTTCTTCGCCGCCGTCTTCTTCGCCGCCGTCTTCTTGGTGGCCGTCTTCTTCGCAGCGGTCTTCTTGGTCGTGGCCTTCTTGGCGCTCTTCTTCGCCGTCTTCTTGACCGGACCGCGGGCGCGGCGCTCAGCGAGGAGCTCCTGGGCGCGCTCCTCGGTGAGGGTCTCGAGGTCGTCGTCCTTGCGCAGCGAGGCGTTGGTCTCGCCGTCGGTCACGTAGACGCCGAACCGGCCGTCCTTCGCGACGATCGGCCTCTCGCTGACCGGGTCGACGCCGAGCTCCTTCAGCGGGGGCTTGGCGGTGCCGCGGCGGCCGTAGGTCTTCGGCTGCGCGTAGATGGCGCGCGCCTGCTCCTCGGTGAGCGTGAACAGCTGGTCCTCCGACTCGAGCGAGCGCGAGTCGGTGCCCTTCTTGAGGTACGGCCCGTAGCGACCGTTCTGCGCGGTGATCTCGGTGCCGTCGACGTCGGTGCCGACGACGCGCGGGAGGGTAAGGAGCCGGACGGCGTCGTCGATGCCGATCGCGTCCATGCTCATCGTGCGGAACAGGCTCGCGGTGCGCGGCTTCTCGCCCTTCGGGGCGTCCTCGGGCAGCAGCTCCTGCACGTAGGGACCGAAGCGACCGTTCTTCACGACGAGGTCGAGCCCCGTCTCCGGGTGGGTGCCGAGCATCTTCTCGGCACCGGCCGGGTTCGCCAGCAGCTCCTTGGCCTTCTCGAGCGTCAGCTCGTCCGGTGGCAGGTCCTCGGGCACGTTGCCGCGCGTTGGCACGTCGACACCGTCCTTGCCGGGGACCATCGGCGGGCCCTCGACGTACGGCCCGTAGCGCCCGACGCGCACCGCGACGCCGTCGCCGAGCTCGAACGTGGCCAGACCGCGGGCGTCGATGTCGGGGAGGTTCTCGATGAGCCGCTTGAGCCCGGTGTCCTTCTCGCCGCTGCCGGCCCAGAACCCCTCGAGCACGCGCTGACGCTCCTCGCGTCCGTGCGACACCTGGTCGAGGACGTCCTCGAGCTCGGCCGTGAAGGAGTAGTCGACGAGGCGGGGGAAGTGCTGCTCCATCAGCCGGACGACGCTGAACGCGATCCATGCCGGGACGAGCGCGGTGCCCTTCTTGAACACGTACCCACGGTTCTGGATGGTGCCGATGATCGACGCGTACGTCGACGGGCGACCGATCTCCCGGTCCTCCAGCTCCTTGATGAGCGAGGCCTCGGTGTAGCGGGCGGGCGGCTTCGTCTCGTGGCCGGCGGGCGTCAGCTCGTGCGCGGTCACCGTGTCACCCTGGGCGAGCGCCGGGAGCTTCGTCTGCTGGTCGTCGCCCTGGCCGTTGTCCTCGCGGGACTCCACGTACGCCTTCAGGAAGCCGTGGAACGTGATGGTGCGGCCCGACGCGGTCAGCTCGACCGGCGCTCCCGCGTCGGCGCCCGCAGCGTCGGAGGCGGTCGCGGTCAGGCGGATCGAGACCTGCTCGCCGCGGGCGTCCTTCATCTGCGACGCGAGCGTGCGCTTCCAGATCAGCTCGTACAGCCGGAGCTCGTCACCGCGCAGCCCCGTGGCCTGCGGGGTCTTGAACCGCTCCCCCGCGGGCCGGATCGCCTCGTGCGCCTCCTGGGCGTTCTTCACCTTGCCGGCGTAGGTGCGGGGCTTGTCGGGCAGGTACTCCGCGCCGTACAGCTCCTTGACCTGGGCGCGCGAGGCGTTGAGCGCGGTCTGCGACAGCGTGATCGAGTCGGTGCGCATGTAGGTGATGTGCCCGCCCTCGTACAGCCGCTGCGCGACCTGCATCGTGCGGGCGGCGCCGAAGCCGAACTTGCGCGACGCCTCCTGCTGCATGGTCGTGGTGCGGAACGGGGCGTACGGCTTGCGGGTGTAGGGCTTCGCGTCGACACCGGCGACCGTGAACGTCTCGTCGCGCAGACCCGCCGCGAGGGCGGTCACGCGTGCCTCGTCGAGGTGCGCGACGTCGGCGTTCTTGAGGGTGCCGTCGTCGGCGAAGGCCGAACCGTTCGCCACGCGCTTGCCGCCGACCGTCACCAGACGGGCCGGGAACAAGCGCGCGTCCTCGTGCTGCTCGCCGGCGTCGAAGGTGGCGTCGAGGTCCCAGTAGGAGGCGGAGCGGAACGCCATGCGCTCCCGCTCGCGCTCGACCACGAGGCGGGTCGCGACCGACTGCACGCGACCCGCGGACAGGCCGGACATGACCTTCTTCCACAGCACGGGGCTGACCTCGTAGCCGTACAGACGGTCGAGGATGCGGCGGGTCTCCTGCGCGTCGACGAGGTCCATGTCGATGTCGCGCGGGTTCTCGACGGCCCGCGTGATCGCTTCCTTGGTGATCTCGTTGAAGACGATCCGCTTGACCGGGACCTTCGGCTTCAGCTCGTCGAAGAGGTGCCAGGCGATGGCCTCGCCCTCGCGGTCCTCATCGGTCGCGAGCACGAGCTCGTCGGCCTCCTTGAGGAGCTTCTTGAGCTTGGTGATCTGCGGCTTCTTCTCGGCGGCGACGACGTAGACGGGGTCGAAGCCGTTCTCGATGTCGACGCCGAGGCGCGCCCAGGGCAGGCCCTTGTACTTGGCGGGCACCTGGTCGGCACCCTTCGGGAGGTCGCGGATGTGGCCCACGCTGGAGTCGACGACGTAGCCGTCACCCAGGTACGACTGGATGCTGCGCACCTTGTTCGGCGACTCGACGATGACGAGCGTGGTCACGGTGTTACTCCCTCGTGGACGGTCCGGGCGCACGGACAGCGGGCCGGACGCGGCATACGCTAACGCGCCTTGTCAAGGAACATCGTGCCCCGGGGCCGCAGGTGGCGCGCGCCACAGGGCCCGCGCGAGGCGGTCAGGGAACGAGCAGGCCGTCGGCGACGAGCTCGTGGACGACCGGACGGTACTGCTCGCGCAGGACCTCGGGATCGCGCTCGAGGAGCTGCGCGAGCGCGTCGAGCACCTCCCCGGCCGTCAGGTCGCCGTCGAGCGCACCGACCAGCCCCGCCTGGACGGTGTCGACCTGGGCGGCCCGGCGCAGACCCTCCCCCAGGCGCAGCACGATGGCCTCCGGGTCCTCCTCGCCGGCCCGGCCGAACGTCTCCTGCGTCAGCGTGGGCGCCTGGCGCCAGCGGACGTCCAGCACGTCGTCGGCCGCGGCCAGGGCGTCGACGCGCTCGCCCCAGGACAGGACCGCCGCGCCGACGGGCGGCACGACCTCGTGGCGCCACTCCTCCAGCCGCAGCACCGGCACGTCGCGGTGCGCCGCACGCAGGCTGATCCAGCCGAACGCCATGGCCTGGACGCCCTGGTCGTCGAACCAGTCGAGCCAGGCGTCGTAGCGGGCCGTGTAGTCGGGCCGGTGCCGGACGCCCGCGTCGGCGAGCCACATCTCGACGTACGCCGACAGGTCGACGACCTCGCGCTGGACCACCCACGCGTCGAGCCCGGTGGCGCCGACCCACCCGCCCAGGCGGTCCTGCCACGGCTCGTCGGTGTGCACCCAGCTGCCGAGCACCTGGCACCACCCGCCGGGCACGAGGTGGTCGGCCGCGCCGGCCACGACGGTGCGGACGACGCCGTCGGTCTCGAGGGACCCCTCGCGGTAGACGAGCCGGTCGCCGGTGGGCGGGGAGACGACGAACGGCGGGTTCGTGGCGATGGTGTCGAAGCGCTCGCCCGCGACCGGGTCCCAGAAGGAGCCGTCGCGCACGTCGACGTCGACGCCGTTGAGCTCCGCCGTGAGCCGTGCCGCCCAGAGGGCACGGGGGTTGACGTCGGTCGCGACGACGCGGTCGTGCCCCTGTGCGAGGTGCAGGGCCTGCACGCCGCACCCCGTCCCGAGGTCGAGCGCGCGCGTCGACCCGCCGCCGGGCAGGAGGCGTGAGGAGGGGACGGTGAGCTGGGCGAGCGAGGAGGACGCCTCGCTGATGCCGAGGACGTGCTCGGGCCCGACCTCGATCGGGCGCGTGTCGAGCCCGGGCGTCAGGTCGCAGACCACCCACCAGTCGTGCGTCTCGTCGCCGTACGGGCGGACGTCGACCACGGCTCGCACCGCGTCACCGTCCCGGGCGAGCACACCCCGGCCCACGAGGTCGTCCACCTGCCCCGGCAGCGCGGCCTCGACCGCCGCCGCGGGCTCGGGTCGCTGCAGGGAGAAGAGCCGCACCAGGGTCGAGAGGGGCGAGCCGTCGCGGGTCGCGCGCTCCGCCGGGGTCGTCTCGTTGCGCAGCAGCGCGCCCTGGGCCTCGGGCCCCAGCAGGGCCTGCACCCGCTCGACGGTGAAGCCGACGTCGGTCAGGCGGGCGCGTAGTCGTTCCATGTCGTCAGCGTGTCACGCCGACGTCGGGCCGGCGTCAGGCGAGGCCGGCGGTGTCGTGCGCGGCGCGCGCCGCCTCGACGGAGTCGTGCAGGCCGAAGACCTTGTCGAGGCCCGTGATCTCGAAGATCTTGAGCAGCCGCGGGTGCGTGCAGACGATGTCGAGCGAGCCCCCGCCCGCCCGGACCTTCTTGAGGGCGCCGACGAGGACGCCCAGACCGGTCGAGTCGAGGAAGTCGACGCGCTGCACGTCGACGACGAGGCGCAGGTGACCGGCGTCGATCGCCTCCACGATCGCCTCCCGCAGCCGCGGGGCGGTGTACACGTCGATCTCGCCGCCGACCTCGATGATCTCGAAGGGCTCGTCGGTGCGGGTGGTCAGCAGGAGCTCCATCAACATCCTTCCTCGGAGGTACGCCAAGTCAACCACGCCG
Organism: Aeromicrobium erythreum; assembly: GCF_001509405.1. Taxonomy (NCBI): domain Bacteria; kingdom Bacillati; phylum Actinomycetota; class Actinomycetes; order Propionibacteriales; family Nocardioidaceae; genus Aeromicrobium; species Aeromicrobium erythreum. Next base: position 2,923,498 of record NZ_CP011502.1, read on the forward strand.
GACGCCTCGACGCCCCGTCGTCCGCGCCCGCGACGGGGGCCCTGGGATGATGGCACCGTGGAACCGGACCGAGTGCTGACGCGCTACGCCGACCGGATCCTGCACCTGCACGAGGTCCCCGCCCGCGACGCCGTCGTGGAGCCCTGGCCGGAGTGGGTGGACCCGCGCGTGCGCACGGCCTTCGCGGCGCAGGGCGTCACCCACCTCTGGGCGCACCAGGCCGAGGCGCTCGCGCACGTGCACGCGGGTCGGCACGTCGTCGTGTCCACGGGCACGGCCTCGGGGAAGTCGCTGACCTACCAGGTCCCTGCGCTCGACGCGCTCGTCCGGGGTCGGGCGGGCGACGCGATCCGTGGGCACCGCGCCCCCACCGCGCTCTACCTGGCGCCCACGAAGGCGCTCGCCGCCGACCAGCTGCGCCGTCTGCCCCGCGACGAGGACGGCGCACCGCTCGTCCGGGCGACCACCGTCGACGGCGACAGCTCGCTCGACGAGAGGTCGTGGGCGCGCGACCACGCGCAGCTCGTGCTCACCAACCCGGACACGGTGCACCACACGCTCCTGCCCGGCCACGAGCGCTGGGCACGGCTGTTCGCAGGACTGCGGATCGTCGTCGTGGACGAGTGCCACCACTACCGGGGCGTGTTCGGTGCGCACGTCGCGCACGTGCTGCGCCGGCTGCTGCGCGTGTGCGCGCACCACGGGTCGCAGCCCGTCGTGGTGCTCTCGTCGGCCACGGTGAGCGAGCCGGAGGCGTCGGCGCGGCGGCTCACCGGGCTCGACGTGGTGGCCGTGACCGACGACGCCTCGCCGCACGGCCCGCGCACGATCGCGCTCTGGGAGCCGCCCCTGGTCGGCGCCGCGCACCCGTCGCAGCCGCCGAGCCGGCGGTCCGCGGGCCGCGAGGCGGCCGACGTGCTCACCGACCTGGTGCTGGACCGCACCCGCACCCTCGTCTTCTCGCGGTCCAGGCGAGGGGCAGAGTCCATCGCCCGAGGCGCGCAGGAGCGCCTCGGCGAGGTCGCCCCCGAGCTGCCCGCCCGGGTGGCCACCTACCGCGGCGGGTACCTGCCCGAGGAACGGCGGGCCCTGGAGGACCGGCTCCGCTCGGGCGACCTGCTCGGCCTGGCCGCCACCAACGCGCTCGAGCTGGGCGTCGACGTCAGCGGGCTCGACGCCGTCGTCAGCGTGGGCTTCCCCGGCACGCGGGCGGCGTTCTGGCAGCAGGTGGGACGAGCCGGTCGCGACGGGCAGCCGTCGCTCGGCGTGCTCGTGGCTCGCGACGAGCCGATCGACACCTTCCTCGTGCACCACCCCGACGCCTGGCTCGGCGCGCCGGTCGAGGCGACCGTCTTCGACCCGGACAACCCGTACGTGCTGGGTCCGCACCTGGCCGCCGCGGCGCAGGAGCTTCCGCTGACCGAGGCCGACCTGGCGCTGTTCGGGCCGCGCGCCCGCGAGGGGGTCGACGCGCTGGAGGCGGCGGGCTGGCTGCGTCGCAGGACCGCGGGCTGGTTCTGGACCCGCCGCGACCGCGCTGCCGCGCTCGCCGACCTGCGCGGCAGCGGTGGCGCGCCCGTGCAGATCGTCGACGGTCCGACCGGCCGGCTGGTGGGCACCGTCGATGCCGGGTCCGCCGACGGCGAGGTGCACGAGGGCGCGGTGTACGTGCACCAAGGTCAGGTGCACGTGGTCGACGAGTACGACGTGGAGGAGGGCGTGGCGGTGGTGCACGCCGAGGACCCCGGCTGGTCCACGTCGGCGCGCTCGACCACGGAGGTCTCGATCGTCTCGACGCGGCGGACACGACGCTGGGGTGCCACGACCGTCCACCTCGGCGAGGTCGACGTGACGAGCCAGGTGGTCTCGTTCTCCCGTCGACGCCACGACGGAAGCCTCGTCGGCGAAGAGCCGCTCGACCTGCCGTCGCGCACGCTGCGCACCGTCGCGACCTGGTGGACCCTCCCGCCGGACGTGGTGGAGCGGGTGCTGGAGCGCACCGACGTGCCCGGGGCGGCGCACGCGGCGGAGCACGCCGCGATCGGCCTGCTGCCGCTGCTCGCCACGTGCGACCGCTGGGACCTCGGCGGGCTGTCCACCGCCGTCCACGCCGACACGGGGACGCTGACGATCTTCGTGCACGACGGGCACCCGGGCGGGGCTGGCTTCGCCGAGCGCGGCTACGAGGTGGTCGAGCGGTGGCTGCGGGTCACCCGCGCCACGATCGACGACTGCGAGTGCCGCGACGGGTGCCCCTCGTGCGTGGTCTCGCCGAAGTGCGGGAACTTCAACGAACCGCTCGACAAGGCCGGCGCGGTGCGGCTGCTCGACGCACTGCTCGACGGCGCGCCCGACGCCTGAGCCGCCGCTCACCGCTCGTACCAGGCCGGCGCGGCACGCGCCTGCACGCGAGCCCTCCAGGTGCCGCCCCACCACGGCCTGGTGGCCGCGGTGGCCGTGACCGTGACGACGTCGAGGTCGGCACGGCACCGCTCGAGCGCGGCGTCGTTGCGGCGCGCGACCTGCCGAGCGGCGGTGCACGGGTCGCCACCCTCCGTGGCCGCGCGGCTGCCGGCCAGGGCAGCCAGGTCGGCCGCGGCCGACACGCGGTGGCGCAGGGCGACGAGCGCGGTCACCTGGAGCCCGAGGGCGACGACGGTCACGAGGGCGGCGCCCACCCAGAGGGCGTGCACCGTGACCGAGCCGCGCTCGTCCGGTGGCCTGCTCACGGTGCCTCCACGGCCGCCACCGCACTCGCGTCGAGCCCGACGGAGCCCACGGTGGACGCGAAGCCGAGTGGCGCCCGCGCACGCACCCGCACCGTGACCGCGACGGTCCCGTCGGCGCCCTCGGCGACGTCGACCGTGGATCCGGCCGGTGCCAGTCGCCGCACGGCCTCGACCGCGTCGGCCTCTGGCTCGCCGCGGGCGACCAGGCGAGCCCCCTCCCGCGCCGCGTCGACGAGCCGCACCTGCGTCAGGCCGAGCGACGCGACCCAGAGGAGCAGCACGACCAGCACGAGCGCGAACGGTGCGAGGACGGCCAGCTCGGCGGTGGCCGTACCCCGCTCGCCGCGTCGTCTCATCGCAGGGGCGCGAACGGGTGGCCGTGCCACAGGAGCTCCAGGAGCGAGCGGGGCTCCAGCGCCTGGCGCAGCAGCGCGGCGACGTGGTCGAGGAACCAGCTGTCGGTGCCGAGCCGCAGGAGCACGACGGCGCACGTGACGGCACCGAGCGTGCCGACGGCGTACTCCGCGGTCGTGGCGCCGTGGTCGTCAGGGGGACGGACACGCCGCCGGCAGGCCGGCGGAGCGGCGGTGGGGACGTCAGGACGGGACGGGCGCGGCACGGTGACCTCCTCGGTCGGGTCGGAGGCCGGCTCGCGGGCGGGACCGAGCGTCCGCCCGCGAGCCAGCTCGTGGTCAGAACAGGTTCGGCAGGACGTTCGGGATGTTGTCGATGACGTCCTTGACCAGGTCGCCGAACCACTCCGACTGGCCGATCTTCACGAGCACGCCGCCGACGGTGCAGGCCCCGAGCGTGCCGACGGCGTACTCCGCCGTGGTCATGCCGTCCTGCCGCCGGCCGCGGCGGGACGCGCGGCTGACGAGCGAGGCGCCCCGCGGGCGGGTCGTGGAGGGGTCCGTCCGGGAGGAGGAGCGACGAGACGAGGCGGGACGGGAGGTGGAGAGGTGCATGGTTGTCCTTTCGTGGAACGGGCTGACACCGAGGAGATGGCGTCGGCGGCGGGCCGGACGCCCACCTGTCCGCGCGATGTGGACGCAGGGACTCGCCCGACCGGGCAGCAGGGCTGCTTGTGGACGGCGACGGGGCCTCAGCCCGCGAGGAGGTCGAGACCCGACGCCACGCCCAGCAGCGAGGGCACGATGCCGACGAGGAGGAACGCGGGCAGGAAGCAGAGGCCCAGCGGGGCGGCGGTCCGGACCGCCACCGCGCGGGCCCGCTCGCGCGACCTCGCCGCCGCGTCGCGGCGCACGTCGGCCGCCGTGGCAGCCAGGACGGCAGCCACGGGGGCGCCCGACTGCTCGGCGCGGCGGAACGCCCGGGCCAGCACGCCGAGCGTGGCGTGGCCGAGCAGCACGTCCCACACGGCGCCGGCGTCGGCGCCGGAGCGCAGCCGACCCACCACCTCCTGGAGCTCCTGCTGCAACGGCGTGGGGACGGCACCGGCCACCACGTCGAGCGCGACCACGACCGGCCGGCCCGACGCCAGCACCGCCACGAGGAGGTCGAGCGCAGCGGGCAGCTGCAACGCCGCCAGCTCGCGACGACGACGCTCGGCTGCGGACACCCGGGTGGCGACCGCGGCGCGCGCGACCGGGGTCGCCACGAGCGCGACGACCGCGCCCGGCGCGGGACCGAGCACGACGAGGCTGGCAACGGGCACGAGGACCGTGACCGCCAGCCGAGGCGACGGTCGTCGTCGCGACGGCGGAGCACCGATCAGCGCGCGGTGCCGGTCCAGCGCAGGTGCGGGCAGCACCAGCCACATGGCCGCTGCGGCGCACAGGCACGCGGCAAGGTTCACGTCCGGGCCTCGGCGGTGGCGACGATCCGCTCGACCCAGGCGAGCCCGAGAAGCGCCAGGGCGCAGCCGGCGGCAAGACAGGTCGCGCCGGGCAAGGTCGCCGTGAGCACGTGCACCGGGTCGCCGCCGAGCCCCGACCCCAGCCCCAGTCCGAGCACGGGGAGCACCGCGAGCAGACGGGCTGTCGCCCGCGACGAGGCGACCTCGGCCCGCACCTCGCGGCCGAGGTCGCGCTCGGAGCGCACCGCGTCGACCACGCGGTCGAGGACGTCGGCGACGGGCGCACCGGACCGCTCCGCCACGCGCCAGGCCGCCGCGACCTGCACGAGGTCGTCAGCCCCGGGACGCCGCGCGACGATGTCGAGCGCGGCCGCCACGTCGCCACCGCGCCGTGCAGCGTCGGCGACGCGCCGGAGCTCGGGCAGGTCGTCGCCGGCGTTCCGCAAGGCCTCGACGGGCAGGACGCCGGCGCGGAGCTCGGCGGCGAGCAGCTCGAGCGTCGCCGCCACGCGCGTGCCCAGCTCGGCCGCGACGCGACGTCCGCGGGCCTGCGCGACGAGCCGCCACCCGGCGAGGGCGCAGCCGGCCGCGGTCGCGAGGAGGACGGCGGGCACGGGCGACGTCGCGACCCAGGGCGCCACCGCGCCGGCGAGCACGACGGGGAGCCAGCCGCCCCAGCCCGAGCGCAGCCGACGCCCGGCCCCCGCGGCGAGCCGGCGCACCGTGTCGCCGTCGACGACCGCATCCGGTCCGAGGCGTGCGGCCAGCACCCATCGCGCGGGCGGCCACCAGAGCAGCACCGCTCCGGCGGCGCACCCGGCGCTCAGCAACGGCAGGCCGGTCGTCAGGGTCACGCCTCGCCCTCGACGAGGCCGACCCAGCGCTCGTGCGCGGGGCCCGCGACCCAGCGTCCGTCGACGAGGCCGGCCGCGCGCACGCAGCCCACCCGCCCGGACGCACCGTCCGCGAGGAGGACGCCGACCTCGTGGACCCGACGCACGCCGTCGCGCCCTCGCCTCAGGTGCACGACGGCCTGCACCCCGGCCGCCAGCTGGCTGTGCACCGCGTCGCGGGCCAGCCCGCCGGCGACACCCAAGGCCTCGAACCGGGCCGGCACGTCGGCCGCGGAGTTGGCGTGCAGCGTGCCGCAGCCGCCCTCGTGGCCGGTGTTCAGCGCGGCCAGCAGGTCGACGACCTCACCGCCGCGCACCTCGCCCACCACCAGGCGGTCCGGCCGCATCCGCAGCGCCTGGCGCACGAGGTCGCGCAACGTCACGCGACCCGCACCCTCGACGTTGGCCGGACGCGCCTCGAGCGCCACGACGTGCGGGTGCTCCGGCACCAGCTCGGCCGCGTCCTCGACGAGCACGAGCCGCTCCTGCCGCGGGACCAGGCCGAGGAGCGTCGACAGCAGCGTCGTCTTGCCGGTCCCGGTGCCGCCGCTGACGACGAAGGCCGCCCGTGCCGCGACGAGGCGGCGCAGGACCTCCGCCGCCTCGGGATGCACCCCGCCCGCAGCCACGAGCGCCTCGAGCGTGAAGGAGCGGCGGGCCGGGACGCGCAGGCTGATGCTCGTCCCCGGCCGCACCAGAGGAGCGAGCACGGCGTGCAGCCGGGTGCCGTCGGGCAGCCGGGCGTCGACCCAGGGACTGGCGTCGTCGAGCCGCCGGCCGGCCTGGGTCGCGAGACGTCGGGCCAGCCGCTGGACCGCGACGTCGTCGGCGAAGTCGAGGTCGACGCGCTCGAGACCGTGGCCGCGGTCGACGTGCACCGCGTGCGGCCCGTTGACGACGACGTCGGTGACCTGCGGGTCGTCGAGCAGCGGCTGGAGCTCACCGGCCCCGCGACGCTCGCGCTGCAAGGCGTCGACGACACCGAGCACGGTGGCGCTGCCCCGCAGCCCCGCCTCGAGGCCCAGCGCCTCCGCCACGGCCTGCGGCGTGGGTTCGCGGACCTCGACGGCCAGCCGCGCGCGCACCCGTGCGACGAGAGCGGCGTCGACGTCGGTCATGCCACCGTTCCCAGCCCGAGCAGGTCGAGCACCTGGCCCGACGCGCGACGCAGGGTCCGGGAACGGCCCGGGCCTCGCCCGTGGTCGACGTCGCCGCGCAGCCGCCGGTCGTGGCCGAGCCGCGCGACCACCGGGAGCCGCAGCGCCTCCGCCACCGGGCCGGAGCCGAGCCCGCCGGGCCGGCGGACGGTCACGAGCAGGACCCGCGGCACGTGCGCCCGGACCCGGGTCAGCGCGATGCGACCGGCAGCCACGCAGCGCACGTCCTCGGGCACCACCAGCACCGCGCCCTCGCAACGCTGCAGCGCCGCGGTGCCGAGCCCGTCGAGGTGTCGGGGCACGTCAGCGACGACGACGTCGTAGGCACGGGCCGCGGCGGCGAGCACGTCGGGCGCGACGTCGGCGGGCACCGCGGCACCGTCGCGCGGGCAGGCCAGCACCGCGACCCCGCGGTGCTCGGGCAGCAGCCGAGAGAGGCGGGTGGCGCCGACGTGCCCGTCGGCGCCACCCAGGGCGGACCAGCGCACGCCCTCGACCCGTTCGGCGCCGAGGACGAGGTCGACGCCGGCTCCCCTGGTGTCGGCGTCGACCAGCACCGGCCGATGACCACGACGTGCCGCCTCGAGCGCGACTGCGGTGGCCAGCGTCGACGCACCCGCTCCGCCCACCGCTCCGACGACGGCGAGGCTGGCTGCCTCGCCGTCGCCGTCGAGCAGCGCACCGAGCCGGTCGAGCACGACCGGCTCGTCGCGCGCGTCGAGGACGGCCTCCGCGCCGAGCGCCACCGCGTGGCGCCACACCGACCCCTCGGCCGTCCCCGGATCCACCAGCAGCACGCCCTCACGACGCGGGGGCGCCGTGCCGGCGAGCGGGCCGGCGAGGTCGGCGGCCACGAGCACCGCCCGGGCCGCCGACCAGGACCTCCGCGCCGCCACGGCGTCCGACGCGACCTCGGGGGTGACGCCCACGGCCGCGCACCAGCGCAGCGCGTCGTCCAGCGCGTCGGGGTCGGCCGTGGCCACGAGCAGGGGCGCGGTGTCCATGACGTCCACGCAACCAGCGGGCGCCGGCCGGCGGAAGCCTGCCCCGCCCTGCCTGTGGACGGACGGACGCCGCACGACGCACCGGCGTGCGCACCTGTGGACGACGCTTGCGCGAGCGGGCCTATCCTGGCCGGGTGAGCCCCCGTTCGGCCGCGTTCTTCGACCTGGACAAGACGATCATCGCCCGGTCCAGCGCCCTGGCCTTCAGCAAGCCGTTCTTCGAGGGCGGGCTGCTGACCCGGCGCGCCGTGCTCCGCAGCGCCTACGCGAACTTCATGTTCGGCCTCAACGGCGCCGACCACGACCAGCTGGAGAAGATGCGCCAGCAGATGACGTCGCTCATCGCCGGGTGGGACGTGGAGGTCGTGCGCGACGCCGTGCGCCGCACGCTCCGCGACGTCATCGACCCCATCGTGTACGCCGAGGCCGTCGACCTCGTCCAGCACCACCAGCGGGCCGGGCGCGACGTCGTCATCGTCTCCGCGTCGGGCTCGGAGGTCGTCGGTCCGGTCGGCGAGCTGCTGGGCGTGCACGACGTCATCGCCACCCGGTTGGTCGAGCGCGACGGTCGCTACACCGGCGAGGTCGACTTCTACGCCTACGGCCCGCACAAGGCGACGGCCATGCGCCGGCTCGCCGAGGAGCGCGGCTACGACCTCGACGCCTGCTTCGCGTACTCCGACTCCGAGACCGACGTGCCGATGCTCGAGGCCGTCGGCCACCCGTTCGCCGTCAACCCCGACAAGGCGCTGCGGCGGATCGCGGCCGAGCGCGAGTGGCCGGTGCTGGTGTTCGACCGTCCGGTGGCGCTGCGCAGCCGTCTGGGCCTGCACAGCACGACGGGCCGCGCGTTCTGGGCGCTGGTCGGTGCCGGCGCCGCTGCGGGCACCGCACTGCTGGTGCAGCGGGGTCTGCGCACCCGCCGCAGGCCCGGTCGGCGCCCGCTCGTGCGCTCGTGAACCGGGGCACGTGAGGTTACGTCCGCGTAGGGGTTCCGTCGTCCCGTCGGCAGGCGTGGAAAAGGACGCAGCAGGACAACTCCACAGACGGCCCAGCACCCAGTACCCACGCGGCGATCACCCGTCCCACTGGGTTGTCGAGCCTCCGGGACATCCGTCACCGCCGGCGGACCCGGGCCGACGATACGGAACTGCACGCCTGGTAGCTGATGCGATGCTGGACCCCCTGGACGGCGCCACCTACCCCGGTGGCGCCGTCCCCCTGCGCCGTCCTCCTGAGTCAGCGCGGACGTCGGCTCAGCCGGCGGCGGGCAGCGGGTCGCGCGAGAACCACGCGAGTCCGAATCCCGGTCCGCCGGTCTCGTGACGCACGAGGGCGAGCCCGGCGGCCTCGAGGAAGGTCCGCAGCTCGCCGAAGTCGTGGTCGTCGGAGTGGTGGTACTCCATGACGACGCGCCGCACCCCGGACCAGAGCGCCGGGTCGGACTCGAGCACGATGCCGTACTCGGCGCCCTCGGCGTCCATCTTGATCAGGTCGACGCGTCCGCCGGAGGCCGCGAAGGCGTCGGCGATGCTCTCGCAGGCCACCTCGATCTCGGTGGCGCCCGACTCCCCCAGGTGCAGGACGCCGTTGTGGCCGCTGCCGGGTCCGTTGTCGGCCATGACGAGCGTGCCCGCCCGCGCCCCCACGGCGGCGCGGTGGACCGTGATCCGGTCGCCGAGACGGTTGGACTCGACGTTGCGGACCGTGTAGGCGCCCGTGGAGGGGGTCGGCTCGTAGGAGTGCACCGACGCACCCGGGAACCGTCGCACCAGGTCGGTGGAGAAGCAGCCGATGTGCGCGCCGATGTCGACCACGTGCACGTCGTCGGGCAGACCCTGCGCGAACCAGTCGAGCGAGTACTCGTCCTCGGCGAACACCTCGTAGACGGGCACCCGGGCGCCGGGGGCGTTGGGGCAGTGGATGGTCAGGCCGTCGACCTCGAAGGCCAGCTCGTCGGCGCCGGTCGCCATGTGGCGCAGCACCGTCCAGCCGTTGTCGAACACCGAGACCGTCTGACGGGTGCGGCGGGCCACCCAGGTGGCGCGGTCGAGGACGGTCATGGGGCCTCCGGTGATGTCGGGATGGGGAGGGGGTCGTCCGACGCGACGTCCGCGTCGGCGCTGGCCCGGTCGACGGCGAACGCCGCCGACGCGAGGAACGGGAGGGCGAGGACCGCCCAGACGTAGCGGTCCCAGAGGATCGTCGTCATGAAGCCGATCATCAGGTAGCCCAGGCAGGGCAGGACGAGGAGCCCGCCGACGCGGTCGAGGCTGAGCGAGCGGACCACCGTCGAGCCCAGCATGACCACGAAGAACGCGAAGCCGACGATGCCGACGGCGGCCGCGACCTGCAGGTAGATGTTGTGCGCCTTGAGCACGTCGGACAGGCCGTTGCCGAGGATCGGGTGGCTGAGGAAGACCTCCCACGCCTCGCGGGCGATCACCTCGCGCTCGGCGTTGGAGCCCTGCGAGGACCCGCCGCCGAGCAGACGCCCCAGGGCGTTGTCGCTGGCGGCCAGGTTCGAGATGTTCACGCCGACGTAGTACAGCGGCACCAGGCCCAGCCCGAAGAGGGTCAGCGCGACGGTGACCGAGCGGCTGACCAGCACCCAGAGCACGAGCACCGCTCCCGCCGCCACGAGTGCCGCACGGCTCCCGCTGATCCACACGCCCCATGCGCAGACCGCCGTCGCGGCCACGACCGCCGGTCGCCATCCGCGTGGCACAGCGGCTAGCAGGAACGGCAGCAGGGCGATCGCGAGCATCGCGCACAGGCCCATGACGTTCGGGTGCGTCGAGTACCCGATGCGACGACCACCGTCGCCGACGCCGCCGACCGTGTAGGCGGCCACGACGTTCGCGACGTTCCCGGCGACGTAGGCCAGCGCGAGCGAGACGACCACGGCGCGCGGCGGCCGCCATGCCATGTAGAAGATGGGGAGCAGCAGCGCCCCGACCACCAGGCGCAGCAGGTTGTTCAGGCTGGTCCCCGGGTCGGCCGCCAGGGCCGACGTGAACAGGCTCACCACGACGAAGGCCGCCCCGGCCCCGAGGAAGAGCGGGTCGATGACCAGCCGCCGACCGATGAGCACCGGCACGAGCGCGAACACGCCGAGCAGCAGGATGATGTCGGACGTCGACGCGAACGCCAGGGCCGCGACGGGGCGCAGGTTGTCGAGCGGCGACAGCGCCGTGCCGAGCACCAGGAAGCCGATGGCGGCGCCCTCGAAGCCCACGACGGCGAGCACCGCCACGCCGGTGAGGACGAGCAGGAGCACGACGCCGACCACCACGGACGACGCCGCCCGCGGCACGAGCAGCACGACGGCGAGGCCCGTGACGATGGCGGGCACCGCCGAGCGGACCTGCTCCACCCACTCGGGGCGCAGCGTCCCGTTCGACCGCTGCCGCGTCACGCCGCTCATGCCTGGGTGCCCACCCTGCTCACCGCCGGACGCGTCGTCCGCGCGTCGTGAGGCCGCGGAGCTTCTCCTCGACCACGGCGGCGCGCGGCTCCGGCTCGGGCTCCGCCTGCGGGGAGTAGCCGTACCCGTAGCCGTGGCCGTACCCGTAGCCGTAGCCGTCCGCGTCGCCCGAACGGCGCGGGGTGCGGTTCAGGACCGTGCCGAAGAGACGACCACCGATCGTCTGGATGCGGCCGACGGCGAGGCGCAGCTGCTCGCGGGTCGTGGAGCCGTGGCGGACCAGCAGCAGCACACCGTCGACCTCGGGCAGCAGGATCGAGGCGTCGGCGACCGGCAGCATCGGCGGCGCGTCGATGATGACCGCGTCGTACTGCTCACGGACCCGCGTGAGGAGGTCGCGCATGGCCTGCGTGTCGAGCACCTCCGCCGGGTTCGGCGGGGCGGGGCCGGTGCCCATGAAGCTGATGCCGCTGACGTGCGGCTGCGTCGCCTCCTCCAGCGACGTGCGGCCGACGAGGACCGTGACGACGCCGACGGAGTTCTCGAGCCCCAGCAGCTCGGCGACGTTGGGGTTGCGCATGTCGGCGTCGATGAGCAGCACCGAGCGGCCCGACTGCGCCATCGACAGCGCCAGGTTCGTGGCGACCAGCGTCTTGCCCTCGTTCGGCAGCGCGCTGGAGACGAGGATCGCGTGGCTCTCGCCGTCGATGTCGGAGAACTGCAGGTTCGTGCGCAGCACGCGGAACGCCTCGGCCAGGCTGCCGCCGGTCTCCGTCATGAGCGGCGTGCGCTTGACGAGCGGGTCGAAGGGCAGCGTCGCAAGGACGGCCTGCTCGCTGATCCGCTCGACGTCCTGCCGCGACTTGACCGTGCGGTCGAAGAGGTCGCGCAGCAGGGCCCCGACGATCGCCAGGAACAGGCTCACGAGCAGGCCGATGCCGATGTTGAGCGGGATGTTCGGCGACACGGGGACGTCGCTGATGCTCGGCTCGGCGGCGATGCGGGCGGCGATGGCGGGCGCCTCGTCGCGGATCGACGGACGCTCCAGCTGCTCGACGAGGTCGACGAGCTGGTCGGCCGTGGCACCGGCGATGCGCTGCGCACCCTCGGGCGTGTCGGCCGTGACCTGCAGGTCGATGGTCTGGGTGTTGGTGATGACCGTCGCCGACACGTGCTTCTCGAGGTCCTCGACCGACTCGTCGAGGTTCAGGTCGTCGACGACGCGCTGCAGCAGCGACGGGTCGGTCGCGAGCTCGGCGTACGACGCGACGCGCTGGGTGACGATGAACGAGGCCGCGTACTCCGCCGAGCCGCCCGACGGCGTCGAGATGAAGACCTTCACGGACGAGCCGTACTGCGGCGAGGACAGCAGCACCACGGCGACCGTGATGATCGCCCCCACCACGAAAGTGACGGTGCTGAAGATCCAGCGCGCGCGCAGGGCGCCGACGAACTGCCGCAGGTCCACGGCTCTCCCTCCTGCTCCCGCCCTCGGCGGGTCGATGCGAAGTCTAGGCCAGCGACCATCTCTCCCTCGGCCCTTCTCGCGTTCCAACGACGCGGCGGCGTCCGGGTCACGGCACAGGTGGCGGCCCGGGTGACGTACAGGTCGGGGTACGTGTCTGCGGCGTTCGTCACGCACCCACCCGTAACGTCCTCGCGCCCGGTCGTTGTACAGGCGTACGGACACACGCCGCGGCCGACGTCGCGGGCGACTTCCCACGGAGGGCGGACGAGGCATGACGGTTCTGGTGACGGGTGCGGGCGGCTTCATCGGCGGACATCTCGCCGCCGACCTGCTGGCACAGGGCCTGCAGGTCCGCGCGGTCGACAAGAAGCCGGTCGAGGAGTGGTACCAGGTCCACGCCGACGCCGAGAACGTCGTCGCCGACTGCTCCGACATGGGCGACGCGCACAAGATGGCCGTGGGCACGCAGGCGATCTACAACCTCGCCGCCGACATGGGCGGCATGGGCTTCATCGAGAACAACAAGGCCGAGTGCATGCTGTCGGTGCTGACCAGCACCAACATGCTCGTCGCCGCGCGCGACGCCGGCACGGAGCAGTTCTTCTACAGCAGCTCGGCCTGCGTCTACAACGGCACCAAGCAGACCGACCCCGACGTCACCGCCCTCAAGGAGTCCGACGCCTACCCGGCGGACCCGGAGGACGGCTACGGCTGGGAGAAGCTGTTCAGCGAGCGCATGGCGCGCCACTTCCGCGAGGACTTCGGCCTGCACACCCGCGTCGCCCGCTACCACAACGTCTACGGCCCCGAGGGCACGTTCGAGGGCGGCCGCGAGAAGGCCCCCGCGGCACTGTCGCGCAAGATCGCGTGGGCCAAGCTCACCGGCGAGCACACGATCGACGTGTGGGGCGACGGCGAGCAGAGCCGCAGCTTCATGTACATCGACGACTGCGTCCGCGGCACCCAGGAGATCCTGAAGGGCGACAACGTGGAGCCGGTCAACCTGGGCTCCTCCGAGCTCGTCACCATCAACCAGATGATCGGCATCCTCGAGGACATCGCCGGCATCACCGTGCAGAAGCAGCACGACCTGAGCGCCCCGCAGGGCGTCCGCGGTCGCAACAGCGACAACACGATGTTCCACGAGCTGTACGGCTGGGAGCCGTCGATCTCCCTGCGCGACGGCCTGGAGAAGACGTACGCCTGGATCTACGACCAGCTGGCTCCGCGGGTCTGACGGGCTTCTCGTCGACCTGCGGGTGCGCTGGCGGGGGTCCTCGTCGACCTGCGGCTGCGCTGGCGCGGTTCTCGTTCGGGTGGGGCTGCGTCGGCGCGGCTTGCTGCTCGGGTGGGGCTGCGTCGGCGCGGCTTGCTGCTCGGGTGGGGCTGCGTCCGCGCGGCTTCGCGCTCGGGTGGGGCTGCGTCCGCGCGGCTCAGTGTGGGTGTGGTCTCCGAAAGGGCCTCGACCGGGCGGCTGGGCGGCGCGCTGGTCCGGGGTCTCGGGCTGTGGCTCGCGTGGGACCCAAGAATCTGCGTTGGTGCGTAGGACTGCAACGCTTCTGCGTTTCCTACGGGATCCCGTCACCAACGCAGAAGCGTTCGACCTCAGGCGCGCGAATGAAGAATCGTGGGGGCCCTTGGGGGTGGGGTGGGCAGCGCTTCTCCCTTCTCGTGGCACGGTCCACGAGAAGGAAGCATCGTTGCCCCGCCTGACCCCATCGGCGGTGGATGATCAACCGCAGAGGCGCTCCTACGGTTGCAGATCCACCGATGGCACGCGCAAACGCAGATTCTTGCGTCCAACGCGAGCCACAGCCCGAGAACCCGAGCCGCCGCCGCTCCCAGCCGCCCGGTCGAGGCCCTTGCGGAGCGCAGGACGAGTCGAAGCCGCGCCAGCGCAGCCCCACCCGTGCAAAGAGCCGCGCCGACGCAGCCGAAGGACACCAAGGACCCGCGCCGACGCAGCCGCAGGACAAGCAGCCTCAGCGCCGACCCTGCGCGACGGGGGACGCCTCGGCGCCGCGCGCCTGGGCCTGGGAGGCGTACTGGAGCCACTGCTGGATGCCGGTGGCGTCGCCGCGGGCGTAAGCGGTGAGGGCGGCGGCGTAGCCGGCGGGCTCGGCGGCGTGGCCGGCCTCGGGGACGACGACGGAGGCGGGGTCGACGCCCTTCACGACGAGCACGAGACGCTCGGCCGCGCGGGCGACCATGCCGCCGTGCGCGGCGAACGCGCCCGACGTGGCCACCTCGGCGTGCACGAGGGCGGCGACGACGAGCCCCGGGGCCTCCGTGGGGCGGGCGGCGAGCCGCGCCAGCTCCGCCAGCCGCGCCGCGCCGCCGGCGTCGGCGGGGCGGCCCAGCTCGTCGTCCGGCACGCTGCCCGACGCGGCCAGCGCGTGCAGGCGGGCGAGCGCCTGCAGCGGCGACCGGCCCCAGACCGGAACAAGACCCAGCAGCTCGACGTTCAGCCGCACCGCCGAGCGCGCCACGACGTCGCCTCCCCCGCCGGCGAGCAGCTCCACCGCGGGGTCCTCGCCGTCGTCGGTGACCGGCGGCAGCTCGCTGCCCTCCAGCCGCGCCGTGGCGACCGCACCGAGCAGGAGCGAGCGGGCCGTGTCCTCCGGCGTCGTGCGGCGCAGGCCACGGTCGCGCAGCAGGGCGTCGATGCCGTCGCGCGTCGCCGCGAACGCCGAGGGCACCCCCTCGAGGGACGCCGCGGGCAGGAACGGGTCGACGGGCTCTGACACGCCCCGAAGCGTACCGAGCGGACGTCCGCGGACCGGTAGCCTGCGGGTGTGAGCGAGCTGTTCGACCAGGCGGCACGGTCCGCCCCCGGCACCGACGAGGCGCACGACCGCCTCGTCAAGTGGCTGGTGGGCGACCGCCTCGCGTGCGTGCTGCTGCTCGAGGACTCCTCGCTCGCCTTCCGGCTCGCCGAGCAGGGGCACGAGGTCGTGGTCGCGGGCGAGGACGTGCGCACCGTCCGCTCGCCCGACGTGCTCTACGTGCGCACCGTCGGTCCCCGCCTGCCGTTCGTGGCCGACGCGTTCGACGCGGTGGTCACGCCACAGCTGCACGACGACCAGACCGTGCTCGCCGAGCAGGCCCGCGTGCTGCGCGCCGGCGGGGTGCTCTCGAGCCTCGCGCGCGACCACGACGAGACGCTGCCGTGGGTCCGACGCCTGCGCGAGGTCGCGGGACGTCGCCCGGCGCCACCCGCCCCGGCCACCGGCACGGTCGAGGCCTCCGGGCTCTTCCACCCCCTCGAGACGACCGAGCACGCCACGTGGGAGGAGCTCGACCTCCCCGCGCTGCTGCAGTACGCCCGCGAGACCGGACGCCAGCCCGTCGAGGACGCGACGCTGTCGCGCGTGCGGGAGCTGTTCGACCAGAACACCGCGCAGAGCGGCAGCCTGCGGCTGCGTCACCTGCTGCGCGGCACCCGGGCGCGCGTGCGCAAGGAGCCGCGCTCGCAGGGACCCCAGCCGCCGGACACGCTGCTGCTCGAGCTGCGGTGAGCCCCCTCCTGGCAGCGCTGCTCGGCGTCCTGCTGGGCGGGCTCGGCCACGCCGTGCTGCGTCGACGCCGCCTGCGCGGCACCCCGCTCGGGTCGCCCGAGGAACGCGCCACCTACGAGGCGCTGCACCGCACGGCGCTCGCCGCACCTGCCCTGCGCCAGGGGCTCGACCGCTCCAGCGCGCTGGAGACCCTGCCCCACGTACGTGCCCTGCTCGGCACGCCGACCGTGGGCCTGACCGACACGACCGCGCACCTCGCCTGGGACGGGCCCGACGACCCGACCGACCCGGGTCTGGCCGACGTCGTCGCGGCGACGTTGCGCACCGGCCGCACCCAGGCCGCCGGGCCGGCCGTCGCCGCTCCTCTCGTGGTCGACGAACGGGTCATCGGCGCACTCGTGGTGGTGGCCGAGCAGCCGTCGGCCGGGCTGCTGCGGGCGACCGCCGAGGTCGCCGCGTGGATGTCGGGCCAGCTCGAGCTGGCCGAGCTCGACAAGTCCCGCACCGCGCTCATGGCGGCCGAGCTGCGGGCGCTGCGCGCGCAGATCTCGCCGCACTTCGTCTACAACTCCCTCGGTGCGATCGCGTCGTTCGTGCGCACCGACCCCGAGCGGGCGCGCGAGCTCCTGCTCGAGTTCGCCGACTTCACGCGCTACTCCTTCCGCCAGCACGGCGACTTCACGACCCTGGCCGAGGAGCTGCGCTCGATCGAGCGCTACCTGGTGCTCGAGAAGGCACGCTTCGGCGACCGTCTGCGCGTGGTCACCCGGGTGGCGCCGGAGGTGCTCAACGTCCGGCTCCCGTTCCTGGCCGTCCAGCCGCTGGTCGAGAACGCCGTGCGGCACGGCCTGGAGGGGCAGCAGGGGGCCGGCACCGTCACCCTCGTGGCCCTCGACGAGGGCGCCGACTGCGTCATCTCCATCGAGGACGACGGCGTGGGCAGCGACCCCGAGACGGTCCGGGCCGTGCTGTCGGGCGACACGTCGTCGGCGTCCGTGGGCCTGGCGAACGTCGACGAGCGGCTGCGCACGGTCTACGGCAACGACCGGGGCATCGTGGTCGAGACCGCCCCGGGGCTGGGCACGAAGGTCACGTTGCGGATCCCCAAGTTCGCACCCCCGTGACCTTCGGCGTCCACGACGGTTGATGGGGGCGAAGGTCCACGTGGGAGGAGCAACATGGCAGTGCGCGGTGCGGGGTACGCGGTCAGGCGGGTGCGTCAGTCGTTCACGCACTTCCGCAACGGGCCCCAGCTGCTGCTGGCGATGGCCCGGGGCGGCGAGGTGACGTTCCGGACCCGCTCGGGCCTCACGATCCACACGCCGAACTCCCCCGGCGCCCGGTTCCCCGTCTACGAGATCACGGCCGACGACGTGTACCGCGTCGACGAGCTGCTGGCCGGGCTGCGTCCCGACTTCGTCGCGATCGACGTCGGCGCCCACATCGGCAGCTTCTCGACGGCGGTCTGCGCCCGCGCGCCCCGCGCGACCGTGCACGCGTACGAGGCGTCGCCCTCGACGGCGGCCTGGACGCGCCGCAACGCCGAGGCCAACGGCTTCGCCGACCGGCTGCACGTGCACGCCGAGGCCGTCTCCGACCACCGCGGCACGCTGCGCTTCGTCGACAACGGCGAGGCCAGCGCCCACAACGGCATGACCGCGCCCGACGGGCTCGGGGGCGAGGTCGAGGTGCCGTGCGTGACCTTCGCCGACGCACACGCCGCGGCCGGCGGACGGGTCGACCTGCTCAAGAGCGACGCCGAAGGGGCCGAGTACGGCTACATCCTCGGCAGCGACCCCGCTCTCTGGGCCGACGTGCAGCGGGTCGTCATGGAGTACCACCCCGTCGAGGGGTACGCCCTGGCCGACCTCGTCACCTACCTCGCGGGCGTCGGGCTCGACCTCGTGCGGGACGAGCCGTCGCCGGACAAGCCCGGCCTCGGGAACGCCTGGTTCGCCCGCGCCGCATGACCCGGCTCCCCCCGGCCCTGATGCCGCTGTGGCCCGTGGCCAAGCGGGCCCACCGTGCCGCGACCCGCACCGTGGGCCTGGCGGCCCGTGCCGTCGGCGACGGTGGTCCGCGGTCGGTGCCCGTACGGGTCAGCCCGACGTCGCGCGCCACGGCCGCGGCCGAGCCCGACCACGTCCGTCTGCACCCCGTCGGTCCCCCGCTGGACCTGCTGCGCCCCCTCCCTGCCGGCCGGCCGGGAGGCCTGCGCTTCTGGGACGACGTGCGCGTCCTGCGCCGGCCCCCGCGATCGGTCCTCGAGGTCGAGGGCGGACGTCTGGTCGGCGAGGCCGCGGCGACCATCACGCCCGCAGGCACGCTGGACCGCGAGACCAGCCCGTACTTCGGCATCCGGCGCCCCACCGAGCACCCGGTGCACCTGCGGCTGCGCTACCCCGAGCCGGAGCACGTCGCCGGCACGGTCGTCTCGCTCGCGTCGCACGCCTCGGCGCGCAACTACTACCACTCGCTGATGGACGCGCTGCCGCGGTGGGGGCTCCTGCAGGAGCTGTTCCCCGACGTGCGCCCCGACCGCGTCGTCGTCGGCCACACGACCCGCTGGGACCGTCAGCTCGTGGCCATGGTCGGGCTCGACGCGCTGCCGCTCGTGGAGCCCACCCACGCCCTGCACCTGCGCGCCGACCGGCTCCTCGTGCCGGCGATCGACAACCAGACCACGCTCGCGCCCCCGTGGGTCAGCGCGTGGCTGCGCACCCACCTGCCGGCCCGCGACGTCCGCGACAAGCCGCGTCGGCTGTACGTCACGCGCGGCGACCGCCCGAACACCCGCCGCTACGTGCAGGAGGACGCGCTGCTGCCGCACCTCGAGCGCCAGGGCTTCGTGCGGGTCGACCCCGGCACGATGAGCGTGCAGGAGCAGATCGACCACTTCGCCGCCGCCGAGGTCGTCGTCGCCCCGCACGGCGCCGGGCTCGTGAACCTGACGTTCGCCCCGCCCGGGGTCCGCGTGCTCGAGCTGTTCGCGCCGCGCTACCTCAACCCCGGCTACTGGGCGATCGTCGACAACGTCCCCGACTCGCGCTACCGCTACGTCGTGGCGGAGCCGGTCGACCGGCTGCGGTCCGAGCGCGCCATGCAGGGCGTGCAGGACGACGTCGACCTCCCCGCCGCCGTGGTGCTGGAGGAGCTCGAGCACCTGCTGGCGCAGGACGCCGACGGACAGGAGGTCCCGGGTCGCACCGACGCCGGGCAGGATGGGACCGAGCACCCTCGGTCCCCGGAGAGAGGCACCCCGTGACGAAGCGCGCGCTGATCACCGGCATCACCGGTCAGGACGGTTCGTACCTGGCCGAGCTGCTGTTGGGCAAGGGTTATGAGGTCCATGGTCTGATCCGTCGGGCGTCGACGTTCAACACGTCGCGCATCGACCACCTGTACCAGGACCCGCACGTGGACGGCACGAAGCTGTTCCTGCACTACGGCGACCAGTCCGACGGGGCGCGGCTGGTGTCGTTGATGTACGAGATCGCGCCCGATGAGGTCTACAACCTCGCGGCGCAGTCGCACGTGCGGGTCTCCTTCGACGAGCCCGAGCACACCGCCGACACGACCGGCACGGGCACGGTGCGGCTGCTGGAGGCGGTCCGCGCGGCCGGTATCCGCCCGCGGTTCTACCAGGCCTCCTCCAGCGAGCTGTACGGCGCGACCCCGCCGCCGCAGGACGAGGACACGCCCTTCTACCCGCGCTCGCCGTACGCGGCGGCGAAGCTGTACTCCTACTGGATCACCAAGAACTACCGCGAGGCCTACGACATGTTCGCGGTCAACGGGATCTTGTTCAACCACGAGTCGCCCCGCCGCGGCGAGACGTTCGTGACCCGCAAGATCACCCGCGCCGTCGCCGCGATCAAGGCCGGCAAGCAGGACCTGCTCTACATGGGCAACCTCGACGCCGTGCGCGACTGGGGCTACGCCGCGGAGTACGTCGAGGGCATGTGGCGCATGCTGCAGGCCGACGAGCCCGAGGACTTCGTCCTGGCCACCGGCGTCGGGATCACCGTGCGCGACTTCCTGCAGATCTCCTTCGAGCACGCCGGCCTGGACTGGGAGAAGCACGTCCGCTTCGACGAGCGCTACCTGCGCCCCACCGAGGTCGACGCGCTCATCGGCGACCCCGCCAAGGCCGCCAAGAAGCTCGACTGGGTCCCCACCGTCGACGGCCGCGAGCTCGCCCGCCTCATGGTCGAGGCCGACGTCGAGGCCCTCACCCACGAGGGCACCCCCTGGCACGACGAGGTCCGCCTCGCCTCCTGGGGCACCGCATGAGCCTGCGCACCAGCGACGACGTCGACTACACCCCCGGCCCCCTGGACCGCGACGCCACCTTCTACGTCGCCGGGCACGCCGGCATGGTCGGCTCGGCCCTCGTACGACGACTCCACGCCGCAGGGTTCACCGACGTCGTCGGACGCACCTCCGCCGAGCTCGACCTCACCGACCGCGACGCCGTCCACGCGTTCTTCGAGACCACCCGCCCCACCTACGTCGCCCTCGCCGCAGCCAAGGTCGGCGGGATCCTCGCCAACGACACCTACCCCGTCGACTTCCTCAGCGTGAACCTGCAGATCCAGGTCAACGTCATGGACGCCGCGCTCGCCACCGGCGTCCAGCGCCTGGTCTTCCTCGGCTCCTCCTGCATCTACCCCAAGCACGCCCCCCAACCCATCACCGAGGACGCCCTGCTCACCGGCCACCTCGAACCCACCAACGACGCCTACGCCATCGCCAAGATCGCCGGCATCCTGCACGTGCAGTCCGTGCGCCGCCAGCACGGCCTGCCCTGGATCTCCGCGATGCCCACCAACCTCTACGGACCGAACGACAACTTCTCCCCCACCGGCTCCCACGTCCTGCCCGCCCTCATCCGCCGCTACCACGAAGCCACCCGCGACGGCGCCACCGAGGTCACCAACTGGGGCACCGGCACCCCCCGCCGCGAGCTCCTGCACGTCGACGACCTCGCCGACGCCGTCCTGCACCTCCTGGAGCACCACGACGGACCCCAGCAGGTCAACGTCGGCACCGGCACCGACGTCACCATCGCCGAGATCGCCGCCACCGTCGCCGAGGTCACCGGCTACACCGGCACCACCACCTGGGACACCACCAAGCCCGACGGCACCCCCCAGAAGCTCCTCGACGTCACCCAGCTCGCCCACACCGGCTGGACCGCCCGCACCAGCCTGCGCGACGGCCTCGCCGCCACCTACACCTGGTACCTCCAGAACGCCGACCACCTCCGCTCATGACCTCCTCCCTGCCCGACGACCTCTGGGCCACGGTGCAGGCGTCGGTGCCGGTGCTCTGCGTCGACGTCGTCCCGGTGCGGGGCGAGGGCGACGGCCACCAGGTCGGGCTGATCCGTCGGCGGTTCGCGGACACCGGCGCCCCCGTGTGGTGCCACCTCGGCGGGCGCGTCCGTCACGGCGAGACGACCGACGAGGCGCTCGTCCGCCACGTGCACGACACGCTCGTGGGTGCCGAGCTGGAGCTGCCCACCGACCCGCAGCCCCACCACGTGGTGCAGTGGTTCCCTCCGGACGTGCGCACGGGTGACACGTACGGTCGCGACCCGCGCAAGCACGCCGTCAGCCTGTGCTGGGCCCTGCCGCTCGGCCCTGAGGTCTCCGCCCGCCAGGGCGGCGAGGGCTCGGAGCTGCGCTGGTTCCGCCACGACCTCGCGGACCTCGCCGACGACGAGCTCTGGCCCGGGACCCGGCACCTGGTCGCCGCCACCCTCCACGGCGCTGGGCTGCCCGGACGGGGAGCCTGACGTGGTTCAGCCGACGGGACGGGCGGGCACGCCCACCACGGTGGCGCCGGGAGTCACGTCGTCCAGCACGAGCGAGTGGGCCGCGACCACGGCGCCGTCGCCGACCGTCACGGCACCGAGCACCGACGCCCTGGCGCCGACGAACACGTCGTCGCCGAGCACGGGGAAGTCCGCCGCCGACGTCGCGAGCGACTGGCGCACGCCGAGGGTCACGCCCTGCGCCAGGGTCGCGCCCGAGCCCACCACCACGCCGTTGCCGATGACCACGCCGACCGGGTGCTCGAACCAGACGCCGGGCCCGATCTGCGCACCCGCGTCGACGTCGATGCCGACCGTCACGACACCGACCCCGCGCAGCAGCGCCGCCGCCCGGCGGTGCCCGCGTGCGTGCAGCCGCTGCTGGGCGCGCACGACCAGCGTCGCCCAGAGACCCGGACGGCTGAGGCCTCGCGGCAGTGCCGTCCACCAGGGCGCCTCGCGCCCGACGTACCGGGCGAGGTCCGAGGACACGAGCGTCGAGAAGGTGGCGCGACTGTCGGAGGGCACGCACCGCATCGTAGTCCCGAGCAGGAGGTTCCCGTGAGCACCGAGACACTGCCCGTCCGCATCCTCTACAAGGGCGCGTCGACCGTCATGTGGCAGTCGCACGGCGACCGCAGGGCTCCGGGGCTGCTGCCGTACCCCCGTGTGGTGGAGCAGCACCTGCGCGCGCGGGGGCACGACGTCGACACCAGGGTCGACGCCATGTCGGCGCAACGCGTCTACGACCTGATGGACCGGTGGGAGCGGCAGGCGACCAGCGAGTTCCCCGACGTCGTCGTGCTCCACCACGGCCACATGGAGACCGTGCACGCGGTGATCCCCCGCTTCATCGAGCGTCACGCGCGGGCCAACCGGGAGCGGCCCGGCCCGGTGCGCCAGCGGTACCGCAGGGTCCTGGTGCGCCCGCTCTGGAAGGGTCTGGCTGTCCTGCAGCAGCGCATCGACGGCGCCATGCCCGGTCCGCTCGCCCGCGGCCTCGCCCGACGTCGCGCCCGCCGCACCGTCGCCCACCTGGAGCAGTACCTCTCGTGCATCGACCGGCTGTCGAGCCCCCTCGTCGTGGTGATGGGTCTGCTGCCCACCGGTCGCGTCTACGCCGACTGGTTCCCCGGCTCGGTGCTCCGGACCGAGGTCATCGACCGCGCCCTCCGCGCGATGGTGGCCCGACGCGACTCACCCCGGCTGCTGTACCTCGACCTGTGGGACGAGGGAGCCGCCTGGGACGCGCGCGGCGAGGATCCGCGCCCCGACGGGGCGCACTACACCGAGGCCTTCCACCGACGCGTGGGCGAGCTGCTCGCCGCGCGGATCGAGGAGTGGGCCGCTACGCAGCCACACCTGCGCGGCTGACGTCGCGGCGCCGGGTCGGCGAGGTCAGCCGTAGGGCCACCGTGAGCGCCGTGACGCTCGCGACCGCCGTCACGAGCATGGCCACGCCGACCGCCTCGACCGCGTCGGCGCGCGCGGCCAGCACGATCGCGACGACCAGCACGGGGGTCAGGGCGAGCTCGATGCGCGACGCCACCGCCCCGCGGTCGCGGCCCTGCAGCACGGCCACGAGCACCCGCCGCAGGCCGAGCAGCCCGCTGGCGGCCACGAGCCAGTGCGCCACCGGCACGGCCGACTCGAACGCGCGCCCGAACGCCAGGACGATGATCCAGTCGGCGCTGAGCACGAGCACGACGGTGAGGGCGCCGAGGACGGCCGTCGCGCCGGCGACCCATCGGCGGACGAGCGCCCGCTCCCGGGCCGGGTCGGCCTGGGCGGCGGCGATGCGCGGCAGGAGCACGGCGGCGATGCCGGTGCCCATCATCCCGGGCAGCGACGCGAGCGCCGCGGCGGCCGAGTACAGCCCGAGGGCCACCGTGCCCATGATGGCGCCGACGAGCGTGCGGTCGAGCGCCAGGCCGTCGATCGGTCCGATGCTGCCCACGTAGGTGGCGCGCGTCAGGCGCCACAGGTCCGGCCCGTCGAGCCGCTCGTCGGCGTCGGCGGGGCGCGCCGCCAGCAGCCCCAGCGACACGACCATGCCGACGCTGAACGCCCCGATCATCACGGCGGACAGCACGAGCGGCGTGGTGCGGTCGACGACGACGAACATCCCCGCCACCACGAACGTCACGAGGGTCTGCGGCAGGAGGGTCGCGAGGGCGATGCGGGGCATCGGCGCGCCCTCGCCGAGCAGCCCCGCGAGGACGAGGCGGTAACCCATGTTCAGCAGGGCGAGGGCCACGACCGCGGCACCGAGCCACCAGACGCCCGGATCGCCGACCTCTCCGTGCAGCACCGCGAAGAGGACCCCGAACGGCAGCGCCACCGCCACGGCGAGCACGGTCCACGGGCGGACGAGGTGCCCGACACCGCCGCGCGTCGTGAGCCCGCGGGCCGCGAGCCGCGCGGTGAGCGCGTTCGGCAGGCTGCCGCCGAGCGTGAGCTGCGCGGCCATCGCCGACAGCGCCACCACGAGCGCCAGCTCGCCGCGTCCCTCGACGCCGAGCAGCCGTGCCGAGATGATCCCCGTGATCGTCAGCAGGCCCTGGACGACGAACCCGCCGCCGACGACGAACAGGGCCGCGATGCGCTGGGTCACGGGCGCTCTCCGAGCAGCGTCCGGCAGTACCGGTCGACGGCGTCCCAGCGGTCGGCCGTGCCCGTCCTCAGCTCGACCTCGCCCGCGAGGACCGCGCGCATCGCCTCGGCGAGCGCGGGCACGGTCAGGTCGCACGCCAGACCACCGCCGAGCGCCTCCACCTCCCGCGCCCGCACGGTCGAGCCGGCGGTCACGACCGCGACGCCGGCGGCCTCCGCCTTGCCCATGATGCCGCTCGGACCGTTGTTGGTCAGGGGCACGGGGATGACGTCGACGGCGGCGACGAGCTGGTCGAGCGTGTCGTTGTCGAGGTAGGTGTCGCGCGCGACCACCCGCGCGCGACGCTCGGGCTCCAGCCCGTCGACCCACGTCCGCACCGCGGGCGAGAACGCGCCGGCCACGACCAGCCGGGCGTCGATCCGTCCGGCCTCGAGTGCCTCCAGCACCATCGGGGCGTTGCGTCGCTCGGAGATGAGGCCGAACACGCCCACGAGCGCCTCGTCGCGGGGCAGGTCGTGCTGCTCGCGCCAGCGGTCGCGGTCGCGCGCGTGCGCCGTGCAGAACTCCGGGTCGTTGACCCGGGTGACGACCCAGCCGCGCTGGGTGTCGCCACGGCCCTTGTAGCCGACGACGCGCTGCAGGGCGCCCGTGAGCCGGCCGGCCACCACGAGCAGCGCCTTGGAGACGCGCAGCCGCCAGCCCGTGCGGTCGAGCAGCGGCACGCGCGCCGGGTAGCGCGTCAGCATGAACACCACGCGCGGCCGGACGGGCAGGCGGCGCAGCGCGCGAGGCGCGGCGTACCACCAGCGCTTGAGCGCCTGGTCGCCGTCGAGGTGCACGACGGTGCGCACCGGGACGGTCTGCTCGGCGCGGCAGCGCGCCTCGACCTCGCGGACGAGGTCGGCCGTGCTCGGGCTCGAGCCGTCGAAGACCTCCGCGACGGCGAGCCGGCCGGCCGCGAGGTCGTCGCCCAGGTACTCGGCGTAGGCAGGGTCCTCGGACGCGCCGCGCCGGGTCAGCAGGACGACCGGTCCCGAGGGGGCCAGGTGACGGGTCAGCCACGACACCGACTGCAGGTGGTGCCCATCGCTGCTCGGGTCGACCAGCAACGTCGTGGAGCGCTCGCCCACCGTGCATCACTCCCGTCGCGCGCCGCCTGACCACCGGTCCGTCCACCGTGCCGTCCATCGGGGAAACGACGAGCGCCAGCCTAGGTCACGCGCCACGCGCGGAACCGTCCCCGAGCCGTTCCCGGCCGCGGTACGGTTCCCCCGTGTCAGGGATCAGCCACGTGGTGATGCGCCAGCTGGCGCGCCGGGGACTCGTCGTGCGCCGCCACCCCGCGGCCCGGCGGCAGCGTCTGCTCGTCGACCGCGGCGTCGACCTCGTGCTCGACGTGGGAGCGGCACGCGGCGGCTACGCCACCGAGCTGCGCGAGTTCGGGTACACCGGCCGCATCGTGTCCTTCGAGCCCCTCGCGGCCGCGCACGCCGACCTGGTCCGCGCCGCGGCGTCCGACCCGCGGTGGGAGACCCGGCACACGGCGCTCGGCGACACCACCGGCCGCCAGGAGATCCACGTCGCCTCCAACAGCGACAGCAGCTCCCTGCTGCCCATGGCCGACCAGCACCGCGCCTCGAGCCCGGACATCCAGATGGTCGGCACCGAGACGATCGAGGTCAGCCGGCTCGACGACGTCGCCGCTGACGTGCTGGGCGAGGCCCGCACGCCGTTCCTCAAGATCGATACGCAGGGCTTCGAGCGCGCCGTCCTCGAGGGTGCCGAGACCACCGTGCCGCGCCTCGTCGGCCTCCAGCTCGAGCTCTCGTTCGTCACGCTCTACGAGGGCGGGATGCTCGCGGACGAGGCCATCTCGTGGGCCTACGACCACGGGTTCGTGCTGGTCGGGCTCGACCAGGGCTTCACCGACCCGGGCGGGGCCGTCCTCCAGGCCGACGGAGTCTTCCTCAGGCCGTGACCCGCACCACCGTCCGGTCGTTGTGGCACCTGACCAGCCCTTCCCCGCTCCTCCTCCCCGAGCCCCAGCCCCGAGAGGCGTGACGTGAACCGTCGTCTGAAGGCCGCGATCCGACCCGCGGTCCTCGCCGCCAACACCCCCGTCGCACGCCGTCGCGCCCTCAAGGAGCTGGCGGCCGCGCCGCGGCCCCTGCGACTCGAGCTGGGCGGCAACGCACCGCGCGCGGGCTGGGTCGTGACCAACGTCGGCCCCACCACCCGCCTGTACATGGACGCGACGGAACCCTGGCCGCTCGGCGACGGCGAGGTCGAGGCGATCTACTCCGACAACGTCATCGAGCACATCCCGCTCCACCCGGCCCGCACCCTCTTCGCCGAGGCGTACCGGTGCCTGCAGCCCGGTGGCGTGATCCGGTTCGTGACGCCCGACCTGCGCGCGCACGTCGAGCGGTACCTGACCGGCACGGCCCCGAAGGGCGACCCCGAGGCGAAGGTCTACGAGGACTGCGGCCTCGTGGTCGAGCACCCGGTCGACTGGGTGCAGATCCCGATCGCCTCCTTCGAGCACCACCTCGGCTACGTCTACGACTTCGAGACGCTCGAGGCCGAGCTGCGCCGCGCGGGCTTCACCGAGGTGCACCGGCGCGAGCTGAACGAGAGCCCCGTGCCGCACCTCGCCGGCCTCGACCTGCGCGCCGCCGAGGGTGGCGCGCAGATGGCCGTCGAGGCCGTGCGCTGACGTCGATGCGCGTCGCCATCCTCGCGACCGGCTGGGCCGGCTTCAACGACGCCGCCTGCCGCGAGCTCGCCGCCCGCGGGGTCGAGCTGCTGGTGGTCACCGAGAGCGAGACGTCGGACACCGCGTACACGTCGCACCGCTTCCGCGAGTACGCCCAGGTCCACCTGTGGCACGAGGCCCCGGCCGACGGGGAGGTGCGCGACGTGGTGCGCGCCTTCGCCCCCGACGCCGTGCTCATGCACTCCTGGCACTACGGCCCCTACCGCGAGGCGGTCAAGGCCCTGCCGCCCGGCACGCTGCGGGTGCTCTGGATGGACAACGTCTGGCGCAACATCCCCAAGCAGTGGCTCGGGCGCGCGGTCGCGCCGTGGTGGGTGCGCTCCCTCTTCGACTGCGTGATGGTGCCCAGCGACCGCACCGAGTTCTTCGCCCGCCGGCTCGGCTTCGGCGAGGGCGACGTGATCCGCGGGTCGCTCAGCGCGGACACCACCGTCTTCGGCTCGCCCGCCCGCGCGGGCGAGGAGGTCGCCGGACGTCGACGCTTCCTGGCCGCCCTGCGCCTGGTGCACCACAAGGGCGCCGACGTGCTCGCGGAGGCGTACCGCCTCTACCGCAGTCGCTCGACGGACCCGTGGGACCTCGACGTCGCCGGCATCGGACCCCTCGCCGGCGCGTTCGACGGGCTCGAGGGCGTCACCATGCTGGGCTTCCAGCAGCCCGCCGAGGTGGCCGAGCGCATGCGTGCCTCGTCGTGCCTGGTCGTGCCGTCGCGGGAGGAGCCGTACGGGGTCACGCTGCACGAGGGCGCGCTCAGCGGGCTGCCGATCATCACCACCTACTTCGTGGGGGCGGCGCCGCCGTTCGTGCAGGACGGGCAGAACGGCTGGACCGTGCCCGGGGGCGACGCGGAGGCCCTGGCGGAGCGGATGCTGCAGGTGGCCTCGCTCGACCCGGAGCGGCTCGGGCAGATGTCGGCCGTGAGCGTCGGCCTCGGGATGCGCACGAGCTCGCGGGGCTGGGCCGTGAACCTGCACGAGGAGCTCCAGCGGCGCCACCGTGCGCTCGCCGGCTGAACGGGCCCCGCAGGACCCTCAGGAACCGCCGAGCAGGTGCTCCACGACGGCGGTGCGCGCCTCGAGGGCACGCTCCCGCCTGGCGGTGAACCGCTGCTGGGCGTCGGCACCGTCGGGCAGCCCCTGCCGCAGCACGTCCAGCACCACGGCCCCGACGTCGCCGTCGAGCGGGACCAGGAGCGGCGCCGGGACGAGCTCGGCGAGGCAGCCGACGTCGACAGCCACCGACGGCACGCCGTGGCGCATCGCGTCGAGCACGACGAGCGGCTCGGCCTCGTTGCGGTAGCGGCTGGGGAACACGAACAGGTCGACGTCGGCGTAGAAGCGCTCGACGCCCTCGTGGTCGAGGGGTCCCGTGACCACGAGGGCGTCGCCGAGGCTCTCCCGTGCGGTCGCGACCACCGCAGCGGCCGCCTCGTCCGCGCACGGACCGGCGAGGACGAGGGTGCAGTCGAGCCCCGCGTCGCGCGCGCGGACCGCCGCGTCGACGACGTCCTGCAGCCCCTTCTCGAGCGTGAGGTTGCTCAGGTGGCCGAGCACGACCCTGCCGTGCGGCGGGTGCGGCGACCGGTCGACCGGGGCGAGGAGCGCGGCGTTGGAGCAGACCACGACGTCCTGCGCGAGCGGGTAGGTGCGGCGCAGCCGGTCGGCCATGACGTCGCCGAGCACGACGTGACGCACCGACGAGCCACCCCAGCGCACCAGCCTCTGCATCGCCGGCACCGGCGTGTCCAGGTAGCTGGAGTTGTGGTGGTGGAAGACGACGCGCAACCCTCGCCGACGGGCCAGCCCCACCACCAGGGCCTGGTAGTGCAGCAGCTCCCCGCCGGCGCCGCCGACGTAGACCGACCCACGCCGCGCCACGCAGAGGCGCAGCAGGCCCCGCACCAGCCGACCGACGCGACGCAGCGGGCCGACCGCGTCGTTGGAGTCGTTCAGCTCCAGCCGGGCGCCGCGGGAGCGCAGCTCTGCGGCCATCAGGTCCGTGACCCGTGCCGCGCCGGTCACGGGCGGGGGCAGCGGACCGTGAATGCGGACGGGGGCCGTGCTCGCCATCGCTGCTCCGATCCTGGGGTCGCGCCCGAGGATACGACGGTGCGGCGCCGTCGGCGGATCCACCTCCGCCCTCCACGCCGATGTCCTAGGGTGGGCGGGCCAGACCCCCGCCCGCCCGGGCCACCGGAAGGACGTCCGCCATCCGCTCCACCGTCCTCGGCCTGCTCGTCGGCCCCTTCCGCGCGTCCCTGGTCCGCACGCTGCGCGCGACGCTGCGTCACCGCACCCCCGTCGTCGTCGGAGGTCGCTTCCGCATCGTCGGCGCCTCGCGGCTCACCGTCCGGCGCGGCTCCCGCGTGTTCCTGGGTGCCGGCTTCTACGGCTTCCTGCACGGTCGGGAGAGGTCGGTCCTGCGACTGCGCGGCCGCCTGACGTTCGAGGGCAACGCCGCGATCGCCGCGGGCAACCGCTGGGACGTCGGACCCGACGCGGTCGTCACGGTCGGGCCGCGCACCTACGTCTCCCCCGACTGCACGGTCGTCTCCACCCAGGGCGTGAGCATCGGGGCCGACTGCGCGATCGGCTGGGGCGTGCAGATCGTCGACGACGACTTCCACCGTCACGGCAGCGGCGGCCACGTGCCCGACGGCCCCTCCTCCGCCCCGATCACGATCGGCGACCACGTGTGGGTCGGCAGCCGCGCGATGATCTTCAAGGGCGTGACCATCGCCGACGGCTGCATCGTCGCGGGCGGTGCCGTCGTCACCCGTTCGGTCGAGGAGCCGCGGTCGATGGTCGCCGGCTCCCCGGCTCGCGTGGTGCGGTCGGACGTCGACTGGACCTGAGCGGCGAACCGCCCGCGAGCCCGGCCGTACACTTCGGGGAGTGGAGTTCCTGAACGGCCTGCAGCCGACGCACGACCTGACGTACAACGACGTGTTCATGGTGCCGCGGCACTCGGCGGTCACCTCGCGCTTCGACGTCGACCTCTCGACGAGCGACGGCACCGGCACGACCGTCCCGCTCGTCGTGGCGAACATGACCGCCGTGTCCGGGCGGCGCATGGCCGAGACGATCGCGCGCCGCGGCGGCATCGCGATCATCCCGCAGGACATCCCCGCCGACGTCGTCGCGTCGACCGTCGCGCGGGTCAAGGCCGCCCACACGCTGTACGACACGCCGGTCACGGTCCCGCCGAGCACCACCGTCGGCGAGGCGCTGAGCCTGCTGCCGAAGCGCTCGCACGGCGCGGTGGTCGTGGTCGAGGACGGCAAGCCGCTCGGCGTGGTCACCGAGCGCGACGGCGCCGAGGTCGACCGGTTCGCGCAGGTGCACGAGATCATGTCGACCGACGTCCGCACGGTCGAGGCCGGGCTCGAGGCGCGCGAGTACTTCGACGTGCTCGCCGGCAACCACCTCTCGCTGGCACCCGTGCTCGACGGCGGCGAGCTCGTCGGCGTCGTCACGCGCAAGGGCGCGCTGCGCTCCACCATCTACACGCCGGCCGTCGACCCGGACGGACGTCTCGTCGTCGGCGCGGCCGTCGGCATCAACGGCGACGTGCGCGCCAAGACCGACGCGCTGCTCGCGACGGGCGTCGACGTGCTCGTCGTCGACACCGCGCACGGCCACCAGCAGAAGATGCTCGACGCCCTGCCCCTCGTCCGGGCCGCCCGCGACGCGCACGAGGCCGCCACCGGACGACGCATCCCGATCGCGGCCGGCAACGTCGTCTCGGCCGACGGCGTGCGCGACCTGGCGGCGGCCGGTGCCGACATCCTCAAGGTCGGCGTCGGCCCGGGCGCCATGTGCACCACCCGGATGATGACCGGCGTCGGACGCCCGCAGCTCTCGGCCGTGCTCGAGTGCGCCGCGGCCGCGACCGAGGTCGGCGCCCACGTGTGGGCCGACGGCGGTGTGCGCTACCCGCGCGACGTCGCGCTCGCGCTGGCGGCCGGCGCCGCGAGCGTCATGATCGGCTCCTGGTTCGCGGGCACGCACGAGAGCCCGGGCGACCTGCGCCACGACGCCGACGGACGCGCCTACAAGGAGTCCTTCGGCATGGCCAGCTCGCGCGCCGTCGCGAACCGCACCCGCGACGCCGCCGGCTTCGAGAAGGCGCGCATGGCGCTGTTCGAGGAGGGCATCTCGACGTCGCGCATGTACCTCGACCCGGAGCGTCCCGGCGTGGAGGACCTCGTCGACGGCATCACCGCCGGGGTGCGCTCGAGCTTCACCTACGCCGGCGCCCGCAGCCTGGCCGAGTTCGCCGAGCGGGCCGTCGTCGGCCTGCAGAGCACCGCCGGGTACGACGAGGGACGCCCGCTGCACCGCTCCTGGTGACGTCGCTCCTCCCCCGGAGGTGCCGCGCGCTCAGCGCAGGATGATCGCGAGGCCGCGCTCGAAGGAGGCGTCGAGGTCGGGGTCGGCCTCGACGATCCCGACGGCGGCGGCCTGGCGGTGCAGCTGGGTGGCCTGCGTGTGCCCGACGACGTAGAGCAGCAGCGTGCGGGCCACGTCGCGGTCGCTGTGGTCGGCCAGCGCGGTCTCGAGCGCGAACTGCCCGAGCCGGAACGCGGCCGTCGTGGCCACGACCTCGGCGCCGTCGCGGACGGCGAGCATGGCGGTGCGCAGCCGCTGCGACGTCGCCGCGAGGTCGGCGTCGACCTCGACCGGCGCCACGACGCGGTCGGCCATGAGGCCGAGCAGGGTCTGCTTGTCGGCGACGTGGTGGTACAGCGCGCTGGGCTGCACGCCGAGCTCGCCGGCCACGCGGCGCATCGTGCAGTACTCCAGGCCGTAGGCGTCGAGCACCCGCAGCGCGCCGGACACGACGTCGTCCAGGCTGTTCGCCACGTGGTTGCCCCTCCCGCTCGGTCGACCGGTGTGCCACACTACCGAACGACGTTCACCTGAACGTCGTTCAGGAACGAAGGACCGTCCCGCCATGAGCAGCACCACGACCGCGCGCCGCCGCAGCCTCACCACCACCGACCTCGCCCTCGTCGCCGTCTTCGCCGCGCTCGTCGCGGTGTGCTCCGTCGTCGCGGCGCTGCCCTTCGGCGTCAACGGGGTGCCCGTCACGCTGCAGCTCTTCGGCGTCTTCCTCGCCGGCGCCGTGCTCGGACCCGTGCGCGGCTTCCTCGCCGTCGCCCTCTACCTCGCCGTCGGGGCGGTTGGGGTGCCCGTCTTCGCCGGACCGGTGGGCGGCCTCGCACCGTTCGCCGGACCGACGGCCGGATACCTCGTCTCCTTCCCCCTCGTCGCCCTCGTCGTGGGGCTCGCGGTGCAGCGCGCCCGCGCCGCGGGACTCGCCGTGACGACGGCGGTCGTGCTGGTCGGCGGGCTCGTGGGCGAGGTCGTGTGCTGGCTGGTCGGCGCCCTCGGCATCGCCCTCTACAGCGACACGCCCTACCTGCCCACCGTCAAGGCGACCGCCGTCTACGTCCCGGCCGACCTCGTCAAGCTGGTGCTCGCCGCCGTGGTCGCGGCTGCCGTGCACCGCGCGTTCCCGCAGCTGCTGGCCCGTCGCTGAGCGGCCCCGCCCGCAGGTGGGCGAGACTGGCGTCATGGCGACCATCGAGCTCGACGACGTCACCGTCACCGCCCCGACGGCGGACGGCGAGGTCGTGCTCCTGCGCGACGTCACGGCGCGCCTGACGGAGCGCCGCGTCGTCGTCGTGGGCGCCAACGGCTCGGGCAAGTCGACGCTCGCCCGGCTGGTCAACGGGCTCGTCTCGGCAGCGTCGGGCACGGTCCGCGTGGACGGCCTCGACGTCGCGACCGACGGCCCCGCGGTGCGCCGCCGGGTCGGGTTCGTGTTCACCCAGCCGGCGGCCCAGCTCGTCATGCCGACCGTGCTGGAGGACGTCGCCCTGTCGCTGCGTCGGCACGTGAAGGACAAGCGCGAGCGGGAGGCTCGCGCCCGGGCGGTTCTGGCCGACATCGGGCTCGCCGACCGCGCCGACACCTCCGTGCACGCCCTCTCCGGCGGCCAGCAGCAGCTGCTGGCGATCGCGGGCGTGCTCGCCTGCGAGCCCACGGTCGTGGTCGCCGACGAGCCGACCACCCTGCTCGACCTGCGCAACGCGCGCGCGGTGCAGGAGCGCCTGCTGTCGATGGAGCAGCAGCTGCTGCTCGTCACGCACGACCTCGACCTGGCGCGGCGCTGCGACCGGGCGCTGGTCGTCGAGGACGGCCGCGTGACGTGCGACGACGACCCCGAGCGCGCGGTCGCGCACTACGTCGAGAGTGCACTGTCGTGAGGCGCGCACGGTGAGGAGCCTGCCGCTCGGCCTGCAGGTCCCCGGCGACACCGTCTGGCACCGCCTGCCCACCGGTCGCAAGCTGCTGGGCCTCGTGCTGCTCGGCGTCGGGGTCGTCGCCCTGCAGGGCCCGTGGCTCCCGCTGCTCGCCCTCGCGGCCGCCCTGGGCGTCGCGCTGCACGCCGGCGTGCCTGCGCGCAGCCTGGCGCTCGGCGTCCGACCCCTGCTCGTGCTGCTGGGGGTCGTGGCGGCGCTGCAGACGTGGCAGCGGGGCTGGCCGGTGGCGGTCGAGGTCGTGGCCACCACCCTCACGTTGGTCGTGCTCGCCACGACGTTCACCGCGACGACCCCGACCGACGACCTGCTCGACGCCGTCGTGCGGGCCGCCCGCGTGCTGCGGCCCTTCGGCGTCGACCCCGAGCGTGTCGCGCTGACCTTCTCCCTCGCGATCTCCTCGATCCCCGTGGTGACGACGCTGTTCACGCAGACGCGCGAGGCGGCCAAGGCCCGCGGCCTCGAGCGCAGCCCGCGCGCGACCTTGACCCCCTTCGCGGTGCGCACGGTCGCCCACGCGCACGCCGTCGGCGACGCCCTCGCCGCCCGCGGCCTCGGCGACCCCGACTGACCCCCGCCCTTCCCCTCCCTCCGCGTCCCCCTCCCCTCCCCGCGTTTCGTGGACCTGGTGACGGAATCCGGCGCCGAGACCGTCGTCAGGTCCACAGAACGCGGGGAGGGACGGGGCCTACACTCCCCCGCATGGACGACGTCGCGCCCGAGCCCGCTGCCGCGCTGCGGACCCTCGTCGTCGACGACGAGCAGCCGGTGCTCGACGAGCTCGTCTACCTCCTCGAGCGCGACCCGCGGGTCGGTGCGGTGCACACCGCCCGCTCCGGCGCCGAGGCGCTGCGCCGACTGGAGGGCGGCGCCGTCGACCTCCTCTTCCTCGACATCGCCATGCCCGGGCTCTCGGGCATCGACATCGCCCGCGTCGTCGGGCAGTTCCGCACCCCGCCGCGCGTCGTCTTCGTCACCGCGCACGAGGGTCATGCGCTCGAGGCGTTCGAGCTGGGCGCCCTCGACTACCTGCTCAAGCCCATCCGGGAGGAGCGGCTGCGCGAGAGCATCCGGCGCGCGGTCGACCAGGGCGACCCCGCTCCGGAGGCGGACGAGACGATCGCCGTCGAGCTCGGCGGCGTCACCCGCTTCGTCCGGCGGTCCACGGTGACCCACGTGGAGGCCCAGGGCGACTACGTCCGGCTGCACACCGCGGACGGCGCCGGGCACCTGGTCCGCACGCCGCTCACCGGCCTCGTCTCCGACTGGGAGGACGTCGGCTTCGTGCGGATCCACCGCAGCAGCGCCGTGAACCTCGCGCACGTGCGCGAGGTGCGCATGCAGGCGGGCCGCTGCAGCGTGGTGGTGCCGCACGGCGACGGCGTCGTCGAGCTGCAGGTCTCGCGCCGCCACACGCCGACCCTGCGCGACCTGATCCACGAGCGGAGCCGGTGACGTGCCGGAGCGCGTAGACGGGCCCGGCGGTCGCGTCCGGGTCACGAGCCCGCTGACGTCGGCCGCCGCGCCGCACGGGCGACGCAGCGCCCGGCAGGAGATCGACGAGGAGACCGGCGTCGGCGACGTCTACGTGCGCTCGCTCGTGTCCACCCAGCTGCGGTCGGCGCTCGCGGTGGTCGCCGCCCTCGCGCTCGGCCTCGGGAGCCTGCCGCTCGTCTTCGCCCTCGTGCCCGACGTCGCCGACGCCCGCCTCGGACCGGTCCCGCTGCCGTGGCTCCTGCTCGGCGTCGTCGTGTACCCGGCGCTGCTCGCGCTGGGCTGGGTGTACGTCCGACGCTCCGAGCGCGCGGAGGCCGACTTCACCGACCTGGTCGACCCCGGGTCGGTCGAGGACGTGCCCCGGTGAGCACGACGCACGCCGCCGTGGCCGTCGCGCTGGTCTCGCTCGCCACGCTCGGCATCGGCGCCTTCGGGTTGCGGGTGAGCCGCACGACCAGCGACTTCTACGTGGCCTCGCGGTCGGTGTCGCCGTCGCTCAACAGCTCGGCGATCGGCGGTGAGTACCTGTCAGCCGCCTCGTTCCTCGGCGTGGCGGGGCTCGTGCTCACCTCCGGACCCGACGTGCTCTGGTACCCGATCGGGTGGACGGCCGGCTACCTGCTGCTGCTCGTGCTCGTCGCGGCACCCCTGCGTCGCTCGGGTGCCTACACGATCCCCGACTTCGCCCAGGTGCGGCTCCAGTCGGTAGCGGTTCGGCGGGCGGCCACGCTGCTCGTCGTCGGGGTCGGGTGGCTCTACCTCATGCCGCAGTTCCAGGGCGCCGGCCTGACGCTGCGGACGGTCTCGGGCAGCCCCGGCTGGGTCGGCATGGTGCTCGTGGCCGGCATCGTCGTCGTGAACGTGGTCGCCGGCGGCATGCGCAGCATCACCTTCGTGCAGGCGTTCCAGTACTGGCTCAAGCTCACCGCGCTGCTCGTGCCCGCCGTCTTCCTGCTGCGGGCGTGGGCGCTCGACGGCACGCCCTCGCCGGTGGCGCCCGACGCGTGGTTCGCGCCCTGGAGCACGACCGACGCGCAGGGCCTCTACACGACCTACTCGGTGCTCGTGGCCACCTTCCTCGGCACGATGGGGCTCCCGCACGTGGTGGTGCGGTTCTACACCAACCCCGACGGCCACGCCGCACGCCGCACGACGCTCATCGTTCTGGGCCTCATCGGCGGGTTCTACCTCCTGCCGACGGTCTACGGCGTCCTCGGTCGGGTGTACGCCTCCGACCTGGTGGCGGCCGGCCGCGCCGACACCGTGGTGCTCGAGCTGCCGGCGCGGGTGCTCGGCGGCGGGCTGGGCGACGTGCTCTCCGCCCTCGTCACCGCCGGCGCGTTCGCGGCCTTCCTGTCGACGTCGTCGGGCCTCACCATGGCGATCGCGGGCGTCGTCGGCCAGAGCCTCTCAGCCGGTCCGCTCGCGGGGCGCCTCTCCCCCATCTCCTCGCTGCGGCTCGCGGCAGCCGGCTGCGTCCTCGTCCCGCTGGGCCTGGCGCTCGCCGCCGAGCCGATCCCCGTGGCGAGCTCCGTGACCTTCGCGTTCGCGCTCGCGGCGTCGACGTTCTGCCCGTTGCTGGTGCTGGGCATCTGGTGGCGCGGCCTCACCGCACCAGGAGCCCTGGCGGGCATGGCCGGCGGCGGGCTCGCCGCGCTGCTCGCCACGGTGGTCGCCATCTCCGACCGTCCCGGCGGCTGGGTCGGCACCCTCGTCGGCCAGCCCGCGCTGTGGAGCGTGCCCCTCGGCTTCGGGCTCATGGTGGGCGTCTCCCTGCTGACCCGCTCGCGCGTCCCCACCACGGTGGCGCGGACGATGGTGCGCCTGCACACCCCCGAGCACGTCGACGTCCGCCGCTGACGGTTGACCACGGTGCCGCTCGTCGCGCCGCACCGACCGTTCGTCGAGGGCGGGCTGCCGCACGGCGCAGCCAGCAGCGCCTCGGGCGCACCACCAACGCTGTGACCTGGCGCACAGTGCGCGCCACTCCTAGCGTCCTGCGGTGGGACGCGCGTCACACCCGGTGCGCGCCGGTCCCGAGAAGCGAGGTGTCCCCCGTGGCCGAGAAGCTCACGC
This sequence comes from Aeromicrobium erythreum, assembly GCF_001509405.1. NCBI lineage: Bacteria > Bacillati > Actinomycetota > Actinomycetes > Propionibacteriales > Nocardioidaceae > Aeromicrobium > Aeromicrobium erythreum. The sequence continues at coordinate 2,960,622 of NZ_CP011502.1, forward strand.
CCGAGGTCCATGCGGCCTACGAGCGCATCCACGACTCCGAGGAGTTCACACAGCTCCGCAACAACTACCTGAGGTTCGTCGTCCCGATGACGGTCGGCTTCATGCTCTGGTACCTCCTGTACGTCGTGTGCTCGAACTGGGCGCCCGGCCTGATGGGCACCCAGGTGTTCGGGACGATCAACGTGGCCCTGCTGTTCGGCCTGCTGCAGTTCGTCACGACCTTCGGCATCGCCTGGGTCTACGCGCGCTACTCCGCGCGGGCGATGGACCCGATCGCCGCCGACCTCCTCGACGACTTCGAGCGGGAGGTCGGACGATGAACCGACCCGACGCGCTCCTCGCGGCCTCCGACTCCGGCAACCACCAGGCCCTCACCGGCACGCTGTTCGTCCTCGTCGTGCTCCTGACCGTCGGCATCACCTTCTGGGCGAGCCGCAACACCAAGACAGCCGCCGACTACTACGCGGGCGGCCGCTCGTTCAGCGGCTTCCAGAACGGCTTCGCCATCGGCGGCGACTACATGTCGGCGGCGTCGTTCCTCGGCATCTCCGGCGCGATCGCGCTGTCCGGCTACGACGGCTTCCTGTACTCGATCGGGTTCCTCGTGGCCTGGCTGGTGGCCCTGCTGCTCATCGCCGAGCTGCTGCGCAACTCCGGACGGTTCACGATGGCCGACCAGCTCGCCTACCGCATGCGCCAGACGCCCGTGCGCACCGCCGCCGCGACGTCGACCATCGTGGTCTCGATCTTCTACCTGCTGGCGCAGATGGTCGGCGCGGGTGCCCTCGTGGCCCTGCTGCTCGGCGTCGACTCCGCCGCGGCGAAGAACCTGACGATCGCCGGCGTCGGCGTGCTGATGATCGTGTACGTCGTCTTCGGCGGCATGAAGGGCACCACATGGGTGCAGATCGTCAAGGCCGTGCTGCTGATGTTCGGCACGATCCTCATCTCCGCGCTCGTCCTGGCGAAGTTCGACTTCAACCTCTCCGACCTGCTCGGGACGGCCGCCGAGAACAGCGGCCAGGGCAGCGCCTTCCTCGAGCCCGGTCTCAAGTACGGCGTGAGCCTCACGAGCAAGATCGACTTCGTCTCGCTCGGCATCGCCCTCGTGCTGGGCACCGCCGGCCTGCCGCACATCCTCGTGCGCTTCTACACCGTCCCGACGGCCAAGCAGGCCCGCGTGTCGGTGCTGTGGGCCATCGGCATCATCGGCACGTTCTACCTGCTGACGCTCATCCTCGGCTTCGGCGCCGCGGCCCTCGTCACGGGAGACGCCAAGGAGCGCGTCGTCGAGTCGGGCGGCAACCTGGCCTCCCCGCTGCTGGCCGAGGCCGTGGGCGGCGGGTCGGGCACGACCGGGGGTGCGATCCTGCTCGCGCTGATCTCCGCCGTGGCGTTCGCGACGATCCTCGCCGTGGTCGCCGGGCTCACGCTCACGTCCGCCTCGTCGGTGGCGCACGACCTCTACGCCAGCGTGATCAAGAAGGGCGACGTCACGGGCGAGCAGGAGGTCAAGGTGGCCCGCATCGCGGCGTTCGTCATCGGCGGTGTCGCCATCGCCCTGGCCATCCCGGGGCAGAGCCTGAACGTCGCGTTCCTCGTGGCGCTCGCGTTCGCGGTGGCCGCGTCGGCGAACCTGCCGGCCCTGCTCTACAACCTGTTCTGGAAGCGCTTCAACACGCGCGGCGCCACGTGGAGCATCTACGGCGGCCTCGTCTCGGCCGTCGGCCTGGTGATCTTCAGCCCCGTCGTGTCGGGCTCGGAGACCGCCCTGTTGACGGACGTCGACTTCGCGTGGTTCCCGCTGCAGAACCCCGGCATCGTCTCGATCCCCTTCGGCTTCCTCATGGGCTGGCTGGGCACCGTCACGTCGAAGGAGACCGAGAGCGAGGCCCGCTTCGCGGAGCTGCAGGTGCGCTCGCTGACCGGCGCGGGCGCCGAGAAGTGAGCCGCCGACCCTGAGGCGCGGGCCGACGCCGGCCCGGGACGCACCAGCGCTCCCGGTGCCGGTGTCGGCCGCCGTCGAGCGTCCGGCGCCTCGCGGGACCAACCTCCCCGCAACCCCAGTTGAACGACCCTGTGACGTGCGCAACGATGCAGAGGTATCCCCCACCCGAGGAGAACTAGTGAGCGAGCACGGCATCAGCAACCTGTCCCGCGAGGACCGCGTCTTCGAGCCGCCGGCCGAGCTGGCCGCGCAGGCCAACGTCACCGCCGACGTCTACGACCGCGCCGCGCAGGACCGGCTCGGCTTCTGGGCCGACGCCGCGCGCCGCCTGACGTGGGGCACCGACTTCGACGAGGTGCTCGACTGGAGCAGCCCGCCGTTCGCGCAGTGGTTCGTCGGCGGCAAGCTCAACGTCGCCTACAACTGCGTCGACCGCCACGTCGAGGCCGGCCACGGCGACAAGGTCGCGATCCACTTCGTCGGCGAGCCCGGCGACACCCGCGACCTCACCTACGCCGAGCTCAAGGACGAGGTCTCGAAGGCGGCGAACGCGATCGAGGAGCTCGGCGTCGAGTCCGGCGACCGCATCGCCATCTACATGCCGATGATCCCCGAGGCCGTGATCGCCATGCTCGCGTCGGCCCGTGTGGGCGCCGTGCACACCGTCGTGTTCGGCGGGTTCTCCTCCGACGCGCTCGCCAGCCGGGTCGAGGACTGCGAGGCCAAGCTCGTCATCACCGCCGACGGCGGCTACCGCCGCGGCAAGCCGTCGTCGCTCAAGCCGGCCGTCGACGAGGCCCTGGCGAAGCTCGGCGACGCCTCGCCCGTCGAGAACGTGCTCGTGGTGCGCCGCACCGGCGAGGACGTGCCGTGGAACGGCGACGTCGACGTCTGGTGGCACGAGGTGGTCGACGAGTCCTCGACCGACCACCGGTTCACCGAGTTCGACAGCGAGCACCCGCTGTTCGTCATGTACACCTCCGGCACCACCGGCAAGCCGAAGGGCATCCTGCACACGTCGGCGGGCTACCTGACCCAGGCGGCGTACACGTTCTGGGCGACCTTCGACCACAAGGACGACGACGTCTACTGGTGCACGGCCGACGTCGGCTGGATCACCGGCCACTCCTACATCACCTACGGTCCGACGGCCAACGGCGCGACGCAGGTGCTCTACGAGGGCACGCCCGACACCCCGCACAAGGGTCGCTGGTGGGAGATCATCGCCGACAAGAAAGTCTCGCTGTTCTACACGGCGCCCACCGCCATCCGCACGTGCATGAAGTGGGGCGAGCAGATCCCCGCCGAGCACGACCTGTCGAGCCTGCGCGTGCTGGGCACGGTGGGCGAGTCCATCAACCCCGAGGCCTACGTCTGGTACCGCGAGAACATCGGCGGCGGCAGCGCCCCGATCGTCGACACCTGGTGGCAGACCGAGACCGGCGCCCACATGATCACCCCGCTGCCCGGCGTCACCGCCGCCAAGCCCGGATCGGCCATGACGGCGTTCCCGGGCGTCACCGCCGAGGTCGTCGACGACGCCGGCACTCCCGTGGGCAACGGCGAGGGCGGCTACCTCGTGATCACCGAGCCGTGGCCGTCGATGCTGCGCACCATCTGGGGCGACGACGACCGCTACGTCGAGACCTACTGGTCGCGGTTCAAGGCCCAGGGCTACTACTTCGCCGGCGACGGGGCGAAGAAGGACGACGACGGCGCCATCTGGCTGCTCGGACGCGTCGACGACGTCATGAACGTCTCGGGCCACCGACTGTCGACGACCGAGATCGAGTCGGCGCTCGTCTCGCACCCGAAGGTGGCCGAGGCGGCCGTCGTGGGCGCGGCCGACGAGACCACCGGCCAGGCCGTGTGCGCGTTCGTCATCCTGCGCGAGTCCGCAGGGGACGGTGGAGAGGACGTCGTGGCCGAGCTGCGCAACCACGTCGGCAAGGAGATCGGCCCGATCGCCAAGCCGCGCCAGGTCATGGTCGTGCCCGAGCTGCCCAAGACCCGCTCGGGCAAGATCATGCGCCGCCTGCTGCGCGACGTCGCCGAGAACCGCGAGGTCGGCGACGCGACGACGCTGGCCGACTCCTCCGTCGTGGACCTCATCACCGCCGGCATGAGCGGTGCGAAGGCCGACGAGGACTGAGGCAGGCCTCCCGACGCCCCGCGACCCCCGGGTCGCGGGGCGTCGTGCGTGCAGGCGTCGCGTGGGGGTGTCCTCCAGGTGTCCTCGGACCGACAGGTGACGGCCAGGTTCCGTTCAGCGTCCTCTCACCAGGCCCCGACACGCTGGAGCCATGGACACCACCACCCGCCTCGACCTCGTGTTCTCCGCCTCCGTCATCGCCGGCGCCTCCGTGGCCGGCGTGCTCCTGCGTCTGCTCGGCGCCTGACCGCCCTCGGCGTCGCCGGCCCCGGTGGCCGCGCGCACCACCGGCTCCCGCTTGTAGGCTCGGCCTCATGAGCGACCGTCAGCGAGCGAACCGCGAGCCCGTGCGACCGATGCTGCCCGAGCAGGACGAGCCGACCGTCGGCCGGCTGGTCGCCGACGCCAGTCGCGACATCTCCGCCCTCGTCCAGGCCGAGGTCGCCCTCGCCAAGAGCGAGCTCGTGGTGAGCGCGAAGGCCGGCGGCGTGGGCGCGGCTCTGTTCGCCGTGGCCGGCTTCCTCGGCCTGCTCGTCCTGATCTTCGTCTCGATCGCGTTCGCCTACTTCCTGAGCATGACCGGTCTGCACCCCGCGTGGTGCTTCCTCATCGTCGCCGGCGTCTACGTGCTGCTGGCCGTCGTGCTCGTGCTCGTCGGCGTGCGGCTCATCAAGAAGATCCGTGCCCCGCAGAAGACCATCGACACGGCCAAGAAGATCCCCGGCGCCCTGAAGGGCCAGCACGCCGCTCCCCGGCGCTGACCGCTGGTCCCCCTCACCCGGGGGCCGGAACCGGTTACGAGGCACGGGAATCCCAGGGATACCCGGAAAGCTCTCCGTGCCTGCGTGAGATTCCCACGCTCGGTGGAGATTCCCAGGTCCACCTGGGAATCTGCGCCCGCAGGTCAGGCTGTGCGGCGCCCGACGAGGGCGACGACCACGCCCAGCACGGCGAGGACCGCGCCGCTGAGCGCCGTCCACACGAGCCAGCCGTCGAACGAGGTGACGCCGACGTCGGCGAGCGCGCGCACCAGCGCGGTCTGCAGGCCGTCGCCGGTGGAGGCGTCGACCGTCCGCTCGCGGGCCAGGCGGGCGAGCCCCGCGTCGAGGCCGGCGGCCGCCACGGCGCCCACCCCGAGCCACACCAGCGCCACACCACGGCGCCGGGCCACGAGCAGCGCCACCAGTGCACCGACCGCCGCGACGAGACCCGCGGCCAGCGCGAGCCCCGGGGACTCATCGACCAGACGCAGCGCCCGCGCGTCGGGTCCGCCGGGCAGCTCGACCACGAGCCGGTCGGGGGCGTCGACGAGACCGTCGGTGCGCTCGGCCGCGAGCCGCGCCAGCGGCGCGAGGTCGAGGGGGACGGGCACCTGCCCCGAGGCCGCGGCGGGGTCGTCGAGCAGCGCGGCATGGGTGCGGCGCAGCGTCTGCGCCCACGCACCCGACAGCTGCGGGTCGTCGAACACGCGGTCGGTGGCCCGCTCGAGCAGCCGGCGCCCGGTCTCGGCCAGCTGCGCCGGCAGGCCGGCCTCGCGCTCGAGCCGCGTGGTCAGCAGGTCCGAGGCGGCGTCCTGCACCGCACCGTCGGTGACCACGTCGCGCGACAGCGAGACGAACCCGTCCTCGTCGGCCACCGACGCCGCCACCCACGCGGCCGGGAGCGCCACCGCGAGCGCGACGACCGCCACGAGCCCCGACACGGCCGCCAGGAACCCGCGCATCAGGCGCACCGTCCGGTGTCGACCTGCTGGGTCGCCGAGCGGCCGGCGCGCGCGTCGTCCTGCGCCTGCTCCGCGGTGACCGCGTAGCCGGTGGAGCTGTCGGAGATCGACGCCGCGAAGATGACGCCCAGCACGGTGCCCTCGGTCGAGACCAGCGGGCCGCCGGAGTTGCCGGACCGGACGAGGCTGCGCACGGAGAACGCCTCGCGCAGCACCTGCCCCCGGTCGTAGATGTCGGGGCTGCGCAGCGTGAGCTGGGAGCGGATACGCGCCGCCCGCGCGTCGAACGGCCCGTTCTCGGGGTAGCCGAGCACGGCCGCCTCCTGGCCTGCCGTCCCTTGCGTGTCGAAGCGCAGCGCCGGTACGCCGAGGTCGTCGGTGGCGATGACGGCGAGGTCGAGCTCGGGGTCGAAGACGACGACCCGCCCGTCGAGGCGACGCTCGCCCTCCACGGTGACCACCGGCTGGTCGACACCCGCGACGACGTGCGCGTTCGTCATGACCCGGCCCGGCGCGTAGACGAAGCCCGACCCCTCGATCCCCCGGCCGCACTCGGCGGAGCCCACGATCTTCACGACGCTGCGCGAGGCCTGCTGCACGCCCGGCTGGGACAGGGTGGCGGCGTCGGGCGGGCCGACGGCGGCGATCTCCTCGTCGGCGAACGGGTCGATGTAGCGCGGGAAGAGGTTGGCGTCGAGCGTGCGGCTGAACGCGCGCAGCGTGTCGGTGGCGGTCGACGGCATGACGTCGTTGACCTTCGCGAGCACGGTCGAGTCGCGTGCGGCCTTCGCCAGCCACGGGATCGAGGTGCCGCTGACCGCGTAGCCGAGCGCCCACGACGCGATGAGCACGCCGACGACGCTCAGGGCGGCCCCGCCGACGGCGTCGACCGTGCGCAGCGGGCCCGCGGTGAGCCCCCCGCGCAGGTCGGTGCCGATGTAGGTGCCGATGGCCTGGCCGATCGCGGCGGCACCGATGACCAGCCCGAGCGCCAGCAGCGACGTCGTCAGGGTGCCGTTCTGCCGGTCGAGCAGGTGCGGCACGACCCAGATGGCGCCGAGCCCGCCGAGGACGAGACCGGCGGTGGCGACCAGGTTGACCACGAAGCCCTGCAGGTAGCCGGAGACGGCGTACGCCACCACGACGACGGCGATGACGAGGTCGAGCGAGCTCACGGGCGCTCCTGGGGTGGGGTGGGCAGCGGGTGGACGACCGACTCGTCCCAGGGCTGGGCCCAGCCGAGCCGCTCGAACAGACGGGAGATGATGCCGGCCGTGAAGCCCCACAGCGGCATCTCGGTGCCGATCTCGAAGGCCGGCCCGCGCCACCCGGACGGGTGCTCGACGCTGAACCGCCGCTCGGGGTCGACCAGCAGGTGCAGCGGGTGGTGCAGGACGCGTCCCACCTCGGCCGTCGAGACGGCGGCCAGCTGTCGGGGCCTGCGCCAGTAGCCGAGCACGGGGGTGACCGCGAAGTTGCTGGGCGGCAGCCAGAGCGTCGGCAGGGTGCCGAACACCGTCACCTCGGCCGGGTCGAGCCCGACCTCCTCGTCGGCCTCGCGCAGCGCCGTGGCTGCCGCGTCGACGTCGCCGGGGTCGCACGCGCCGCCCGGGAACGAGATCTGGCCGGCGTGGTTGCGCAGCGTCGGGGCCCGCTCGGTGAGCAGCAGCTCGGGCCCGTCGGGGCCGTCGGCGAAGCAGATGAGGACCGCGGCCGGACGGGCGTCGGCCGGCGGGTGCGGGAAGCGCGGCGCGAGCTGCTCGGCCTGCACGGAGCCGGCCAGCTCGGCGAGCGGGCGCAGCCACTCGGGCAGGCCGTCGGCCACGCCACCGGACGTCGGCGAGCCGGCGGAGGACTCAGGACTCACGGCTGCACCTCCAGGTGTCGGCGGACGGCACCGGTCAGGTCGGCGTAGGAGGTGTACGGCACCCGCTCGGTGGCGACCATCCTGCCCTGCGCGTCGACGAAGACCGTCTGCGGCAGGCCGAGCACCCGGAAGGCACCGCGGGTGCGGAACGTCGGGTCGGACAGCTGCGGGTAGGTGACGCGCGAGCGTCGGGCGAGCGCGACCGCGGCGTCGGGGTCGGCGTCGCGCACGTCGAGGCCGACGACCGTCAGCCGGTCGCCGGTGTCGCGGTCGAGCCGTGCGAGCAGGGGCAGCTCCTCGCGGCACGGCTTGCAGTTGCTCGCCCAGAAGTTGACGACCGCGGGACCCCGCAGCCGGGAGAGGTCGACGCTGCCGTCGCCGCCCAGGCACGGCAGCTCGAGCGCCGGCAGCGCACCGTCGCCCTCGGCGCCCGCGTCGGCGAGCGGGAGGTCGCTGCACGGACGCACGCCGGCGTCCTGCACGCCGCTGCGGACCGACGCCGACTGCGGGTCGCCGCCGTCGAGCGAGCCGCCGCCGAACGTCGGCTTGCCGCTGCTCGTGTCGACGTCGGAGCAGCCGGCCAGGAGCAGCGCGAGCACGGCGACCGCGACGGCGAGGCGTCTCATGCGCGACCCTGCGTGGTGACGAGCCGCGCCGCCTCGACGGGATCGGTGGGGCCGGTGCCGTACGCCGGGCACCAGTGCGCCACCGGGCACGCACCGCAGGCGGGCTTGCGCGCGTGGCAGCGGCGTCGGCCGTGCCAGATCAGCCGGTGGCTGAGCATCGTCCAGTCGCGTCGCGGGAACAGCGCCCCGACCGCGTGCTCGGTCTTGACCGGGTCCTTCGCGACGTCGTCGTCGACCCACTCGAAGCGGCGCACGAGCCGGGCGAAGTGCGTGTCGACGGTGAGGCCGGGCACGTCGAAGGCGTTGCCCAGCACCACGTTGGCCGTCTTGCGGCCGACGCCCGGCAGCGTGACGAGGTCGCGCAGCCGGGCCGGCACCTCGCCGTCGTACCGCTCGACGAGCGCGGCGGACAGACCGAGCACGCTGTCGGTCTTCGCCCGGTAGAAGCCGGTGGAGCGGATGATCTCCTCGACGGCCGTGCGATCGGCCGCCGCGAGCGCCGCGGCGTCGGGGTAGGCGGCGAACAGGGCGGGGGTGACGGCGTTGACCCGTCGATCGGTGGTCTGGGCGGAGAGTACGGTGGCCACGAGCAGCTCGAAGGGAGTGCGGAAGTCGAGCTCGCAGCCGGCCTCCGGATAGGTCTCGGCGAGCACCCGGTGGATCTTGCGCGCCCGGCGCACGAGACTCGTCGGCGGCTTCACGGGAGCCTCGGGGGCGGCAGGTGGCACGCCGTCAGGGTACGTGGCGGCGCCGACACCGGCCCGGCGTGTGGCGTTCGAGCTCCTGGTAGGACAGACTGTGACCGAATCAACAGCCGAAAAGGATGCCCGTGAACGACGACGTGCTGCGCCAAGCGCCGCTCTTCTCTGGTCTCGACGACGACGCCGCAGGAGCCCTCGAGGCCTCGATGTCCCCGCTGAGCCTGAAGCGTGGCGAGGTCCTCTTCAACGAGGGTGACGACGGCAACCAGCTGTACGTCGTCACCGAGGGCAAGATCAAGCTCGGACGCACGGCGCCCGACGGTCGCGAGAACCTGCTCGCCATCCTCGGCCCCGGCCAGATGTTCGGCGAGCTGTCGTTCTTCGACCCCGGACCCCGCTCGGCCACCGCGACGTCGGTCACCGACGTCACCGTCCAGAGCCTGAGCCACGAGGCCCTCACGCCGGTGCTGTCCAGCCACGCCGAGGTCGCCCTGGCGCTGCTCAACCAGCTCGCCGGTCGCCTGCGTCGCACCAACGAGGTCGTCGGCGACCTGGTGTTCTCCGACGTTCCCGGTCGCGTCGCCAAGGCCCTCCTGGACCTCGCGAGCCGCTTCGGGCGGAAGGCCGAGGACGGCGTGCACGTCAACCACGACCTCACCCAGGAGGAGCTGGCCCAGCTCGTCGGCGCCTCCCGCGAGACCGTCAACAAGGCGCTCGCCGACTTCGCGTCCCGCGGCTGGCTGCGCCTCGAGCCCCGCTCCGTCGTCATCCTCGACCTCGAACGCCTCCAGCGCCGCGCCCGCTGAGCCCGTCGCGACGAGCCCCCGACCGTGTGGTCGGGGGCTCGTGGCGTTGGGGGTCCTTGCGGGTGCGAGGGGGCGGCTTCGACTCGGCCTGCGGCTGCGTCGGTGCGGGTTCTCGCTCGGGTGGGGCTGCGCCGGCGCGGCTTCTCCTGGACCTGCTCTTCGAAAGCGCCTCGACCGGGCGGTTGGGTGGCGCGCTGGTCTGAGGTCTCGGGCTGTGGGTTGGTCTTGAGAGTCGAACGGTAGGTCTGCCACCGAATCGCCGTCGGCGGCGGGTCTGCCACCTTCTGAGCGCTGTACAGGTGGCAGATCCGCCGCCGAGGGGGTCAGACGTGGCAGTGCTTCTCCCTTCTCGTGGACCGTGCCACGAGAAGGAAGAATCTCGCGTCCCCCCAACGCAAAGGGCACCCACGATTCTTCATCCACGCGCCCGAGCCCGAACACTTCTGCGTTCACGACGGGATCCCGTAGCAAACGCAGACTCCTTGGCCTTCCGCACACGAACGCAGAATCCTGCGTCCACCCCGAGCGCAACCCACAGCCCGAGATCCCAGACCAGCGCGGTCGCCAGCCGCCCGGTCGAGGCCCTTGCGGAGCCCACACCCAGCGCCAGTTGAGGCAGCGCACCACCTAGCCCAGATCCCCTACGCCAGCGCACCAGCAGGTCCAGACCCCCCAGAGCAGCGCAGCCGCAGCCACGCAGCCCCCAGCCTCTACAACACCCCCCGCGGCCTGAACTGGACGCTGATGCGGGGACCGACGGGCTTGGCGGTCTTGAGGACGGCGTGCTCCCAGGTCCGTTGGCAGGAGCCGCCCATGACGAGGAGGTCGCCGTGGCCGACGACGAAGCCGATGGTGTCGCCGGCGCCGTGGTCGACGGGGCGCAGGCTGAGGCGGCGGGGCGCACCGAGGGACAGGATGGCGACCATGGTGTCCTCGGCCCGACCTCGACCGATGCGGTCGCCGTGCCAGGCGACGCTGTCGCGGCCGTCGCGGTAGTAGCAGAGGCCGGCGGTGACGAACTCCTCGCCGAGCTCGTCAGCGTAGTGCGCGTTCAGGGCGGCGCGGGCGGCGTCGAGCGCCGGGTGCGGGAGGGTGTCGGCGGCGCCGAAGTGCGCGAGCAGACGCGGGACGTCGACCGTCTCGTCGTACATCTGGCGACGCTCGGCCCGCCAGCGCACCTCCGTCTGCAAGGAGAGGAACAGCGGGTCGGCGCCCTGCACCCAGCCGGGACGGACGTCGACCCAGGCACCGTGCGTCAGCTCGCGACGCTGCACCGCAGCACCCAACGAGCCGACGACCGCCTCGTCGCCGACGTCGAGCAGCGAACCCTGGAACCACACCCCAGCAGGATAGGCTGGTTCGAACAGATGTTCTAGGTGCGACGCGCACGACGGGGTCCGATCCGCTGCGCGGAGCCCACTAGGCTGCTCCCATGAGCGCCTGGGACGCCCTGCTGGACCGCGTCGACGAGATCGTCGACACGCGCGCCCCCGTCGACGCCGAGGTGCAGTCCGAGCTCACCGAGCTGCTCCTCGGGGCCATGCGCGACGGCACCGCCGACCGCGAGCTCGACCCCGGCGAGGCGGGCCTCTGGCTCGCCGCGCTGCTGCGGACGCACGCCGACGTGCAGGACGCCGGAGAGCGTCGTGCCGACGACGCCCTGAGCACCCTGCGGGTCATCATCACCCGCTGGCTGCACCCCGGACGTCTCGACCAGGCGCCGCCGACCTTCGGCGCCTGAGGTCTACCAGCCCGCCCGGGCTCGGCGTCGACGTCCCGGACCCGTCGGTCCGGGACGTCGTCACGCGGTCACTGCTGCTTCTCGTCCGAGGCCGGCTCGGCACTGCTGTCGGTCGGCTCGACGACGAGCGCGAAGTCGCCGTCGTGCTCCTCGACGCCGACGACCACCGCGCCCTCGACCGCCTCCTGGCCGAGGCGGTGCCGCACGACGACGGGGTCGCTCTGCAGGTCCTTCCACAGCGAGACGCAGAGCGCGACCATGACGAACACGAACGGCACCGACGCGACGATGGTGATGTTCTGCAGGCCGGTCAACGCGTCGGACCCGCCGATCACGAGCATGATCGCGGCCACGGCACCCGTCAGCGCACCCCAGAAGATGACCGAGACGCGGCTCGGCTCCGTGGCGCCGCGCTCGCTGAGCGTGCCCATGACGATCGAGGCGGCGTCGGCGCCGGAGACGAAGAAGATTCCGACGAGGACCATGACGAGCACCGACGTGATGCCCGCCGCGGGGTACTTCTCCAGCAGCTGGAAGAGCGCGAAGTCCGAGGCGACGGAGCCGTCGGAGCCGATGAGGCCGCCGCTGGCGCGCTGCTCGAAGATGGCGGACCCGCCGAAGACGGCGAACCAGACGAGGCTCACGAGCGTGGGCACGAGGAGCACGCCGGTCACGAACTCGCGGATCGTGCGGCCGCGGCTGATGCGGGCGATGAACATGCCGACGAACGGCGTCCACGAGACCCACCAGGCCCAGTAGAAGATCGTCCAGCTCGACAGCCAGGCCTCCATCGCCTGGTCGCCGCTGGCGGCCGTGCGCGACGCCATCTCCGTCATCTGGGAGGCGTAGTCGCCCAACGTGGTCGGCAGCATGTTGAGGATGAACAGCGTCGGTCCGACGACGAACACGAACACGGCGAGGGCGAGCGCCAGCACCATGTTGGTGTTGGACAGCCACTGGATGCCGCGCTCGATGCCGGAGACGGCCGACAGGATGAACAGCACCGTCAGCACGGCGATGATGGCGACGAGGGCGATCTTGCCGGGCTGGTCGATCCAGCCGTTGAACTGCAGGCCGGCGCCGATCTGCAGGGCGCCGAGGCCGAGGCTCGCGGCGGAGCCGAAGAGGGTCGCGAAGATGGCCAGGATGTCGATGACGCGCCCGGCGGGACCCTCGGCACGGCGCCCGATCAGCGGGCGGAACGCCGAGGAGATGAGCTGCGAGCGGCCCTTGCGGAAGGTGCCGTAGGCGATGGCGATGCCCACCACCGCGTAGATGGCCCAGGGGTGCAGGCCCCAGTGGAACATCGTCGAGGCCATGGCGCTCTGCAGCGCCTCCTCGCTCTGCGGCTCACCGGTGCCCGGCGGCGGCGAAGCGAAGTGCGACAACGGCTCGGCGACGCCCCAGAACATCAGGCCGATGCCCATGCCGGCGCTGAACATCATGGCGATCCAGGAGACCGTGCGGAACTCCGGCTTCTCGTCGTCCTCGCCGAGCGGGACCCGGCCGTACTTCGAGGCGGCGAGCCACAGCACGAAGAGGACGAAGAACGACGCGACCAGCACGAAGAACCAGCCGGTGTTGACGATCACCCAGGAGCGGGAGGCGTCGGAGGCCGCCTTGAGCCCGTCGGTGCTCACCAGGCCCCACACGACGAAGGCGATCGCGACCGCGCCCGTCACCCCGAAGACCACGGGGTCGATCCTGGTCCGCCATCGCGCCTGCGGCGCATGCTCGTGCTCGGTGCGGGTACTCATGAGGCACCACCTCTTCCCTCGGTGAAGTCGTCGTCAGCTCGGTCGTCGTACGTTCGTCCGGTCGCCCCGCACGGGTAGGTGCGTGGGAAAACCTTTCGACCATACCGAGGACGACGCGCGATGGCGAACCTGCGCCGCGCCTCGTGGCGGGCGTCACGCCCCGACGGGCTGGTGACGCCAGGCGTCAGACGTGGCTGCCGCGCAGCTGCGCGAGGTAGACGAGCGCAGCGACCGTCCCGGCGAGGTTGAGCAGCGAGAGCGGCGCCCAGAAGACGGCGTGCGCGACGACGGCGAGGCCCAGGATCACGAGCCAGGTGTTCTTGGGCAGGGAGTCGGCGACGCTGAAGCGTCCGGCGTCGCGCAGCACGCAGTCGACGAGCGCGAACGCCTTGACGGCGAACAGCACGAGCGACAGCAGGAGCATCAGGCTGGACTGGACCTCGAACACGTCTGGACCCTACCGCCAGACGCCGAACGGCGGGCCCCCGTCGCCGGGAGCCCGCCGTCGCGGGTGGTGCTGGTGGCCGATCAGGACTGCGTGCTGCTGTCGCTGGAGCCGGTGCTGCTGGCCGTCGTCTTCTTGGCGGGCGCCTTCTTCGCGGGCGCCTTCTTGGCCGTCGACGTGGTCTTCTTGGCGGCCGTCGACGTCTTCTTCGCCGGCGTCGACGTGGTCTTCTTGGCCGTCGAGCTGGTCTTCTTGGCCGCGGTCGAGGTCTTCTTCGCCGGGGTCGTCTTCTTCGCGGCCGACGTCTTCGCGGCGGTGGTCTTCTTGGCCGTCGACGTCTTCTTGGCGGCGGTCTTCTTGGCGGTGCTCGCGGTCGAGGTCGTCTTCGCGGGCGCCTTCTTGGCGGTCTCGGTGGCCTTCGTGGCGGTGGAGCGTGCGGCGGCCGACGTCTTGGCCGGAGCCTTCTTGGCCTGCTCCTTGGTGGTCGGGGCCTTCTTCGTCACCTTGGCGACCGTGGCCTGGGCGTCGGCGACGATGTCCTCGGCGCGCTTCTGCACGTCCTCGGCGACGTCCTCGGCGGCCTTGCGGGCCTCCTTGATGTTCTTCTTGGCGTCCTTGCGCAGCGCGTCGAGCAGCTTCTCGCCGCGCTTCTGGACGTCCTCGAGCTTCAGGGCGCGCGCCTGGGCGACGAACTCCTCGCCCTTCTGCACGAGCTCGGCGTAGCCCTCCTGGACCTCGGCGCGGGCGGAGCCGACGAGGCCGGTGGCCTGCGAGCGGAGGTCGTCGAGCTCGACCTTGCGGAGGGTCTCGGTGAGGTTCTTGACCTCGTCGACGAGAGTCTTGACCTGGGCGTTGATCTGGTCGGTGATGCTCATGGGGGTGTCTCCTCGGATGAAGTGTCGGAGTTGGCTTCGGTGACCGTCTCGGCCAGCGTCTCGTCGGTCGCCACGTCGGCGCCGACGAACGAGCGGTAGATGTCCAGCAGTGCCGTCTTCTGCCGCTCGGTCAGGCGCGGGTCGAGGGCGATGGCGTCCTCGACCATGCGCGCGCCGGACTCGTCGACGTCGATGAGCCCCGCTCGTACGTAGAGCGACTCGGCCGAGATGCGCAGTGCCTTCGCGATCTGCTGGAGGACCTCCGCCGAGGGTCGGCGCACGCCCCGCTCGATCTGGCTGAGGTACGGGTTCGAGACCTCGGACTTCTCCGCCAGCTGTCGCAGGGACATCTGTGCCTGGCGTCGCTGCTCGCGCAGGTAGTCGCCGAGGGTCTCGACGGCTCCTCCCACGTGCAGCTTGGCCATGTCTCCAGTCTGCTTGCAAATGCAAGCATCTGCAAGCAGGGTTGCATGCGAGACGTCTCACACGCCGTCGCCCACGGTCCGGTCAGGTCAGAGGACGGGGCGCACCTCGCCGACGGGACGTCCACCGCCCAGGACGACCGGACGCTCGCGGAGCAGGTCGGCATCGACCCCCGCCAGCTCCAAGGCGCGGTGCAGCACGACGAACAGCGGCCGCTCGCCGCCGTCCTCGATCTTCACCGCGAGAGCGGAACCGTCGGCGAGGCCCGCGACGACGACGCTCTCGGCGCCGGACTTCACGAGCGAGCCCGGCACGGCCCGCGCCAGGGCGAGGTCGGGGCGTCGCGTGCCGCTGACCTGCTCGGGGTGCGCGACCATCGCGTCGGCCACCCGGCGCTCGGCGCTGCCCGGCTCGGCCCTCATGAGCCGGCCGACCCCGCGGGCCAGCCGCTCGAGCGACGTCGCCAGCAGGGGCGCGCCGCAGCCGTCGACGCCGACCACGTCGGGCGGACCGACGAGCTCGGTGAACGTGGCCGTGATGGCCCGCTGCACCGGGTGGTCGGGGTCGAGGTAGTCGTGGGTGGACCAACCGCGCTGGACGCAGGTCAGCAGCATCGCCGCGTGCTTGCCCGAGCAGTCCATCCGGATCGGCAGGCGGCCCTCCCCGGCCCGCAGCACGGCGGCGTGCTCGTGCGGGTCGACCGGGTAGGACGGCGGGGTCTGCAGCGCCGACTCGTCGAGGTCGCCGCGCGCCAGGATCTCGCGGACGCCCTCGAGGTGGAACGGCTCGGCGGAGTGGCTCGCGGCGGCCAGGGCCAGCAGTCGCGGCTCCAGGTCGAGACCCTCCCGCACGAGACCAGCGGCCTGGAACGGTTTGTTCGTCGACCGGGGGAACACGACGGTGCCGGGGTCGCCGATCGACCACACGGTCTGCCCGTCCGGGTCGACCCGCACGGCCATCCCCCGATGACGGCTCTCCACGAGCCCTGACCGCACGACCTCGGCGACGACGTCCATCGCCCCAGCCTAGGTCCATCCCGCGACGCCGAAGCGCCCCGGGACGGCGTCGCGCGCCGCTAGACTCGCCGCGTCATCACGGTGACGCGCCGCCCCTGCCGACCGACGATCGCGAGCCCCCACGATGAGCCCCCACTGATGAGTACTGCACCCTCGGACCTCGACGACCTGCACGTCATCATCCCGGCCGGCGGCGCGGGCACCCGGCTGTGGCCGCTGTCGCGTGCCGGCCGCCCGAAGTTCCTGCTCGACCTGACCGGCTCGGGCCGCACCTTGCTGCAGCAGACGTGGGACCGCGTGACGAAGCTCGTACCGCCCGAGCGGGTGCACGTCGTCACCGGGCCGCGGCACGCCGACGCCGTGCGCGCGCAGCTGCCCGGGCTGACCAGCGTCTTCGTCGAGCCGTCGCCGCGCGACTCGATGCCGGCCATCGGGCTCGCGACCGCCGTCGTGCTCGCCCGGCACCCCGAGGCCGTCGTCGCGTCGTTCGCCGCCGACCACGTCATCACCGGCGAGGACCGCTTCGCCGACGCCGTCGCGCAGGCCGTCCGGACCGCGCGCACGGGGGCCGTGACCACCATCGGCATCTCGCCCCGCTCCCCCTCCACGGCGTTCGGGTACGTCGAGTCGGGCGCGCCGCTCGCGGTCGACGGCGCGCCGAGCGCGCGGACCGTCGTGCGCTTCGTCGAGAAGCCCGACGAGGAGACCGCGCGCGCCTACCTGCGGGCCGGCACCTTCAGCTGGAACGCGGGCATGTTCGTCACCCGCGCCGACGTCCTCCTCGGCCACCTCGCCCGGCTCCAGCCGACCCTGCACGCGGGTCTGCAGCGCATCGCCGCAGCCTGGGACGGCCCGGATGCGCAGACCGTGCTCGAGGCCGTCTGGCCGTCGCTCACCCGCATCGCCATCGACCACGCCGTCGCGGAGCCGGTGTCGCTCACCGGCGGCATCGCGACCGTGCCCGGCCGCTTCGGCTGGGACGACATCGGCGACTTCGCCGCCCTCCACGAGCTGGGCGTCAGCGGCGACACCGGCGTCGTCTGGGTCGACGCCGACGGCCTCGTCCGCACCACCGGTGGCGTCACCGTCGCCGTCGTCGGCATCCCCGGTGCCGTCGTCGTGCAGACCGACGACGCCCTCCTCGTCACCACCGTCGAACACGCGCAGCGCGTCAAGGAGGTCCCCGCCGCCCTCGCCGCGTCGGGCCGGACCGACCTGGTCTGACGGTCGGCGGGGCGTCGTCGTCCGGTCCTGTCGGTCCGCTGCCGCGGGGGCTCGGCTTGCTGCTGCGCTGCCGCAGGGGCCTCGGCTTGCTGGTGCGCTGCCTCGGCTGGCGCTGGGGGTGGTCTTCGAAAGGGCCTGGACCGGGCGGCTGGCGACCGCGCCGGCCCGGGTCCGCCGGCTGCGGCCTGCGCAGGACGCGGGATGCTCCCCCCTGGCGGTAGGTAGCACGCGTCATCAGCACCCAGTAGCGCGTGTCACCTACCGCTCACCCACATTCCGCATCCCACCTACCGCGCCAGAGGGTGCAGCGGTAGGTAGCACGCGTCATCAGGCCCCAGTAGCGCGTGTCACCTACCGCTCACCCACCGCACCGGAGGACGAGACCCCAGCCGTCAGACGAGGTCGGTGAGCTCGGTGGGCGGCAGGTCGGGGGCGGGGGTGTAGGCCTGCGCGACCTCGCCGGTGCCGACGGCGTGAAGGACACCGTCGGACTCGTCGGCGAACACCGCCTCGCCGCGGGCGAGGTGCTCGCGCTCGCCGGCCTCGTTCACGACCTCGACCTCGCCGCCGAGGCAGACGACGATGCGACGGCCGTCGTCGGGGAGGCGGGCGCCGTCGGGCTCGGCCGACGAGCACTGCGTCACCGAGAGGGCGAACTCGTGCAGGCCCGGGCTGTAGACGTCGGTGGAGAAGCCGAACTGGTCGGCGTCGACGCGCGCCAGTCGCGACATGCCGCGGTCGAGGCAGCGGACGAGACCCTGCGGGTCGAGGTGCTTGCCCGTCAGTCCGCCGCGCAGCACGTTGTCGGAGGACACCATGACCTCGACGCACAGGCCGCTGAGGTGGGCGTGGATGATGCCGGCGCCGAGGTAGGCGGCCTCGCCGGGCTGCAGCGTCAAGCGGTTGAGCAGCAGCGACATGACGACGCCGACGTCGCCCGGGTGGTGCTCGTCGACGAGCACGGCCGTCGCGTACGCGCGCTTGATGTCGATGCCGCGGTCCACACCCGCGCGGCAGGCGGCCACGACCGCCGCCACCTCCTCGGGGGACGGACGGTCCGTGAGCAGGTCCTCGACGATGCGCACGATGCCGAGGAACCCGGGCTGACGACGCAGGTTCTCGACGAGCTGGTGCACGCGCGGCACGTCGATCGCGGCGAGCACGCGCAGGATCTCGGCCGTCGGACGGAAGCCGACGAGCGTGTCGAACGCGGTCAACGCGTACACCATCTCCGGCTTCGGGTGCGGGTCCTTGTACACGCGGTGCGGGGCGTCCAGCGGCACGCCGGCGGCCTCCTCGGCCTCGAACCCCTCCTGCGCGAGGACGGCGTTCGGGTGCACCTGGATCGACAGCGGTCGGTCGGCGGCCAGGATCTTGAGCATGAACGGCAGCTCGCCGGCCACCTCTCGCAGCGAGACCGGACCGTCGGCGCCCTGCACCGTCGAGGGGTTCAGCGGGTGGGTGCCCATCCAGATCTCGGCCACCGGAGCACCGTCGGGCGTGCGGCCGAGGAAGCGCGGGATGGCGTCAGGAGAGCCCCAGTCGTAGTCGCGGTCGGGGTTGTCCAGTCGTCGCATCTCGTCCTCTCCTCGGCCGACGGCCGTCAGTGACCCTTGGGGTGGCGGGGCTTGCGGGGCGACTCGCCGTCCTTCGACCAGCTGCCGCGCTGACCGCCCTTGCCCTTGCCGCCCGGTGCGCCCGAGCCCTTGCGGTGCGCGGTCGGCCGGTCGTCGCGCGAGGAGCGTCCACCCCGGGCGCCACGGTCGGCCTGCAGGTCGATGCGACGTCCGGAGATCCGCGTGTCGGCGAGCGCCTCGAACACCGCCGGGGGCAGGTCCTGCGGGAGCTCGACGACGGCGTGGTCGATGCCGAGGGTGATCTTGCCGAAGTCGGCGCGACGCAGACCGCCCTCGTTGGCGAGCGCGCCGACGATCATCGACGGCGTCACCTTGTGCCGCTTGCCGACGGCGATCCGGTACGGCGCCCAGCCGTCCTTCGACGGGCGCGCAGGGCGGTCACCGGCGTCGCGCGCCGGCCGGTCCTGCCGCTCCGGGCGCTCACGCCGCTCCTTCTTCGGCGGGTCCGGACGCAGGAAGAACTCCTTGTCGTCCGTGCTCATCACCGCGAGCGCCGCGGCCACGTCGAGCATCTCGACGTCGTGCTCGCGCACGTAGTCCTCCACGAGGCCCCGGAAGGCGTGGAACTGGGCGGAGCCCATGCTGTCGGTGATCGCCTGCGCGAACTTGGCGGTACGGCGCGCGTTGACCTCGTCGACGCTGGGCACGCCGGTCTCCTCGACCGGGCGTCCCGACACCTTCTCGATCGCCGACAGGAGCCGACGCTCGCGCGGGGTGACGAACAGGATCGCCTCGCCGCTGCGCCCGGCACGGCCCGTGCGGCCGACCCGGTGCACGTACGCCTCGGGGTCGTGGGGGATGTCGTAGTTGACGACGTGGGTGATGCGGTCGACGTCGAGACCGCGCGCGGCCACGTCGGTGGCGACGAGGATGTCGAGCGAGCCGTTCTTCAGCGCCGTCACGGTCCGCTCGCGCTGCGCCTGGACGAGGTCGCCGTTGATGGCGGCCGCGGAGAACCCGCGCGAGCGCAGTCGCTCCGCGAGCTCCTCGGTGGCCGACTTCGTGCGGACGAAGATGATCATGGCGTCGCCGCTCTCCACCTCGAGCAGACGCGTGAGCGCGTCGAGCTTCGCGTGGTGCGAGACGGGGATCCAGCGCTGACGCACCGTGCTCGTCGACGAGCGGGCCTGCGGCGTCGCGATGTCGGCGGGGTCGTGCAGGTAGCGCTTCGCGAGGCGGCGGATGGCCGGCGGCATCGTGGCCGAGAACAGCGCGACCTGCTTGTACTCGGGGGTGTCGGCGAGGATCCGCTCGACGTCCTCCGCGAACCCCATCGCGAGCATCTCGTCGGCCTCGTCGAGCACGAGGTGGTCGAGCCCGGAGAGGTCGAGGCTGCCGCGGTCGAGGTGGTCCATGACGCGACCCGGCGTGCCGACGACGACGTGGGCACCGCGCTCGAGCCCGGCCAGCTGGGCGCCGTAGCCCTGCCCGCCGTAGACGGGGAGCACGCGGATGCGACGCGACCGCGGCGTGTACGACGTCATCGCCTCGCAGACCTGCAGGGCCAGCTCGCGGGTGGGCGCGAGCACGAGCGCCTGCGTGGAGGCGCGGTCGGGGTCGATCTTCTCGAGGATCGGCAGCGCGAACGCAGCCGTCTTGCCGGTGCCCGTCTGCGCGAGACCGACGACGTCGCGGCCGGCGAGGAGGGCCGGCACCGCCGCCTCCTGGATGGGCGTCGGTGCCTCGTAGCCGAGCCCGCCGAGCACCTCCACCAGCTCGTCGCCCAGGCCCAGCGCGGCGAACCGGGCGCCGGGTGCGGCCGCCTCCGGGACGGTCGACGCCTCCTGCTCGGGGGTCTGGTCGGACAGGTCGGACGCGGGACGGTCGTCGGTCATGAAGCTCCTGGTGCTGACTGCGAGACGGGGGAACCCCGTCGTGACGCAGGGTGCAACCGCTAGTCTTCCGTACCGACGGCCCCGAGACCAACCTCGGCGAGCCCGGCCTCCCTCCCCCGTGTGGCCCGAGACCGAAGGAGACGGTGCCCGATGCCGAGCCCGACCCCCCGTCGAACGCTCGGATCACGCTGGCTCCTCGTGGTGCTGCTGGGGCTGCTGGGCGCGCTGGCGGGGCAGCTCGTCGTGTCGGGCCTCACACCGCGCTACGAGGCCTCGGCCGAGGTCCTCGTCTCCTCCCCGCCGGCGAGCGTCGACGGCTCGGCCCGCGCCGTCACCGCTCGCACGGTCGAGTCCTACGGCCGCCTGCTCTCCCAGCCCTACCTCCTCGACCGCGCCGCACGGGCGCTCGACGAGTCGTCGCTGCCCGCCGACTCCGTGCGTTCCGGCGTGGTCGGCGACAGCGACGTCCTGCGCGTGACGGTCCGCGACGACAGCCTCGACGTGGCGCGCGAGCGGGCAGGCGCGATCGCCGAGGCGTTCACCGCCTGGCTCGAGGACAGCCAGCAGGCGCTGCGCCCGAACCAGCAGGTCACGGGTCTGGTCATCGACCCCGGCACCGGCTCGACCGGTCCCGTCTCGCCCCGACGCTGGCCCTACCTCCTCGGCGGTCTGCTCGTCGGGCTGCTGCTCGGCCTCGGCGTCGCGCGCTGGCGCCAGCTCGCCGACCGCGGGGTCGCGTCGGCGGACGAGCTCGAGGCGACCACCGAGGCGCCCCTGCTCGGCGCCATCGCCTACGACCGCAGCGTCCAGGACGCGCCGCTCCTCACCTCGCTGTCGCCGCAGCACCCGCGCGCGGAGTCCATCCGCATCCTGCGCACGAACCTGCAGTTCGTCGACGTCGACCACGACCGCACCGTCATCACCGTCACGAGCGCGGTGGAGGCCGAGGGCAAGACGTCGACGGCCTGCAACCTGGCCATCGCGCTCGCACAGTCGGGCCTGCGGGTCGCGCTCGTGGAGGGCGACCTGCGCCGTCCTCAGCTCGCCGAGCAGTTCGGGCTCGAGAGCACGGTCGGCCTGACCACGGTCCTCGTCGGCCGGGTCGAGCTCGACGAGGCGATGCAGGAGACCGAGATCCCCGGCCTCGACGTGCTCACGAGCGGCGCCCGGCCGCCGAACCCGGCGGAGATCGTGCAGACCGGCGCCATGGAGCAGCTGGTCGCCGACCTGCGCCGCGCCTACGACATCGTGCTCATCGACGCACCTCCACTGCTGCCCGTCACCGACGCGACGATCCTGGCCCTGTTGTCCGACGGCGCCCTGCTCGTCGTGCGCCACGGCCGCACCGGCCACGACCAGGTGCGCGCTGCCGTCGAGCGGCTGCAAACGGTGGGCGCGACGCTCTTCGGCACGGTGCTCTCGATGTCGCCACGCCGCGCCGCAGGACGCTTCGGCTACGGGTACGAGTACGCGACGCAGTCGTCGCGACGTCGCCCGCGCCGCGGTCGCTGACCGCTCGCCGTCCCGGAGTCGCTCAGGCCAGGGTGCCGAAGGTCCGCGCGAGCCGCTCGGTCGCGTCGTCGATCAGGTCGGCGGTGCTGCGGTGCACCTCCGGCGCGCGGCGGAACGGGTCGGGCACGTCGAGCAGGCTGGGCGCGGTGCTGCGCCGCCGGGCGGCGTCGGCCACGAGCTCGGGCAGGCTGTCGGCCGTCCGGTCCTCGACGAGGGCGGCGAGCTCGAGCAGGGTGAACGTCTTCCGCAGCGCACCGGGGTCGAGCTCGAGCACGGAGGCGCGGTGCTCCTTCGTGGCGGTGAGCACGACGTCGGCCGCCTTCACGTGCGCGGGGTGCAGGGGTCGCGACCGGAAGTCCGACCCGTCGACGCCCAGGCGGGCCAGCTCGAGACGCACCATGCTGTCGACGGGAGCGTCGCGCCAGCCCATCACGCCGGCGCTCGCGATCTCGAACCGCGCGGGGTCCAGCCGCTCGCGCAGCAGCAGCTCCATCAGCGGCGAGCGGCAGACGTTGGCCGTGCAGACGGTGAGGATGCTCCAGCGGGCCGGCTCGGGCCGCGCACCCACCTCAGCCACCGGACCGGGGGCGCACGTGCAGACCCACCTCGGGGTCGACGACGAGCTCCTGCGCGGCGGCGACCCCGTCGACGACCAGCGTCGCGTCGGTGGGCACCGAGCGCTTCAGCAGCGCGAGCCCGATCGGGCCGAGCTCGTGGTGCAGGCCGCGCGAGCCGAGCACACCGACCGCCTGGCCGGGTGCGTCCGCGCGCTCGACCGGTGAGCCGGGAGCCGGCAGCCGGTCGGCGGAGCCGTCGAGGTGCAGCAGCGTGAGCCGGCGCGGGGGACGGCCGAGGTTGTGCACGCGCGCCACCGTCTCCTGCCCGCGGTAGCAGCCCTTGTCGAGGTGCACGGCGCGCTCGAGCAGACCCACCTCGTTCGGGATGGTCCGGTCGTCGGTGTCGAGGCCGAGACGCGGGGTGCCGGACGCGATGCGCAGCGCCTCCCACGCCCACGTCCCTGCGGGGCGGCCGTGACGCTCCGGCCACGACGCGACGTCGGCGCGCGGCTCGATCGCCCAGACCGCTCGACCGGGCGCCCCGTCGCTGCCGGGCTCGACCCGGCCGAGGACCGCGTGGGCGTCGCTCACGTCGGCGACCTCGACGCGCATCATGAAGCGCATCCGGTCGAGGAACGTCACGAGAGCGGCGCCGGCCCCGGGCTCCGTGTGGGCCCAGAAGGTGGTGCCGTCGTCGACGCCCTCGAAGGCGTGCTCGATGCGGCCCTGCGGCGTGAGCACGAGCACCTCCGTGCGCACGCCCGGCGGGAGCGACTCGAGGTGCTGGGTGGTCAGCGAGTGCAGCCACGTGAGCCGGTCGGGGCCGGTGACCGTCAGCACGTCGCGGTGCGACAGGTCGACGAAGCCCTCGCCACGCTCGAGCCGGCGCTGCTCGACGGTCAGCTCGCCGTAGTGGGCGGCGACGCCGGAGTCGGGCGCGTCGGCCTCGACGGCACCGTCGAGGCCGAGCAGCGGGCTGCGCCGGCCCGGCGCGACGGCGTCGGCGTCGCCGGCGGGAGGAACCAGGTGCTCAGACACGGGCGAGCTTCCCCCACAGGTGCGACTGCATGCTCTGGCCCTCGGCCGCCTTGTCGACGGCGTACATGAGCGCACCCTCGACGAGGCCGTACATGCGCTGCCCGGCGGTGTACTCGACGGCGGTCGCGGTCCGCGCGACGATGTCGGTGGCCAGCGTGATCCGCGGGCCCTCCGCCACGCCGTACCAGACCTCGGCGTAGCCGGTGGGGTGGGCGAGCACGAGCTCGACGTTGATGCCCTTGCCGCCCTCGACCAGTCCGGCGGGCCGCAGGAAACCGGTCTCGAGGTCGCCGGGACCGGTGCGGTTGCCCTCCTCGTCGGTCGTCCAGGAGCGGCTGAAGTAGTGCAGGAACGGCCGCGTGTCGTGCGCGAACACGACGTCCTGCTCGAACGCGTAGGGCTCGATCGTCGGGTACTCACCCCGCCCGTTGCCGTGCCACGTGCCGAGCAGCCATGCGAGCGGGGCCACGTCGGGGTGCAGGTCTGCCGGGATCTCGAAGGCCATGCTGCCCATCGTATCGACGGCGCGCTAGCCTGCCGCCGTGCGTGCAGTGGTGCAGCGGGTGACCCAGGCGTCCGTCGTCGTCGAGGGCGAGGTCGTCGGGTCCGTGGGCGGCGGAGAGGAGGACGGGGGCCACCTCCTCGTCCTGCTCGGGGTCACCCACGACGACACCGTGCAGAAGGCCGAGTCGCTGGCGCGCAAGGTGCACGGGCTGCGGGTGCTGCGCGAGGAGCGGTCGGTCGCCGACACCGGCGGCTCGGTGCTGGTGGTCAGCCAGTTCACGCTCTACGGCGACGCCCGCAAGGGTCGCCGTCCGAGCTGGACGGCAGCCGCCCCCGGCGCCGTCGCCGAGCCGCTGTACGAGGAGTTCTGCGCCGCGCTGCGCGCCCTGGGCACCGACGTGCCCACCGGGCGCTTCGGCGCCGACATGCAGGTCGCGTCGGTCAACGACGGACCCGTCACGATCCTGCTGGAGCTGTGAACGACGCTGTCGCGGTCGCTGCGGGTCCGGCGTTCTGACCGTCCTTTCAGGTGGGCCGCGTAGGATCACGCGTGGTCGACCGTGGTGCGGTGCGGCCGGCGCCCCGCCCCCCACCGAACGGACGTGTCCATGTCGCGACGCCTCAAGCGTGAGCGTCGTGCCGTCGCGGGCAAGCGCCGCATGGGCGGGACACCCTGGCACCGTCGCCACCGCAGGCTGCTGGTCGGCGTGGTCGGCGTGCTCGTGGTCGTGCTCGGCACCGCCAGCGGCTACGCCTACTACCTCAACTCCCAGCTCGACAACGTCGGCCGTGTCGACACCCAGCTCAAGGAGAAGGACCGACCCGACCCCGACCGTGGCAGGGCGCTGAACATCCTGCTGCTCGGCTCGGACAAGGGCAAGGAGGAGCCGGGAGCGCGCGACACCACCCTCGCGGAGGACGCTGCGGCGTCGCGCTGGCCGGCGGGCAAGTACCGCAGCGACACGCTGATGATCGCCCACATCACGTCGGACCGGCGCAAGGTCTACCTCGTCTCGATCCCGCGCGACACGTTCACCGACATCCACGACCAGACCGGCGCGGTGCGCTCGAAGCAGAAGATCAACGACGCGTTCTCCGAGTACGGGCCCGACGGGGCGATCTCGACCGTCGAGAACCTCACGAACCTGCGCATGCGGCACCTGGCGATCATCGACTGGGACGGCTTCGAGTCGCTCTCGTCGGCGGTCGGCGGCGTGCCCGTGTTCATCCCGCGCGCCTTCTACGACCCGAAGCAGGAGGTGCAGTGGCAGGCGGGCCAGCAGACCCTCGAGGGCAAGAAGGCGCTCGCCTACGTGCGCACCCGCTACGGCCTCGTCCGCGGCGACTTCGACCGCATCGCCCGGCAGCAGAACTTCCTGCGCTCGCTGATGAAGAAGATGCTGGCGCGCGACACGCTCAGCAACCCGATCAAGCTCACCCGCACCCTCACCGCCGTCACGAAGAACCTCACGGTCGACGCCGACTGGGACCCGGGCGACATGCGTGCGCTCGCGCTGTCGCTGCGCGGAGTCCGCTCCGACGACGTCACCTTCCTGACCGCACCCGTCGCCGGGACCGAGCTGGACCCGACGTACGGCGACGTCGTCGTGCTCGACCAGGCCAAGTGCGCGGAGCTGTTCGACGCCCTGCGCAACGACCGCATGGACGCCTACCTGCGCAAGTACCCCGACGACCGGCTCGCCGACGAGCGCCAGATCGGCTGACCGTCGCCGCGACGTGCGACGGCGCGGTCGGCGTCAGCCGCAGGCCGAGCGCACGCGGACGTCGTTCGGCTCGGCACGGATGCCGGGCGTGCTCGTGAGCACGGGGTCGTCCGTCTGCCCGTCGCCCGTGCGCATCGTGACGGTGAGGTCGACCGACTCCCCCGCCCGCAGCGTCAGCGGCACGACGGTGACCCGACGGTCGCCGAGCCGACCACCGACCGGCTGACGGTCGACGTCGCCGAGGCGGACCTGCTGCAGGACGCCTCCGGCAGGCGCCACGACCCGAACGGAGAGCCGCTGGTCCGTGGCGGACAGGCCGGGCAGCCGGAAGCCGGTGATCGAGACGGGCAGCCCCGACCTCGGCACGACGGAGCTCAGGCGGGTGCGCAGCGTGAGCTCCTGGCTGCGGTCGTCGACGCAGCGCGACGACGTCAACGTGTGCGACGTCTCGAGGTAGTACTGCAGCTTCGAGCCCTTGCTGTCGTCCACGAACACCCCGACGCGCGCCCGGTCGGCGTCCTGCGACAGGACTCCTGAGACGCCGGTGGTGCGGATGCGGCGCTGCTCCGACCGGTCGGCCGACCAGACCATCACCCGGTTGTCGACGGCGGCGCGCACCAGTGCCTCGAGGACGGGCTGCGTGGCTCCGCGTCCACCGACGAAGGCGTCGAAGATGCTGCGTGCGGCGTCCTCGAACACGGCGTCCTGCGCGAGCGGGTCGGTCGTGTAGCGGCGGTACACGCCGTTGAGGAGCTCGTCCACCGCGTTCTCGCTGGTGAGTCGCGTGCCGTCGCCGAGGGTGACCGGACCGAGCCCCTGCAGCAGGTAGCCGAGCGTCACGGGATCGACCGAGACGACGCCGTCGAACCGGGTGTCGGTCGCCTCGCCGACGAGCGACCCCGCGAACCGGGCCGCCTCCGGGAAGTCCGGGACCGAGGTGGTGTTGCGCAGGTCCTCGGCCGCCGACACCGGGACCGCGCCGTACTGCGACGCCGGGACGGCCAGGCGCGGGTCGTCGACGGGCGGGACGTCGATCGCCGAACCCTGCTCGGTCATGCGCACCCGGCCCCGGTCGGCCTCGATGACCGCCCAGGAGCCGGGGATGCCGCCGAGCGAGCGGACCTCGGCGTTGTTCTGGATGAGCAGCAGGTACCGGCGACGCTCCTGCGCGCCGAGCATGTCGGGCAGCAGCGTCGCGGCGGTGTCGGCGACCCGGGCCGCCGACGCGGCACCCGTGAGCACGTCCTGCAGCCGGCGGACCGGCACCTGCAGCCGGCCGACGACGTCCTCCGGACGGATGTCGCCGACGTTGCGCGCGGCCTCGTCGAGCGCCCGCCGAGGCGCGCCAAGCCGGGGTGCGACGCTCTCGAGGTTCGCGATGTCGACGCGACCGTCGCGCGGTGAGAACGCGTCGAGACCGACCTGGGCGGTCACATCGACGACCGTCGGGACCGCCCGGGTCGCGACCCGGTCGACCTCGCGGCTGACCACCCGCACCGCGTCGACGTCGTCGCCGACGACCGGCAGCCAGGACGCCACCGCCCACAGCGGACCGTCCGTCGAGTCGTGGGAGCGTCGCGCGGCGTCCTCGAGCACCTCGGCGGTGCGCCGAGCGCCGTCGGCGTCACCCTGGGCGACCTGCGCGAGCAGCACCTGCGACGCGTCGCTGGCCCGTTGCAGGAGGATGGCCGCGCGGACGCCCTGCCAGGCGAGGACGACCCCGCAGACCAGGACGACACCCCCCACCACGGAGAGCACCAGCCGGGCCCAGCCCGCCCGGTCCCAGCGTTCGGGCAGGAACCGCCGAGGCGGCCTCACGGTCGGGTCAGCCGTCGCGACGGCGACGGGCGACCACGGCGCCCACACCGGCGAGGACGAGCAGCGCGCCGAGGACGAGCAGCCAGAAGTCGGTGCCACCGGTGCCGGGCAGGATGCCGTTGCGGTCCTCCGTGCCGGCGTCGGCGTCGGCCACGCCGTCGGTGCCGGCACCGCCCGCGTTCACGTCGGCGTCGCCCTGCGAGCCCAGGCCGTCGGCGTTCACGTCGGCGTCGCCCTGGGAGCCACCGTCGGCGTCGGCGTCGCTCTGCGAGCCACCGTCGGCGCTGACGTCGGCGTCACCCTGGGAGCCGCCGTCGGCGTCGGCGTCGCCCTGGGAGCCACCGTCGGCGTCGGAGTCGCCCTGCGAGCCGCCGTCGCCGTTGGAGCCGCCCGAGGGGGCCACGACGACCTCGGCACCCGACCCGGCCTTGTCGCCGCAGATGGCGCGCACGGTGGTCGAGGTGCTCCGCGTGACCTGCGGCGCGGTGAACGTCGCGACCAGCTTCTTCGTGTTGCTGGCCGAGCGCGTCTGGCCTTCGTAGGTGGCGGTGATCGTCGTCGGGACGTCGGCCGTCACGGTCGCCGTGAACGTCTCACCGGGCGCGACGCGGGTCTTCGAGACCTGGATGTCGCACACCAGCACGGGGTACGGCAGGGTCGCTCCCTGGGCGGGGGCGAGCGTCGCGGACGGCAGTGCCACCAGTCCGACGGCGGCGACGACCGAGGCGACGAGTGCCGCAAGGTGCTTCTTCATGAGACTCCCTCACAAGATCTGACATGAGCGCGACGTCCGGGCGCGAGCGTGCTCGCCTCTAGAACGAGCGACACGGCAGGGAGTCACGTCCTTCTCACGCGAGAATGCACGAAAAAACCAGGAGACCCCGGACCGTGACGGTCCGGGGCCCCACACGGTGGTGCTCAGGCGGTGGCGGGCACCCGGTCGATGTCGACGACCACGTCGGCGACGACGCCGATCGCGGCGGCCACGGCGAGGTCGACCGCCTCGGCGCGCGGCGCGAGCGTGCGCAGCGTCCACTCGCCGGGGCCGGCGAAGAACCGGAACTGGCCGGTCGCCGAGGTCGGGACCTCGGCCGTGAACTCACCGGTCCGGTCGAGCAGCCGCACGTACGCGTTGCCCACGGGCTCGTCGCCGCGCACGACGACACCCTGGATGACGGCCTGGTTGGCGACGTCGACGCCCTCGAGGCTCGGTCCGCCCTTGACGGCTCCGCACATGTCAGGCCTCCCCGCGGTCGTCGCCGACGGCGACGGGAACGCCGCGCAGCGAGCCGTACTCGCTCCAGGAGCCGTCGTAGTTCTTGACGTTCGGGTAGCCGAGGATCTCGTTCAGCACGAACCACGTGTGCGAGCTGCGCTCGCCGATGCGGCAGTAGGCGATGGTGTCCTTGCCCTCGTCGAGGCCGGCGTCGGCGTAGAGGGCCTTGAGCTCCTCGTCCTTCTTGAACGTGCCGTCGTCGTTGGCGGCCTTGCTCCACGGCACGTTGCCCGCGGTGGGGATGTGGCCGGCGATCTGGGCGGCCTCCTGCGGCAGGTGCGCGGGGGCGAGCAGGCGACCGGCGTACTCGTCGGGGCTGCGCACGTCGATGAGGTTCTTCGAGCCGATGGCCTCGACGACCTCGTCGCGGTAGGCGCGGACGGCCTCGTTCGGCTCCTGCGCCGTATACGTGGTGGCCGGACGGTCCGGGACGTCGGAGGACAGCTCACGGCTGTCGAGCTCCCACTTCTTGCGGCCGCCGTCGAGCAGGCGCAGGTTCTCGTGGCCGTAGTAGGTCAGGTACCAGTAGGCATAGGCCGCGAACCAGTTGTTGTTGCCGCCGTAGAAGACGACCGTGTCGTCGTTGGCGACACCCTTCTCCGAGAGCAGCTTCTCGAGCTTCTCCTTGGAGATGAAGTCGTGGCGGACGCCGTCCTGCAGGTCCTTCTTCCAGTCGAGCTTGATCGCGCCGGGGATGTGGCCCTTGTCGTAGGCCTCGACGTCCTCGTCGACCTCGATGAGGACGACCTTCGGGTCGTCGAGGTGCTCCTCGACCCAGTCGGCGGTGACGAGCGCGGTGTCGCGGCTCATGTGGATACCTCCATGTGTGGTCCCACGCGGTGGTGGGGTCGGGTGGGCGTGCAGGTGGTGGTCAGGCGGGCGCGCGCGACGCGGTGGCGCGTCGCGCGAGCAGGTACAGCTCGCAGCCGAGGCAGAAGCCGACGGCGGCGTTGAGCAGGGCGGCCACGAGCGCGAACGCCGTGGCGACGTAGCCGAGTGCCGGGATGCCGACGCCGAAGCCCACGAGGGCGACGACGACGAAGCCGAGTCCGACGGTCTGCGCGAACCGCGGGGGGCGCGCGTCCTCCGGCTCGGCCGGCGAACCGATCCTCGGTCGCACCAGGCGGGCGAAGAGGATCGCGTACGGCGACTTGTCGAGGTGACCGCTGGCGCCGATCGCGAACACGACACCCTGGACGGCCAGCAGCACCAGCGCGACCGAGGTCGGCACGACCAGCGCGACGGCCAGGACGACGGACGTCAGGGCAGCCGCGAAGCGCATGCCGCGCGGGTCGACGTGGGTGGGACGGGCCATGGGACGGTCTCCTGGACGGGCCGGCGCGACGCAGGGTCGACGCTCGGCGGGCTGACGGGCGGGCTCGGGACCGCGGGCGGGTAGCCGGTGCGGTCGATCAGGAGCGACGACACAGCGCGGAACGCGTGCGGCAGTTGTCCACCGCGAGGCGCCGCGTCAGGTACGTCGAGCCGGTCATGCGACCACTGTAGGTCGGTCCGCGCGTGAAGCCCGAAGATCGTCTCAGATGGTGGACGACTGTCTCATCTTTCAAGATGTGGCGCCGTTCGGGCGGCGTGGGGTGCGTCGGCGTGGCTTCTCGCTCGGGTGGGGGTTGCGTCCGCGCGGCTTCGCGCTCGGGTGGCGGTGCGTTGGCGTGGCTTCTCGCTCGGGCGGGGCTGCGTCGGCGCGGCTTCGCGCTCGGGCGGGGCTGCGTCCGCGCGGCTTCGACTCGTCCTGCGCTCCGAAAGGGCCTCGACCGGGCCGCTGGGAGCGGCGGCGGCTCGGGTTCTCGGGCTGTGGCTCGCGGAGGACGCAAGATTCTGCGATTGCGCTGGCCATCGGTGGATCTGCCACCTTGTCAGCGCTGTACAGGTGGAGAATCCACCGCCAGCGGGTCAGACGTGGCAGAGCTTCTCCCTTCTCGTGGACCGTGCCACGAGAAGGGAGAAGCACTGCCCACCCCACCCCCAAGGGCACCCAAGATTCTTCCTTCGCGCGTGGAAGTCGAACGCTTCTACGTTGGTGACGGGATCCCGTAGCAAACGCAGAAGCCTCGGAGTCCCAACGCACGAACGCAGATCCCTGCGTCCAACGGAGGCCACAGCCCGAGAACCAGAGCCGCCGCCCGCCCAGCCGCCCGGTCGAGGCCCTTTCGAAGACCACACCCACACTGAGCCGCGCCGACGCAGCCCCACCCGAGCACCAACCCACGCCGACGCAGCCGCAGGCCGACCGAGAAGCCACCCCCGACCTCGACCCCACGGAATGCGGTTCCGCGTCAGTTGCTCCGGTCGGCGAAGCCGGGCGGCAGGTCGCCGGGCGCGGTGTCGATGACGGTCTCGTCGTCGGTGCCGACGTGCTCGAAGAGGGTGATGTGCGCGAACTCCGGCACGACGTAGACGGGGTAGGTCGGCCCCTCGTCGCGGAACCGGCGCATGTCGTCGAGGTGGTCGTTCTGGAACAGGACCGTCCGGGATCCGTCGAGCTCGATCCAGTGCGGGAAGAAGATCGTGCCGTGCAGGACGCGGTCCTCGGGCACGATGTTCACGACGACGCTGGTGCCGGTCGGCTCGTTCCACGAGACCTTGAAGACCCCGCGGCCCAGCCCGACGAGGTCGACCTCCTGGTCCTTCACCCAACGGCCCCCGACCATGCCGGTGTGGATCCGGTAGTCGATCGTCGTGGCGTTCTTGACGTACATCTCGTACTGCCAGCCGTTGGCGTACGTGTAGATGAGCCGGTGGCCGACGATCGCGTCCAGGTCCTGCTCGGGGGCAGGGTGCTCGATGCTCGTGCGGGTTCCCATGCCTCCAACTCTCGCACCGACGAGATGGGCCCACCTGCCCGAGCTCGACGAGGGCGGACGCCGACACCCCGCCCCCAGGTCCGGCACCTAGCCGACCAGAGCGCGCT
Source organism: Aeromicrobium erythreum (assembly GCF_001509405.1). Taxonomy (NCBI): domain Bacteria; kingdom Bacillati; phylum Actinomycetota; class Actinomycetes; order Propionibacteriales; family Nocardioidaceae; genus Aeromicrobium; species Aeromicrobium erythreum. The sequence goes on from NZ_CP011502.1 coordinate 2,992,756, forward strand.
CAGGCGTCGAGGACGGCGAGCACCTGGTCGCGGCGCGGCAGGCCCGAGGCCCGGCTGAGCACCGTCCCGTCGGGCCCGACGACGAGGACCGTCGGGGTGCGCATGATGTTCAGCTGGCGCACCAGGTCGAGGTGGGACTCGGCGTCGACCTCGACGTGGGCGACGTCGGGACGGGTCGCCACGACGTCGCTCAGGAGAGCACGTGTGGCACGACAGGGGCTGCAGAAGGCGCTCGAGAACTGGACGAAGGTCAGCCGGTCACCCAGCGGGCCGCCGATCTCCTCCGCCGTGAGCACCTCGCGCGGCTCCGTCGGCACGTCGGGTGACGCACCCGGGTCCGGCTCCTGCACTCCCCCGACGGCCACCGACGACGCTGGCGCGGCGGACGCGGGGGTGGAGAACCGACCGTCACGACGTCGCAGCAGCAAGGCCACGAGGCCGGTCGCTGCGAGGGCGACGAGCAGGACGATCACACCGGTCACTCCTCCAGGCTACGCCGCCGCCGGTCGCCCGACCTCGGCGTCCGACGGGGCGGAACACGGGCCCTAGACGGTGAGCACCGCCAGCGACGCCCCGACGTGCACCGCAGGCCCGACGAGCGCCACCGACACCGCCGCCGGGAAGGCCCACGTCTGCGGACCGGGCAGCGCACCGATGCTCCAGGCACGCCCCAGCACCTGCCCGAGGAGGGCGCACCCGGCCGCGGCGCCACCGACCGCGAGCCCCAGCACCCACGTGCCGATGCCGTCGACGGTCGCGGAGACGAGCACGCCGGTGAGTGCACCCGCCGTCACCGCAGCCGACCCGAGCAGCACCCGGTCGCCGGGCACCAACCACACCAGGAGGGCCACGGAGAGCGCTGCGGCGGCCATCGCGACGACGTCGATCGAGGCCGACTCCCCCGACGCTGCCACCCATCCGGCGGCGCACGTGGCGACGACGCCGACGAGCACGGTGGCAGCCACGGCCCGCACGAGGTCCTCGCGGCCGTCGCGGCGCAGCATCTGCCCCACCAGTCCGGCGAAGACGACCACCGCCGACCCGAGCATGACGCCGGAGAACACGCCGGCCGAGATCAACGCGTCCTCGGTCGCCACGGTGCCGTCGGTGCCCCGCAGCAGCTGCGGGTCCCAGGCGACGGCGGTGGCGACGACGCTGCCCGCGACGACGGGCACGAAGGTCGTCGGCCGCGGACGCTCACCCGCACCGTGGGCGGGCGCCGTGGCGACGAGCACCTGCACGACGAGGACGCCGACCGCGACGAGCCACAGCTCGTCCGTGGCGACCGCGAGCGCCAGCAGCCCCGCCAGGGCGGCCGAGAGCAGGGACGGGGCGAGTCGAGGCATCCTCGCATGATGCCAGGCGTCGGGGTGCGCCCCGCTCCGCTCGGCCCAGGACTCAGGGCCCAGGACTCAGGGCCCAGCGCTCAGCCGCCGGCGAACGGCGGCAGGAACTCCACGAGAGCCCCGTCGTCGAGACCCACCTGGGTGCGGTCGCGACGCCCGACGGGCACCTCCCCCACGAGGACGGAGCACATGTCGAGCACGGCGCGCAGCCGCTGGTCGCCGTCGTGTCGGCGCACCGCCTCGTCGACGGCCTCCGCGAGGGTGCCGGCCGACACCTGCTCGCTCTCGACCCCGGCCGCGGCCCGCGCCGCAGCCCAGTAGCGCACCGTCACCACGGGCGTCGACGCCCCGTCCGCCTGCCGGCCACCTGCCGGTGTGACGTCGTTCTCTTTCGCGACACCTCGTGGTGATTCGTCCGACACATGCACTAGTCTGGGGCATGCGACGAGGCCACGGTGATTTCACCTGGCCTCTTGTCATAAGTGCGAGCCGCGGGCACGGCGCCCGCGGCGGACCGACGGAGGGACCGCAGTGTCACACCTCTTGCTCCTGACCAAGAGCACCCAGTCCTCGGTGGAGGTGCTGCCCGCCCTCGCGCTGCTGCCCCACCACGTCAAGATCCTCCCGGCGGAGGCCAGCGCGCTCATCGACGCGCCACCCTCCGACGCCGTCCTCGTCGACGGCCGCCACGACCTCGCGCAGGTCCGCAGCCTCACCCGCGTCATCCGCACCACGGGGATCGAGTGCCCCCTGGTGCTGATCCTCACTGAGGGCGGACTCGCCGTCGCCGCCTCCGACTGGGGCATGGACGACGTCATCCTCACGACCGCCGGCCCGGCGGAGCTGGAGGCCCGGCTGCGGCTGGCCATCGGCCGCGTGGCCGCCGGCCAGGGCGCCGAGGACGACTCCCACGTCATCGCCTCCAGCGGTCTCGTCGTCGACGAGGCCACCTACACGGCCAAGCTGGAGAACCGCACGCTCGACCTCACGTTCAAGGAGTTCGAGCTCCTGAAGTTCCTCGCCCAGCACCCGGGCCGGGTCTTCACCCGCCAGCAGCTGCTGCAGGAGGTGTGGGGCTACGACTACTTCGGCGGCACCCGCACGGTCGACGTCCACGTCCGACGGCTGCGCGCCAAGCTGGGCACCGAGCACGAGACGCTGATCGGCACCGTGCGCAACGTCGGCTACCGCTTCGTCGCGACGACGGCGGAGGCCGACGAGCCGGCCGCGCGCCGCAGCACGTCGGTGCCCGGGCCGGGCGCCCGCGCCTAGCGGACGCCGGATGGACCGCATCAGCGCGCTGGACCTGGTCGCGCTGGTCCTCGACGAGGGCACCTACGAGTCCTGGGACCAGCCGATCGACGTGTCCGGATACTCACCGGACTACCGTGCGGCCGTCGAGAAGGCGGCACAGCGCTCGGGCTGCGACGAGTCGATCATCACCGGTCGCGGTCTCGTCCGCGGCCGCCCCGTCGCGTTCGTCCTGAACGAGTTCGGGTTCCTCGCCGGCTCGATCGGTCGTGCCGCGGCGCAGCGCATCGTCTCGGCCGTCCGGCGTGCCACGGCCGAGGGCCTGCCGCTGCTCGCCTCGACCGCCTCGGGCGGCACGCGCATGCAGGAGGGCACGCCCGCGTTCGTGCACATGGTCGACATCTCCCGCGCGATCATGGACCACCGCGCCGCCGGCCTGCCGTACCTCGTGCACCTGCGGCACCCGACCACGGGCGGCGTGTTCGCGTCGTGGGGGTCGCTGGGCCACATCACGGTGGCCGAGCCCGGCGCTCTCGTGGGGTTCTTGGGGCCGAAGGTCTACGAGCTGCTGGAGGGGCGACCGTTCCCGTCCGGGGTCCAGGTCAGCGAGAACCTCGCCCGACGCGGCATCGTCGACTCCGTCGTGCTGCACGAGGAGCTGCCGTCCGTCGTCGACCGTGCGCTCGGCCTGCTCGTCGACCCCGTCACCGACGCGACCCGCACCCGACGTCCGGGCGTCGAGCCGGGCACGCCGCGGCGTCACGGCACGTGGGAGTCGATCGAGATCACCCGCGCCGAGCCGCGGGTGGGCGCGCGCGACGTGCTGCGCCACGGCAGCGACGCCACCGTGCGGCTCCAGGGCACCGAGGAGGGCGAGCGCGACACCGCGATGCTGGTGGCGTTCGCCAGGCTCGACGGCGTGCCGTGCGTGGTGGTCGGGCAGGACCGCACCACCCAGACCCCGGCCAACCCGATGGGTCCGGCCGCGCTGCGCGAGGCGCGGCGCGGCATGCGCCTGGCGGCCGAGCTGGGCCTGCCGCTCGTCTCCCTCATCGACACCCCGGGCGCGGAGCTGTCGCCGGGCGCCGAGGAGGGGGCGATCGCCGGCGAGATCGCCCGCTGCATCGCTGCGATGTCGACGCTGGAGGTGCCGTCGGTCTCCGTGCTCCTCGGCCAGGGCAGCGGCGGCGGGGCCCTCGCCCTGCTTCCGGCCGACGTCGTGGTCGCCACCGAGAACGCGTGGCTGTCGCCGCTGCCGCCCGAGGGCGCCAGCGCGATCGTGCACGGCGACGTCGACCACGCACCGCAGATGGCGCAGCAGCAGCGCGTCTCGGCCCTCGACCTGCAGGAGACCGGCACCGTGCACCACGTCGTGCCCGAGCCCGAGGACGACTCGCCCGAGGCCCTGGCCCGTGCGGTCGCGGCGGAGGTCGGCCACCAGCTGCGCGGGCTGCTCGACGCCCGCGGCGCGAACGGGCTCCCCTCGACCCACGCCTAGGCTGGGGAGGGTGAAGAACTCTCGCGACCGTCGGTACGGCGGCATGGTGCTCGTCTGGACGGCCGTCGGCGTCCTGTTCACGTTCGTCACCGGCAACCCTGTCTGGGCCGGCGCGTTCCTCGCGATCGGCGCCGCGCTCGCCGAGTCCCAGCGCGGCGAGACCGGACCCACGACCTCCACGTCAGCAGCACCCGCCACCGCCGGCGAGGAGCCCGCGGACGACCACGGGCTGCTGGCCCTGAACCACGCCGCCCACCAGGCCGACGGGGTGGAGCCGTTCAACGAGGCCACCCGCCTCGCCGTCGGCGCCGGCGACCCGCTGCGCGTCGGGCGCGTGGTCGATGGTGGCGTCGCCGCCGCCGTCGCCGTGGGTGACGCACCGGTGGAGCTCACGGTGCACCCCGACCACCGGCGCCAGGGTCGCGGTCGCGCCCTTGCGAGCGAGCTGCTCGACGCCGGCGAGCACCGGTTCTGGGCGCACGGCGACCTGCCCGGGGCGCAGGCGCTCGCGTCGTCGCTCGGGCTCGAGCCGGTCCGCACCCTGCTCGTGCTGCGCCGCGAGGGCGGCGAGCCGGTCGTCGAGCAGGTCCCCGCGGGCACCACGATCCGCACGTTCCGGCCCGACGACGCCGACGCCGTCGTCCGCGTCAACGGTCGCGCCTTCGCCCACCACCCGGAGCAGGGTGCGATGGACCGCGCCGACTTCGACCGGCGCGCCGCTAGCGACTGGTTCGACCCCGAGGGCCTCTTCGTCGCCGAGGACGAGCAGGGCCAGGTGGTCGGGTTCCACTGGACGAAGGTCGAGGCCCCCGCCTGGGGCGAGCCGCCGGTCGGCGAGGTGTACGTCGTCGGCGTCGATCCGGACCACCACGGCGGCGGGCTGGGCACGGCGCTCACCGCCCGCGGGCTGCGACACCTGGCCGAGTCGGGCGTGGACGTCGTCGACCTCTACGTCGAGGGCGACAACGGCCCCGCGCTCGCGGTGTACCGCAGGCTCGGCTTCGTCGAGCGGGCGCGCGACGTGCTCTACGCGCGGCCCTCGGCTAGCTGAGCCCCCGCTGCAGGGCCGCCGCCGCGCGACGCATGGCGCGCGGCGCGGACCTCCCGATGCCGACCATGTTGGCGAAGCCGTGGATGAGCCCGCTCTCCTCCACGTGCTCGACCCGCACGCCCGCCGCGCGCAGGTGCTCGGCGTAGGCCGTGCCCTCGTCGCGCAGCGGGTCGAAGCCGGCGGTCACGAGGTAGGCGGGCGCCACGCCGTGCGCGTCCTGACGCAGCGGTGAGAGCCGGACGTCGGCGCGGTCCTCGTCGCCCGCGAGGTAGTTCTCCTCGCACTGGTCCATGAACGCCTTGGTCAGCAGGAAGCCCTCGCCGAGACGGGTCCGGCTCGGTCGCTCCTCGACGAAGTCGGTGGCCGGGTAGATCAGCAGCTGGAACGCGGGCGCGACGACGTCGTCGGACCGGGCCGCGTGCTGCGCGACGAGCGCCGACAGGTTGCCTCCGGCGCTGTCGCCGCCGATCGCGATCGCGCCCGGCTCGATGCCGAGGCCCGGCGCGTGCTCGGTGACCCACCGCCACGCCGCCCAGACGTCGTCGAACCCGGCAGGGAACTGCGCCTCGGGAGCCAGCCGGTAGTCGACCGAGACGACCCGCACCTGCGCCTCCTCGGCGAGGAAGGAGCACACGGCGTCGTACGCGTCCAGGTCGCCGTAGACCCAGCCGCCGCCGTGCAGGTAGACGAGCGCCTGCGACCGGCCGCTGAGCCCGCGCGGCGTGTAGAAGCGCAGGCCGACCGGACCCTCCGGCCCGTCGATCGTGCGGTCGGTGACCGCGCCGACGGGCTGACGACCGCCCAGCATCCGGAACGCCTCGGTGTACACGCGACGGCCGCGGGTGATCGACAGCGTCTCCACCGCCGGACCGTTGAGACCCATCACCCGCAGCAGCAGCTGCATCTCGGGGTCGAGCGTGCGCCCGTCGACCTCGACCGGTCGGCCGGCGAGCCGCCGGACGGCCGGGGTCGGGAGGGAGAAGAGGGCCTGGGCACCCTTGGCCTGCACCAGCGCCAGCAGGTCCGACGTCGTCACCATGCGCGCAACATAGCGCGCCACCGCCCCCGACGGGGCGCTTCGCCACGCAACGCGGCGACCCCGTCTGCCACGCCCGGCGAGACGGACAGCTGCGTCGTTCAGACGACGTTCACGTCGTCTTGCCACAATGTCCGCGTGGACACCACCGATCTGGACCTGCCTGCGGTCGAGAACCCCTCGTCGCCCGACGAGTTCGACGTCGACCCGCCGTACGAGCCCGTCGACGACGCGCTGCCGGCCGACCGGTTCCTCGACCGGGAGCTGTCGTGGATCGCGTTCAACGCCCGCGTGCTGGAGCTCGCCCAGGACCCCCACCTGCCGCTGCTCGAGCGGGTGCGGTTCCTGTCGATCTTCGGCAGCAACCTCGACGAGTTCTTCATGGTCCGCATCGCCGGCCTCAAGCGCCGCATCGCGGCCGGCGTGGCGGTGCCGTCCGCGAGCGGCTTCCACCCCAAGGACGTGCTCGCCAACAGCCTCGAGGCCAGCCACCGTCTGATGGTCGAGCAGGCGCGGACCTTCGTCGACGACGTCGTGCCCGCGCTCGCCGACGCCGGCATCCACCTCGTCCGCTGGGACGACCTCGACGCGCAGGAGCGCGAGGAGGTCGCCGCCACCTACCGCGAGCGCGTCTTCCCGGTGCTCACCCCGCTGGCCGTCGACCCCGCACACCCGTTCCCGTACATCTCGGGCCTGTCGCTGAACCTCGCCCTCGTCCTGCGCAACCCCGAGACCGGCAAGCAGCACTTCGCGCGGGTGAAGGTGCCGCCGATCATCGACCGCTGGATGGTCACGAGCGCCGGCCGCCACGTGCCCCTCGAGGACGTCATCGCCGCGCACCTCGACCTGCTGTTCCCGGGCATGGAGATCGTCGCCCACCACGTCTTCCGCGTGACCCGCAACGAGGACCTCGAGGTCGAGGAGGACGACGCGGAGAACCTCCTCAAGGCGCTCGAGAAGGAGCTGCTGCGCCGTCGCTTCGGCCCGCCGGTGCGCCTGGAGGTCGAGGAGTCGATCGACGAGGAGGTGCTCGACCTGCTCGTCACCGAGCTCGGCATCCGCCACGGCGAGGTCTTCCGCCTGCAGGGTCCGCTCGACCTGCGCAGCCTCGGCGAGATCGCCGACCTGGACCGCCCGGAGCTCAAGTTCGACCCGTTCGTGCCCGGCACGCACGAGCACCTGGCCGAGGTCGAGACCGCCAGCCCGGCCGACCTGTTCGGCACGCTGCGCCGGCGCGACGTCCTCGTGCACCACCCGTACGACTCGTTCGCGACCAGCGTGCAGCGTTTCATCGAGCAGGCCGCCGCCGACCCGCACGTGCTTGCGATCAAGCAGACCCTCTACCGCACGTCGGGCGACTCGCCCATCATCGACTCGCTCGTCGACGCCGCCCGCGCCGGCAAGCAGGTGCTCGTGCTGGTCGAGATCAAGGCGCGCTTCGACGAGCAGGCCAACATCCGCTGGGCCCGCAAGCTCGAGCGCGCCGGCTGCCACGTCGTGTACGGGCTCGTCGGGCTGAAGACGCACTGCAAGCTGGCGCTGGTCGTCCGCGCAGAGCCCGACGGCCTGCGCCGCTACGCCCACCTCGGCACCGGCAACTACAACCCGAAGACGGCCCGCCTGTACGAGGACTTCGGGCTCCTCACGAGCGACCCGGACATCACGAACGACCTGCTCGAGCTGTTCAACTCGCTGTCCGGGTTCGCGCAGCAGGGCGACTACCGGAGCCTCATGGTGGCGCCGTCGGGCCTGCGCGAGGGTCTGCTCGAGCGCATCCACCAGGAGATCGCCCACCACCGCGCCGGCCGACCCGCAGGGATCGCGTTCAAGGTGAACTCGCTCGTCGACGAGGCCGTCATCGACGGGCTGTACGAGGCGTCGCGCGCGGGCGTGCCCGTGCGCCTGGTCATCCGCGGGATCTGCACCCTGCGTCCGGGCGTGCCGGGGCTCAGCGAGAACATCGAGGTCCGCAGCGTCCTCGGTCGCTTCCTCGAGCACAGCCGCGTGTACTGGTTCGGCGGCGGAGGCGAGCCGGAGGCCTGGATCGGGTCGGCCGACCTGATGCACCGCAACCTCGACCGTCGCGTCGAGGTGCTGGTGCGGGTGCCGAGCGAGGAGCACACGCAGGTGCTGGGCGACCTGCTCGAGCGCATGGCCGACGACAAGACCAGCTCCTGGCACCTCGGCGCCGACGGCACCTGGACCCGCCACCCCTCGGGTCGCGACGTCCAGGCCGAGCTCATCGCCCGCGCGAGGAAGCGCCGCAGCCGCCTCTCCTGACGGACCGCGTCACCCGACCCCCAGCGTCTGCTTGGAGTGGTCTCGATACGTCTCCGCCAGCCGTGGCCGCGTATCGAGACCGTTCGGCAACGGCCCAGCGCGGGCCAACCCCCAGCGAACGCCCAGAGTGGTCTCGATACGCCCGAAGCACGCTCGTCCCTCGCGGCTCCGCGCTACTCGACCAGCGAAACCCACCGCTGGTCGAGTAGCGGCACGCGCGACGAAGGAGCGCCGTGCCGCGTATCGAGACCACCCGGCAACGGCTCAGCGCGGGCCGGCTCCCAGCGAACGCCCAGAGTGGTCTCGATACGTCTCCGCCAGCTCCTTCGTCGCGGCGTCGACTACTCGACCAACGAAACCCACCGCTGGTCGAGTAGCAGCCACGCGCGAGGAACGAGCGTCGTGGCCGCGTATCGAGACCACCCGGCAACGGCCCAGCGCGGGCCGGCTCCCAGCGAACGCCCAGAGTGGTCTCGATACGCCCGAAGCACGCTCGTCCCTCGCGGCTCCGCGCTACTCGACCAGCGAAACCCACCGCTGGTCGAGTAGCAGCCACGCGCGACGAAGGAGCGCCGTGCCGCGTATCGAGACCACCCGGCAACAGCCCAGCGCGGACCAGCCCCCAGCGACAGCCCAGAGCGGTCTCGATACGCCCGACCGCGCTCCTTCGTCGCCGGTCGGCCTACTCGACCAGCGGAGGGTTCCGCTGGTCGAGTAGCAGGGACGAGCGTGCGAAGTCCCTGCGTATCGAGACCACCCGGCAACGGCCCAGCGCGAGCCGACCCCCAGCGAACGCTTGGAGTGGTCTCGATACGCCACCGCCAGCTCCTCCGTCGCAGCGTCGACTACTCGACCAGCAGAGGGTTCCGCTGGTCGTCAGCAGGCGGCGAAGAGGAGGGCGCCGGCGCCGAGCATGAGGACGGTGCCGTCGGCGGAGCGGTCGAAGGACAGGCTCACGGTGGCCTGGTCGACCGCGACCTCCGGGTCGCGCAGCTCGTCCTCGACCTGGCCGGAGCGTCCGACGAACGGACCCGTGGCGAGCCGTTCGCGCACCGGCGCCTGACGACGCGCACGGGCGACGTCGTCGAACGTCATCGCGAACGTCGCGGTCTGCGCGCTCGGACCGGAACCGCCTCCGTCGGTGAGCGCCCGGCCGCTGTAGACGTAGCCGGCGAGCCGTCCGGCGCGCGCCTGGGCGGCCTCCGCCTGGTCCGCCGACTCGGCCGAGACGGCCGCGTCCTCGCACCCGAGCGAGCCGGCCTGCAGCAGCACCGTGTCGGCGTCCGCCAGCGGCGCGGCCGTGTCGACAGCGCGACGCACCGACGTCAGTGCGGGCGCGCGACCCGTCGCGGCACGGACGACCTTCTCGACCGCGGCGGAGTCCGACCCCGCGACCAGCAGCCCGGCGCGCCGCAGGAGCCGCACGTCGGCGAGCTGGTCGCCCAACCCGGTCGTCCCCAGCACCTCCGCCGACGCGGTCCAGCGCCCGCCGCCCGCGTCGGCGAAGCCGGCGCGCCGGAAGCCCGCCTCGAGCCGGCTCCAGGACAGGTCCGGGCCTGGCGCGACGACGAGCACGCCCGCAGCTGTCGGGTCCTGCACGTACGCCTCCCACGCCACGTCGTCGCTCGACCAGCCGAGCGCGTTCGGGACGGCGTCGCCGAGGTCGTCGAGCACCGACCGGGTGGTGAGGTCGCGCGCGCCGGGGTCGTCCGAGCCGACGTCGCGGATGCGCTGCCAGTCGGTGAGGCCGAGGACGGTCGTGCCCGCAGGGGCGGCAGCGAGGGCGGCAGCGAGCGGGCTGCGCACCTCCGCCCGGGCGGTGCCCGAGACCCACCAGCCCGCGGCGATCACGACGGCCAGCACCACGACCGCGACCAGCGGGTCGCGCACCCGTCGGAGCACCGCACACCTCCTCGCGCATCGGCCCGTCACCGTCCGGACACCTAGGACGTGAACAATACGAGGCATGGCACGTGAACGTCCGCTGACCGCCGCCGGAGCCGTCACCTGGAGGCGCTGCGCGCCGCGTCCGGGCTCGTCGGGGAAGCGGGGCGTGGAGGTGCTCCTCGTCCACCGTCCGCGCTACGACGACTGGACCTTCCCCAAGGGCAAGCCGGACCCGGGCGAGGACCTCGTCGCCACCGCCGTGCGCGAGGTGGCGGAGGAGACCGCCCAGCTCGTCCGGCTCGGCCACCCGCTCCCCGACACCCGCTACCGCGTGGCCGGCGGACCCAAGCGGGTGAGCTACTGGGCGGCCCGCGTGGTCGGCGAGACCGCGACGCCCTTCACGCCGAACCGCGAGATCGACGACCTGCGCTGGGTGCGCCCGGGCGACGCCCGCAGGCTGCTCAGCTACGAGCACGACCTCGACCTCCTCGACGCGTTCCTGGCCCTGCGTGACGTGAAGGCGCACCGGACCCGCACGCTCGTGGTGGTGCGTCACGGCAAGGCGAAGGCGCGTGAGCACTGGCGTCGCGACGACCTGCTGCGTCCCCTCACGCCGAGCGGTCGTGGCCGGGCCGACGCCCTCGTGCCGCTGCTCGAGGCCTACGGCGTGCGCCGGGTCGTGTCGAGCCCGGCGCGACGCTGCGTCGACACCGTCGCGCCCTACGCCGAGCACCACGGTCTCGAGCTGCGGCACGACGCCCGGCTGTCGGAGGAGACGTCCGAGGACGACGTGCGTCGCGCGGTCGCCGACGTGCTCGCGGAGAAGTCGCCGGCCGTCGTCTGCGGACACCGGCCGACCCTGCCGTGGGTCTTCGAGGCCCTCGGGCTGGACGCTCCGGAGCTGGCTCCGGGCGAGGGCGTGGTGCTGCACCTGCGTCGAGGCGTGGTCGTCGCAGATGAACCGTTGGGGAGACCTGCATCACCCCGCTGACCTGCGACGGGAGCCCATCCTTCGCTCGTCGTTCACCCTGCGTTCACCCACGGAGGACCCCCGATACACCTCTGCTCCTTAGCGTCGCCGACGACAGAAGCCTGTGATCATCGAAGGGACACCCCCTGTGAACCGCACCACGCTGCGCGTCGCCGCCCCCGCGGCGCTCGCCCTCACCCTCGCTCTCGGACTCTCCGCCTGCGGCGCGTCCAACGAGGGCGGCTCGGGCTCCGGCTCCGACTCCTCGCTCTCCGGCACCCTCAACGGCGCCGGCGCCAGCTCGCAGGAGGCCGCCGTCGACGCCTGGACCGCCGCGTTCCAGACCGCCAACAGCGACGTGACCGTCAACTACGACCCGGCCGGCTCCGGCGCGGGCCGCGAGCAGTTCATCGCCGGCGGTGTCGACTTCGCCGGCTCCGACGCCTACCTGGACGACGACGAGCTCGCGCAGGCCAAGGAGCGTTGCAACGGTCCGGTCGTCGAGGTCCCCACCTACGTCAGCCCGATCGCGGTCATCTACAACCTCGACGGCGTCGACGACCTGCAGCTCTCCCCCGCCACCATCGGCGGCATCTTCGAGGGCAAGATCACCAAGTGGAACGACGCGGCCATCAAGGCCGACAACCCCGACGCCACGCTCCCGGACACCGACATCACGCCGGTGCACCGCTCGGACGACTCGGGCACCACGAAGAACTTCACCGCCTACCTCGACGCCGCCTCCGGTGGCTCGTGGACCGGCGGCGAGGTCGAGACCTGGCCGATCAAGGGTGGCGAGGCCGCCCAGGGCACGTCGGGCGTCGTCCAGTCCGTCACCAACGGCTCCGGCACGATCGGCTACGCCGACGAGTCGCAGGCCGGCGACCTCGACAAGGCCAAGGTGAAGGTCGGCGACGAGTACACCGAGGTCACCCCCGAGGCCGCCGCCAAGGTGCTCGACACCGCCACGCAGGTCGAGGGCCGCGACGCCACCGACATCGCGCTCGACATCGACCGCAAGACGGAGGAGTCCGGGGTCTACCCGATCGTCCTCGTGTCGTACATGATCGGTTGTGAGTCCTACGACGACGCCGCCAAGGCCGACCTCGTCAAGGGCTGGCTCGAGTACGTCACCAGCGAGGAGGGTCAGAAGGAGGCCGCCGACAAGGCCGGCTCCGCCCCGCTGACGTCGGAGTTCTCGGGCAAGGTCGCCGAGGCCGTCAAGGCCATCAAGGCCGCCAGCTGATCGGATCCGGTCCCCGCCGCCTGTCCCTTCGAGGGCAGGGGCGGGGACCGGACCTGCTCCACCACCACCCCTCCAAGCACTGGGAAGGACCGTCGTGACCTCGCAGCTCGCCCCCGAGCCCGCCAAGGCCCGCCGAACCCCGACGCGCCCCGGCGACCGAGTGTTCTTCGGCATCTCCTTCGGCGCCGCCCTCGTCATCCTGCTGACGCTCGCGGGCGTCGCCATCTTCCTGACGGCCGAGGGCATCCCCGGCGTCACCGCCTCGGCCGACGAGGTGAAGAGCGGGCTCTCGTTCCCCGCGTACGTCGGCCCCCTGATCTACGGCACGCTCCTCGCGGCCGTCATCGCGCTCGTGCTGGCCGTCCCCGTGGCGATCGGGGTGGCGCTGTTCATCTCCCACTTCTCGCCGCGTCGGCTCAGCGCGGTCTTCGGGTACGTGATCGACCTGCTCGCGGCCGTGCCCAGCGTCGTCTACGGCGCCTGGGGCATCATCTTCCTCGCGCCGACGATCGTGCCGTTCTACCGCTGGCTGTTCGAGAACCTGGGCTTCATCCCGCTGTTCGCGGGCCCGCCGTCGGCCACCGGCAGCACGATCCTCACCGCCGGCATCGTGCTCGCGATCATGGTCCTGCCGATCGTGACCGCCATCTGCCGCGAGATCTTCCTGCAGACGCCGCGCCTGCACCAGGAGGCCGCGCTCGCGCTCGGCGCGACCCGCTGGGAGATGGTCCGCATGGCCGTCTTCCCCTACGCACGCTCGGGCATCGTCTCGGCGTCCATGCTGGGTCTCGGCCGCGCGCTGGGCGAGACCATGGCCGTCGCCATGGTGCTGTCGCCCGCGCTGGTCGTCACCCCGAACCTCATCAGCTCGACCAACCCGAACACGATCGCGTCCAACATCGCGCTCAGCTTCCCCGAGGCCAGCGGACTCACGGTCAACGCGCTGATCGCCTCCGGCCTCGTCCTGTTCGTCATCACCTTCGCCGTCAACTTCGCCGCCCGCGCGATCGTGGACCGGCGCAAGGACTTCTCGGGAGCCAACTGATGACCACCACCGACCCCCGTCCCCAGCGTGACCGTGACGCCGAGGAGCTCCTGAGCTCCCTGCGCGGCAACACGCTGCCCCTGTGGGCGCCCCGCGTCGTCGTGGGCATCGCCGCCACCGTCGCGGTGCTGGGTGCCCTGAGCAGCCTCGGCATCGTCCGCGGTGTGCTGCTGGGCTGGCTGCTCACGTTCGCGCTGCCGATCTGGTCGCGCGTCGTCGAGGGCTCCCGCAAGGCGACCGACCGGCTCGTCACGCTGCTCGTCTACTCGGCGTTCGGCCTCGCGCTCATCCCGCTCGGCAGCATCATCTGGACCGTCTTCTCGCGCGGCCTGTCGGTGATGTCGGGCGAGTTCCTGACCTTCTCGATGCGCAACGTCGTCGGCGAGGGCGGCGGCATCTACCACGCGATCATGGGCACCCTGCTGATCACCGGGGCCGCCACCCTGATCAGCGTCCCGATCGGCCTGTTCACGGCGATCTACATCGTCGAGTACGGCGACGGGAACCGGGTCTCCAAGGGCATCCGCTTCCTCGTCGACGTGATGACCGGCATCCCGTCGATCGTGGCCGGTCTGTTCGCCTACGCCCTGTTCGTCCTGTTCTTCGGCGAGGGCGTCCGCATGGGGATCGGCGGCTCGGTGGCCCTCTCGGTGCTGATGATCCCGGTGGTCGTCCGCTCGAGCGAGGAGATGCTGAAGCTCGTGCCGAACGAGCTGCGCGAGGCGTCGCTCGCACTGGGTGTGCCCCAGTGGCGCACGATCGCCAAGGTCGTGGTGCCGACGGCGCTCGCCGGTATCGTCACCGGTGTGACCCTCGCGATCGCGCGCGTGATCGGCGAGACCGCTCCCCTGCTGATCATCGCCGGCGCCACGGACTCCACGAACTTCAACCTGTTCGACGGACGCATGGCCACCCTGCCGGTGTTCGCCTACACCTCCATCCGCTTCCCGGGCGTCCCCCCGGAGTTCAGCATCGACCGAGGGTGGGGCGCCGCGCTCACGCTGCTCGTCATCGTGATGCTGCTGAACCTCGTCGCCCGGCTCGTGTCCTTCTTCTTCTCTCCCAAGGGCGAAAGGTAAACCCCGATGGCCAAGAGCATCGACGTCTCCGACCTCAACATCTACTACGGCGACTTCCTCGCCGTGGAGGGCGTCAACATCGCCATCCCGGCGCGGTCCGTGACCGCCTTCATCGGCCCGTCGGGCTGCGGCAAGTCGACCTTCCTGCGGTCGCTGAACCGCATGCACGAGGTCATCCCCGGCGCGCACGTGCAGGGCAAGGTGCTGATCGACGGCGAGGACCTCTACGCCGACGAGATGGACCCGGTGAACGTGCGTCGCATGGTCGGCATGGTCTTCCAGCGTCCGAACCCGTTCCCGACGATGTCGATCTACGACAACGTCCTCGCGGGCCAGAAGCTGAACAGCAAGCGGATGAAGAAGTCCGAGTCCGACGCGATCGTCGAGCGCTCGCTGCGCAGTGCCGGCCTGTGGGCCGAGGTGAAGGACCGTCTCTCGCGTCCCGGCTCGGGCCTGTCGGGCGGTCAGCAGCAGCGTCTGTGCATCGCGCGGGCCATCTCGGTGGAGCCCGAGGTGCTGCTCATGGACGAGCCGTGCTCGGCCCTCGACCCGATCTCGACGAGCGTCATCGAGGACCTGATCCACGAGCTCAAGGAGAAGTACACGATCGTCATCGTCACCCACAACATGCAGCAGGCTGCGCGGGTGTCGGACGAGACGGCGTTCTTCAACCTCTCCGGTGTCGGCAAGCCCGGCAAGCTGGTCGAGTCGGGCCGGACGGAGAAGATCTTCTCCAACCCCGACGAGGAGGCCACCGAGGCCTACATCCAGGGTCGGTTTGGATGACCTCGACGGGCGCTCAGCGCCCGAGCGGGTCAGACAGGTCGAGTAGTGCGCGCCGAAGGCGCCTCTCTGTATCGAGACCCAGCAAGAGTCCAGACCCCCGCACGACGACGAACGCCCGCTCCACCAGGAGCGGGCGTTCGTGCGCGCTGACGCAGGACCAACGGCAGCAAACGCGCTCAAGCCTGGGCCCTGCCGGCGTCTCGATACAGACCGGCGCCTCCGGCGCGCACCACTCGACGCTGCCTCAGCGCTCCCTCGCTGCGCTCGGTCGGCTAAGGCAGGAAGAGCCGGGCGATGAAGTAGAACACCGCCGCCACGGCTGCGGCGGCCGGGATGGTGACGATCCAGGCGGTCACAATGCCCTTGGCCACGCCCCACCGGACGGCGCTGAACCGCTTGGTGGCGCCGGAGCCCATGATCGCCGAGGTGATCGTGTGGGTGGTCGAGACGGGGGCGTGCAGGCCGATGGCCATGACGTACAGGACGGTCGCGGCCACGCCCTCGGCGGCGAACCCGCGGGGCGGGTCGAGGTCGATGATGCGTCGGCCGAGGGTGCGCATGATGCGCCAGCCGCCGGAGTAGGTGCCGGCCGCGATGGCGGAGGCGGCGGCGACGATGACCCACAGGGGAACGTCCGATCCGTCCTCGAACCCGCCGGCGACCAGGGCGAGGACGATGACGCCCATCGTCTTCTGCGCGTCCTGCAGGCCGTGGCCGAGCGACATGCCGGCGGCGGAGACGGTCTGCGCGTGCCGGAACCCGCGGCTGACCTTGCCGGGGTTGGCTCGACGGAAGATCCACATGATGGCGGTCATCAGGGCGAACGCCCCGACGAAGCCGATGAGCGGCGAGGCGACCATCGGGATGGCGACCTTCTCCACCAGCGTGCCCCAGTCGACGGTCGTCGACGACGCCGCACCGGCACCGACGATGCCTCCGATGAGGGCGTGCGACGACGACGACGGGATGCCGAAGTACCAGGTGATGAGGTTCCAGGTGATGGCGCCGACGAGCGCGGCGAGCACGATCGTCAGGCCGTGGGCGCGGTCGATGGACACACCCGACGACACCTGGGAGTCGATGTCGATGATGCCTTGGATGGTCTGCGCGACGCCGACGCCGAGCAGCGCGCCGACGAAGTTGAGGACGGCGGCCATGGCCAGCGCGATGCGCGGTGTGAGGGCGCGCGTGGAGATCGAGGTGGCGATCGCGTTGGCGGCGTCGTGGAACCCGTTCGTGTAGTCGAAGACGAGCGCGATGACGACGACGGCGATCACCATCGCCAGGACGAGGTCCATGGCTCAGGACTCCTTGACGGCGATCTGCTCCACCGTGTTGGCGACCGACTCGAGCGCGTCGATGGCGTGCTCCAGGGAGTCGACGACGTCCTTGAGCTTGAGCACCTCGAGCGACTTGTAGCCGCCGCCGAAGAGGTCGGCGAGGATGCGTCGGTAGGAGCGGTCGCCCTGGTTCTCGAGCCGGTTGATCTCGATCCAGTACTCCTCGAGGTCCTTCATGGTGCGCAGGCGCGGCATGGCCTCGGCGGTGAGCTGGCAGGCGCGCTGGAGCACCTCGACCTGCGCGGCGAACTGCGCGGGCAGCTCCTTGATCTCGTAGAGCCCGATGAGGTCGACGGTCTCCTCCATGAAGTCCATGACGTCGTCGAGGCTGCTCGCGAGGCGGTAGATGTCCTCACGGTCGAACGGGGTCACGAACGTGGAGTTGACCCGCTTGACGATCTTGTGGGTCGTCTCGTCGGCCTGGTGCTCGGCGTCGCGCATCTGCTCGGCGAGGGCGGTGCGGTCGACGTCGGGGTCGAGCACCTGCGCGAGCAGGTTGGCCCCGTCGACCAGGTGCGACGCCGACTCGGCGAAGAGGTCGTAGAAGGTGGTCTCCACCGGACGGATGCGGAATCGCACTCCAAGGCTCCTGTCGGGTCGGTTCAAGCCGAGACAACTGTAGGTGCTGGCGTTCACCGGGTGTCAATCGGCTGGACTCCCGAGAACGGGTCAGTGGACGTCGAGGCCGAGGAACGCGTCGATCTCTGCCTGCGACATGGGCGTCTCGCGCCCGGACGCGGCGATGATGAGCCGGCTGGTCAGCTCGATCTCGTCGAGCACGTCGTCGTCACGGAGACGATCGTCGAGGGGCTCGAGCACGAGAAGCTCCACTGCTGGCAGGGGGTGGGAACCGCCGGGGGACGGTGCTTCCAGGGTAACGCGCCGTCTCACCTGTCGGGCCGGCTTCGCGCGATTGGGGCGCCCGCCCCACGTCCCGTCCCGACGCTGGCAGACTGGGCCTCGCCAGGGCCTCTAGCTCAACTGGCAGAGCAGCGGACTTTTAATCCGCGGGTTGTGGGTTCGAGTCCCACGGGGCCTACCGATGCCGTCGTTCTCGTCGCGCCCGAAGCGGATCCGGCGCGGCGAGGCCGAACCGAGAGCGCCCCTGCTCTGTCGTCCGGCGACGACGCAACGCGCGACGCGGAAGTGCGGGATGGTTGTTCCATGGAGATCGAGGCCTTGGGTCGCGCAGGGAACGTCCAGCTGGCTCGAGACCTCGGACGGAAGTTTCCCGGACTGTTGATCCAAGGAGACACGTTGCGGATCTTGCTCTCCGACTTGGAGGAAGAAGCCCCGGAGAGCTTCGCACTAGAGACCGTCCGGGACTGGATAGCCACGTACGAGGAGCTCATGGCTCAGCGTGGCCTGAGACTGCCGTACTGATCGGCGACGACACGACGGCAGGTGAGCGGTCGACCGCGCTCGCCGCTCCGATCGCCGAGGCGCGGAACTCCGCCGACGAGCACCTGCTCAACGCCCAGCTCGAGCCGGGCACCTTCCCGCGCCGCGGACGTCGCGGACGGAATCACTGCACCTGCGACCAGTCCATGGCGAGGACGTCGTCGATCACTGCGACGTACTGGGAGCGGTCGAAGCGGGCGGACCAGACCTCGGCGTTGTAACCGGCGAACGGCTCGTACGTGACCTGCCAGCCGATCTCACGCCACTCGACCGCATCGTCAGCGACGACGACCTCGGTCGTCAGCGCTCCGCAGTCCAGGTCCCCGCAGGGGCACTCGAGGAGCACGACGCGACCGTCCTCGAACGCGGGCCCGAAGGGGGCCCACGGAGTCCCCCTCCGCCCGAGCAGCCGGTCGAGCCGGGTGCGTTCGAAGCGCGGGACGAACGTCGGCAGATCCGTGCGGTCGCCCCGCAGACGCAGCAGCAGCTCGCGCCGCTGGTCCTCGTCCGCCGCGGCGTACAGGGGCGTCGTCGAGGTGGGGTTGTCGACGATCTTGCGGAGCGGGACGCCGTTGATCGTCCACTCCAGGACTGCCGTCGCCGACCCGTCCTGTCGCGAACGCTGGTCGCCGTCGAGGAGTGCGACGCGACTCGTCCGCACGCCCAGTCGGTCCATGACCGAAGGCTAGGGCTGACCCGGCCTGCGTCGCACCCACTGGACCCGACGCTCGCCACGTCGAGCACCTCGTGCCGTTGCAGGACAGCTGCCGTCATTGACAAGACGACTCGGACGCGGCCATCCTGGTCGGTTGCCTCGGCCGAGGGGACGGCGCGCGGTTGTCTGTCGCTCGCCTTCATCTCGTGAACGAGGTCGACACATGTCCAGGAGAGCTCGCCGGCGCGCGCGCCGGAACCCGACGTACGTCCCACCGCTGCGGTTCTGGGTCGGTCCCCGCGGTGAGATCGGCTACCCGCCCGGCCTGGTGGGTTGGCCTGCGCCGCGCTCGTCAGGTCCAGCACAGCCCGCGCTCCCCCGCACCGAGGTCACCGGTGTGGAACCAGGGTCGCTGGCGGACGCTGCGGCCAGCGGCGACCTGGCCGACCTCCTCCTGCCCGACGGCAGCCAGCCGTACACCCACCACCTCCGCATCGAGCACTTCGCCTACACCTTCGTCCCCGTCCCGACCCTGACGCTGGTGCTGCCCCCGTCGTCGGACGACGGCCCGTCGACGCGGGTGCGATTCGTCGACGCGGTGGTGACCGACTGGACGACCGAGGCGAGCTACTCCCCCGACGACCCGAACGACGAGCTGTGCGAGCTCCGGTGGGACGGGTGGCGGACGTTCCTCCTCGACTTCCTGAGCTTCAAGATCATCGTCCGCGCGGGCCGTCTCGACGTCGAGGTGATCGAGTAAGCCCCGGCGAGCTGGCTGCGCACCGCCACCACCGTTCGAGCAACACGTCTCTCGTCGTGCCACCCGGCTGAGTGCCGTCGAGGTCAGCCGGCTCGGGTGCGACGGGCGTTGGTGCGTCGGGTGCGCAGGGTGCGGTGGGTCTGGTGCGTGTCGGGGTCGATGGTGAAGAACCCCTGGTGCACCGCTGCGTGACATCTCGGACAGAGCCCGATGAGGTTGGCGAGGTCGGTGGGGCCCCCGTCGGACCAGTACTCGATGTGGTGGACGTGGACCACAGGTCCGTGGCAGCCGGGTCCGGCGCAGGTGCCACCTTGTCGGTTGACGACGGCCTTGCGTTGGTGGGGTGTGGCGAGGCGGTGGGTGCGGCCGACGTCGAGGACGGTGTGCTTGCCGGCGGTCAGGATCGGGGTGATGTCGCTGTCGCAGAGCATCTGCTGCAGCTGCGTGGGGCCGATGGTGCCGAAGCCCGCGAGCTCGCCGGTCGCGGTGCTCGCGTCCTGGGCGAGGTCGGTGAGGTCAGCGGTGAGGGTGATGTGGGGGCGCACGCCCTTGTCCTGGGGCAGGCCGGAGGCGAGTACCGAGGACAGCAGGGCGTCCAGCGCCGTGACCCGGCGGATGCTGACGGGTCGGTCGTCCTCGGCGCAGGTGGGTGCGGACAGGGACTGCAGGACGGTCTTGAGCTTGGTGCCGGTGTCGAAGGGCAGGAACCCGGTGACGGCCACGCCGTCGCCGACGACGGAGACCTTGAGGTCGTGGCGGTCCATGCCTTTGATCCAAGCCTCGTCGAGGTCGTCGGGGTGGGCGGTGGCGCGAAGCTTCTTGACGGCCTTGCGGATCTGGACGGGCTCGGCCCGCTCGGCCAGACGCAGCATCCAGTCCATCGAGTGTTCGACGACCATCGGGTCGATGTGGCGGGCGGCGTAGCCGAACGCGTCGACGTGGTCCAGGGACACGGCACCCTCGACGGCGAGTGACTCCAGGTCGGGCATGTCGCGCAGCGTCCGGCCGGAGCGGACCAGCTGGCCCGCCTGCTTGCCGTCGAGGTGGAGCTGGTCGCGCAGCCAGTTCTTCAGGCTCGAGCAACCCTCGGCCTCGAAGTCCCGATGCTCGTCGATCTCCGCGACCAGCGCCACCTTCTCCGCGTCGATCGCGTTGGAGAGTCCCTGCAGCAGCCGCAACGCGTCGGTGCTCGTCGGGTACGCACGCAGCTCAGCCGCGACGGCCTCAAGCCGGGCGGCGAGTGCGGTGCTGGACATGCCTCCATGATACCGAACGGGTGTTCGAACATCAACACTTTGACGGCTCAAACGACCTGCAATTCCAGGATTTTTCCTTCGCGTCCACCGCGAAGGCCGACCCTGTCCGCCCCGCGAGGATCCTCTTGTCGCGAACGGCCCGGTCAGGCCGCACCCACCCTCACCGGGCGCGCCGGCACGGGGTCAGTGCTTGAACGGGTTCAGCGACCGCCCCATCAGGTACTGCAGGCGGAACGGCACCGGACGCATGGCGTGGGAGAGCACCTTGTTCACGCGGCCCGGGACGCACACGGGCTTGCCCGACTCGACGGCCGCCCAGCCCTCGCGGGCGACGGCGTCGGCCTCCTGCCAGAGGAGGGCCGGGAGCCGGTTGGCGGCCTCGGCGCTGCCCATCGTCGCGTGGAACTCGCTGCGGGTGAAGCCCGGGCAGAGCGCCGTGACGTGGACGCCGTGCGGCTTGAGCTCCATGTCGAGCGCCTGCGACATGTCGAGCACGTAGCTCTTGATGCCGGTGTACAGCAGGCTCTCGCCGGGCGGGGCGAACGCCGCGAGCGAGGTGCCGGCGCGGCCGTTCGTGCTGGCGGCGCAGCAGTACGTGGCCGACCCGACCCGCTCCGTCGGCGACCTTCACCCGTTCTACACGTACGCGCACGTGCCGGCGGGCTACACCGGCGACGCGGCCGACGCGATCGTCGCGCAGGTCGAGCGCTTCGCGCCCGGGTTCCGCGACCGCATCCGCGCCACGGCCGTCTGCAGCACGACGCAGATGTCGCGGAAGAACGCGAACTACGTCGGCGGCGACATCGTGTCGGGCGCGAACGACCCGCTGCAGCTCGTGTTCCGCCCTCGCGTCACCCTCCACCCGTACGCGACCGGAGCCGACGGCGTCTTCCTCTGCTCGGCCGCCACTCCTCCAGGCGCTGGTGCGCACGGCATGTCGGGCTACTGGGCGGCGCAGGCGGCACTGCGCTCGCTCA